>JAYTBU010000035.1:0-32024 GCA_043736875.1 bacterium
GTGCGGGAAGATATGTGGCCGCCACAGAACCCGCCTCAGAAAACAAAAAAGCAAATGGTAATGTACATTTTTTTGTTGGAGACAAAAACATAGCAGATAGATTTATAAAAATAGGTTTTACTTTTTCTTTTGGTGGTGTCATAACTTTGTGTCATGATTATGATGAAGTTTTAAAATATATAGACCTAAAACATATACACGCCGAGACAGATAGTCCATATGTAACTCCAAAAGGTATAGACGGAAAAAGAGTTGGCAAAATAAATAGCTCAGAATATGTAGATGTTATAATAGAAAAAATAGCAGAGATTAAAAATATAGAAATAAGTAAATTAAAAACGCAGTTAGAGCTTAATTTTAAAAGAGATTTTAAATTGTAAGATTTTTTATTTTTATAAAATGTTAATATTTTAGTCACAAAAAACACTTGTATGTGTTATAATATAAAGATGTTAAATAAAAGCAAAACACATATATTTATAAGTAAAAGTATTTTGATTATTTTTGCTTTTTATAGTATTTTTAACTTTTCTTTTGCACAGAGTTTGGACAAAGAAAAACTTAATCAAGAACTTAAACAATTAGAAGTAGAAATAGAGAGTCATAAAAAAGTTATAGACGAGACAAAAAAGAAGGGTAGTAGTCTGGAAAGGGACATAACTATACTTGATACAAAAATAAAAAAAACAGAAACAGAAATAAAGCTGAGAGATAAAAGTATACAAAATCTGGCTTATAGTATATCTGATAAAAATAAAAAAATACTAACCTTGGATCAAAAGCTAGAGAGAGAAAAACTTGCAATGAAAACTGTCTTGCGTGATATTAATTTTAAAAGTGCTCAGACTAGTGAGGCTCTAACTTTTCTTTCTGGTGACTCTATATCAGAATCTGTAGACGCGCTTTATGGTTCAAATAGTTTAAAAAAGAGCCTCATATCTTCTTCTGATGTTGTAAAACAGACAAAGAAAGTTATCATAGATGTAAAGCAAGACCTGGAAGACAACAAAGATGAAGAGGAAAGTTTAAAGTCACAGCAAGTAGCAAAGAAACAAGAAATACAAGAAGTTAAAGGAGAGAAAAAAGAGGTCTTAAGTATAACAAAAGGTGAAGAGAAAAAATATAAAGAAGTGCTTAAAAATGCTGAGAAAAAAGCAGCAGAAATAAGGACGGCTTTGTTTTCTTTTAAAGATGGTAGTACTGTTAATTTTGGTAATCTATACGATTACGCAAAACAGGCTTCGGCTGCGAGCGGTGTACGTACCGAGTTTATACTTGCGATATTAGAACAAGAGTCCGCTTTTGGATCTAATGTGGGTCAGTGTTATGTTTCGGACGAAAAAGGTTCTCTTGTGTCGATGAAAAATAGCGCAGCAAAAGGAAGTATGAAACCTGACAGCGTACCTCATTTTTTTAATATTACTAAATCAGTTGGTAGAGACACTTATAAGACAAGAGTTTCTTGCGCCCTATCTTACGGTTATGGTGGGGCTATGGGTATGAGTCAGTTTATGCCGGCAACTTGGGTTGGTTACGAGAGTAAAATTAAAAAATCTACGGGCGAGTCTATTGCTGATCCATGGAATCCGAGGCATTCTATTGCTGGTACTGGATTTTTATTAAAAGATAATGGAGGTGCTGGTGGTGATTATAGCGGTGAGAGAAACGCTGCGTGTAAGTATTATTCTGGCTCAGGGTGTAGTAAATCAAGCAATGCAGCTAATTACGGCAATCAAGTTATGAATAGAATAAATGGCATACAAAATAAAATAGACATACTAAAAAATAATTAAAATATGAAAAAAAACATAAAAAAAATATTAAATATAATTTTGACGAAGGCGCGCTTGGTTCCCTCTGGGATTAAGCGCGAGGAGAAATTAGTATTTAGTATTTTTTTTATATTCTTAACGTTTACAAATTTTTCTTTTGCGCAAGAAGTTGTTGATGGGGTAAAATATGAAAACATAAAAGTCTATACAGAAAAACATGACTATATACAAATAGTAAATAGCTGTAATCATGCATGGCAAGGAGTATGCGTAAATGCAAGATCAGGTCCAAGCACTAAATCTGGAAAAATAATGAAGCTACGCAATGGTACAGTGCTGCGCCTAGCAGAGACAAAAGAAATAGGTGGACAGGTGTGGTACAGAGTAGAGTTCAAAGAGTGGTTACGTTATCCAGAAAGGATTAAGGGAGATGTGTATGTTACAGCTGAATATGCATATCTTTTAAAAGATCTAGAAAAAGAAGAGATAGGTCAAAATATAGAAGCTGTCACAGAGAAGAAAATAGTCGTTGACATTAAAAAACAAAAACTAATAGCATATGATGGCGATAAGGTGTTTTTGGAAAATGTTATATCAACAGGTATAGCCGAGGCACCAACAGAAAAAGGTACATTTTATATTTTTAGGAAAATACCAAGCAGGTATATGCAAGGACCAATACCAGGGGTAAATAAAAAAGAGTATGATTTGCCTGGAGTACCTTGGACCATGTATTTTACAGGGGACGGAGCTGCTATTCATGGTGCTTATTGGCACAATGATTTTGGGAGAAAGCACTCGTCAGGATGTGTCAACTTACCGACAGATATAGCAGAAAAGTTATATAAGTGGGCAGACATAGGTATGAGTGTGGAGATAAGATAATGTATAAAAATAGCGGCGCCGTAGGCGCCGCTATTTTTATTTTACCGTAACTACTTTACCATCTTCAAAGCTTGGTCTATAACCTTGCTAACATACTTTTCATCACGAGCACCGTTGATCATGGTTATTATCTTGTAGTCGTTACCATCTTTTAGTAACACAAAAGTGTTGGGAGTTCCTTGCACACCAACATCGCCTCCATCAGCTATGTCAACCTCAACTTGCGCTGCATATTTTCCAGAGCTCACACAGTTTTTAAAGTCAGTTACATTTAGTCCTAGTCCTGTAGCAGTAGTGTTTAGGCTCTCTGGATCTAGAGTATCGTTGCCGCCAGTTAGTTCAAATATTTTACTTATGTAATTTTTGTAAACTACCTGCCCACCAAGCTCACGAGCGCAAAGAGTAGCCTCAGCCTCTTTTGGAGCTCTTTTATGAAAAGGTAGAGGGTAATGTCTATAGGCTATAGATATTTTTCCTGCATATTTTTCATATATTTTGTCCATAGTCTCAGTGTGGAACTTTTTACAAAATGGACATTCTAAATCAGAATACTCAAGCAGAACAACTTTGTCATTTACTTCACCAATTACGAACTCTTCTTGTTTCAATTCTCTGCCAGAAAATAGACTGTCAGGATCTGTAAAAGAGGTTTCAGTTTTACTTACTCCCATATTTTTAAAACCAAGGAATATTGCTAATGCTATAAATAGAGAGGCTATTATTATAGATAGTGCAACAGATAATTTTGGCTCTGCTTTTTCTTCTTTGTGATGTTTATTTGTATTTTCCATATATTTATATTATACTATATAAATCATGAATTTAAAAACGCTTATCCACTTTATAAAAATAATCATAAAGTCACTTTTTGAGTTTATACCGATATTATCATTTTTTATGGCTTATGAGTTCACAAAAGGTAATTTCTTTACTTCTACTTTTGTGATGATGCTCACAACTATCATTTACACTTTTTATACTTTTCATAAAGAAAAGAGAATACCTTATTTGGCACTGTTTATATCTTTAGAGACCACTTTTTTTGGTAGTCTCACACTTTTTTTAAAAGATCCTGTATATGTACAGATGCGTGATAGTTTTTATGATATTATTTTGGGTGTAACTATTTTGATTACTGGGTATTTAGATGCACCTGTTATAAAAAAGTTTTTTGGACATATATTTAATTTGGAAGATGCTCTTTGGAAAAAGTTATCTTATCAGTGGGCAGCTTTTTTATTAACTTTCGGGGTAACAAATGAATATATTAGAAGACATTTTACAGAAAATATTTGGGTTGATTACAAATTCGTAGTATTTTCTATTACAGTAACTTTTGCTCTTTATCTTTTTTGGAAATATAAAAAGAGTGTAAAAAATCTAGAATTAGTTTAATTATAATTAAAATGTTATTATAAAAAAAGTAAATAAAAAATATAAATATGCAAAGTAAAACAAATAATATAATAGTGTGCAGGGACCTTATAAAGGTTTTTAAAGACGGAGACAAGGAGACAAAAGTTTTGAAAGGTGTAAATATCGAGATACAAGAGGGTGAGTTTGTGGCTATTATGGGAAGATCAGGAGCTGGTAAAAGTACTTGTATGTACCAGCTTTCCCTGCTAGACGAGCCGAGTGGTGGTGAGATAGTTATAGATGGTGAGAATACTCATAATATGGATGAAAAAGAAAGGACAGATTTTAGGCTTTTCAAGCTAGGGTATGTGTTTCAGGACTATTCACTTATACCAGAATTATCGGCACTTGAAAATGTGGCACTACCTCAGATGCAGCAGGGAATAAGTTTCGATACAGCAAGACAAAATGCTAGAGCCTCGCTGGAGAGTGTGGGACTAGGCCACAGAGCAGATAACCTCCCAAGCCAAATGTCAGGAGGTGAGCAGCAGCGTACAGCGGTAGCGAGAGCTATATCACACAAACCTAGAATACTTTTTGCTGATGAGCCAACAGCGAACCTTGACGTAGAAAATAGTGACAGAGTGATAGAGATATTTAAAAAATTAAACAAAGAAGGTTTAACAATAGTCATGGTTACTCACGAAGAGGAATATGGAAAGGTTACAGATAGAGTTGTGCGTCTCGCTGACGGAGTTGTAACTATTTAAATACGTAGACTTCTCATATTTATCGGACTGTCATTATAGGCTATTATTTCCCACGGTTCTGAAAAGAAATTAAGCGGACTATACTCCAATACTGTTATACCGGCATTATCAGCAGGATTAAGTGTGGACATTTTTATATAGGTGCTCACATCTAACTTGTCACCATACAATAGGACACATAAAAACATTTTTAGAAATATACCATGAGTTATACAAAGAGTAGATGATTTTGAGTTTTTTTCTAGAAAAGTTTTTAACTTAAGAGCCCTATCTTTTAGATCTTGAAAGTTCTCCTCGTCATCCCACCTAGCATCAGCAGAGTGAAAGCTTTTATCCATAAAGTTTATAGCTTCAAATGTTATGGGGTCCTCATATTGCAAGCCTATTATTTTACTAGGGTTTTTCCTCTCCGAGAGTAAGGGTGTGTACTCTATGCTTACATTTAGACTTTTTAATACCTCCTCACTAGTTTCAATAGCTCTTTGAAATGGGCTACAAAATATATTCTTAATATTAAAGTAAGAAAGCCTCTGTCCTGTTTGAAAAGCTTGAAGGTGCCCTTTTTCAGATAGGCCACCATCTTCACCTTGTCTTATTTTTTTTGCATTCAAAATTGTTTCACCGTGGCGAATAAAATATATTTTTCTAGTTAACATTTTTTTATTTACATGTTAACATATAACATTTTGCCATATACATAAAGTATAACAGTTATAATTATTATTAAAAAGAGGGCAATGTATTTTAAAGTAGTGTTTAATCTCATGATATAATTATACAACAAAAATCTTATATGTGTATAATACTTTTCCACAGTATTTTATTTTAACATATATGTGTACAAAGATTAAAATATGTGGATAAGTAAAGTTTTTTACTGGATCTTTATAGTATAATAAAAGTAAGTACAAAATAATATGCAAACAAAAAACTATTTTACAAAAATCATATTAACATTATTAGTTTTATTTTCTTTTTCATTGACGGTCAGTGCTCAGTTTTTTACACAAGAGACATCTGATCCTAACTTGGTAAATAGAAACAGAATATATTCTCCAGACACTAGGAATAAAAATATAATAGATACAGCAGCTATACATACTTATTGTAATCTATCTAAAATATTCTCCTCTGAAATAGAGAGAGAGAAGTGTTTTGTCTCTGGAGGTCAGACTACTATACAAAATACCCCATCAGATCCAGTAGACCTATCTCAAATAAATGCTACACTACAGTCTCAAGCTAATGATATACAGAACCTTAAAAACAGACCAGAGGGTACAGTAGTAAAGTATGTTAATACTGGCTCCACCAGAGTAGTTCAAGGTTCTACAGTGTCTATACCGGGAAAAGATGGTAGAGGTATAGTTTCTACAGTGCAGAATACAAATGGAAGCATAACCTTTAAATATACAGACGGGACAACTTTTACTACTATACCTAGCTCAAATGGTAACAATGGTACAGGATTATCTGGTTCTCCTATATCACCTTTTAATACAAATTATAGTTATCAATACGTTCCTGTAGCAGGACCAAGCACTGTATCTGCTCCTGCAAATAATTATTATAATACATATGTTAGTGCTGCAATGTCAGCGGGTACAAGCACAGCGCTTACAATTAGTGGTACAGGTGCAACATCTAGTCCTTATATTTTTGATTTAAAATCTTGTGCAAATAATCAAATGCTAGGATTTAGCACAACTACAAACACTTGGGATTGTAAAAAAACTAATTTAAAATACTATGACGAGTCAATTGTAAATCCTTCTGGGGCACCTATTGCTTCTGGTGCTAATAGTGTAGCAATAGGAGACACAGCCAGAGCAGTCGCCTCCTCTTCTATGGCTATAGGTTACAAAGTTACAACTACCGGTGAGGAGTCAGTCTCTTTTGGAGGTAATAGTACTAGTAGCGGTGATCTTTCTGTAACTAGTGGTTTATATAACTTAGCTTCAGGTCTAAGATCTGTCGCTTTTGGTATAAGTAACTCAGCAACAAATGAGGACACTGTTACTGTGGGTGTTCAAAATACAGCTACAAGTAAGTACGCAGGATCTATAGGTAGAATAAATACCTCTTCTGGACTCGGCTCATATACCATAGGAAATGTAAACAATGTTTCAGGTAACTTTTCTATTGCATACGGTGCCTCTAATACAGTATCAAACGGAGATAGTTTAGCTATAGGTAATGAAAATAATATAACAGGAGATAATTCACAAGTTGTGGGTAAATTAAACACTGTTAACGCTAACAAGACAGGAGTTTTTGGACTCTACAATACAGCACTGTCTGACTATGCTTATATCTTTGGGGCTTCTAATACAGTAGCACTAAACGCTACCAATTCTATAGCTATAGGTCAAAATATAAATAATATAACACCAAACACTATACAAATAGGTTTAAGTGATTTGAAAAAATTAACAATATTACAAAATGGTTGGATGGGTCTTGGTGGCAGAACTGCACCGTTAACCAGTGGCAACTGTAATCCAAGCACATTAAACGCTACAGCGACTTGTCCAGAGACAGAGATGTTACGTGTACCAGGTAAAATAGTAGCACAAGCTTTTGAAGTTAATAGTGCGGCTGATCTTGCTGAGAACTTTCCAGCAGATGAGATTGATTTAGTGGCTGGAACCATAGTTCAGTTCAGCACTACAACTCATTTGTGGAACACAGGAGGCACAAGTGATGCTGCAGGAGAGTATGAGCTTAATGGCGTAGAAAAAGCAAAAGATAGTAAAAAAGCTATCGGTGTTATAGCTACTAATCCGGGTATAATACTGGGAGGTAATACAAAAAATAGCGTGCCTGTTGCATTTTCTGGACGTGTGCCAGTGCGTGTTACAGCTGAAAATGGTCCAGTTAAAAAAGGAGATAAGATAACATTGTCATCTCAATTTTCGGGCACAGGAGCAAAGTTAATTGGTAGTGGTCAAGTTGTTGGTACTGCCATGAGCGAGGACACTGGTAAGGGTATAGTCTTGATGTTAGTTAAAAATGAATATATATACGAGTCAAATGATATATCTACTATTGTATCATCAACCTTACAAAATAATACTATCTCTACATCTGTACCAACCTCAAATATAAATCCATTACAAAATACAAATTCATTATGTATAGAAGAAGTATGTTTGGATAAAAATCTACTTAAAAAACTTATAGATTTTATAAATAACTTTATACCAAACACCAATAGTGGAGCCAGCACAGTTTCTCCTGAAATAAATAATACAAGCACGACAAATGAGGCCATTACTATCTAATCTTTTAAATATAAGCATAACGCTTTTTGTTATTAGTTTTATTTACTCTGTGTTTAATTTAACTTTTAATATACCAGTTTATTTTATATTTTTTATTATTACAATTAGTTTATTTTCTATTTTTTTAGTAAAAAGTAAAAGTAAAAAAATGTATATACTTATAGTCTTGTCTTTTTTATGCTTGTTTATATTGTCTTATTTAAATACAAAATATTTAACAAATGTAAATACTAAAAACAACTCAGAAATTTCAGACGACATAAATAAGACAAATAAAAATCTTGTCATGGGAGCAGAAAAAGAAGCTAGTACAGAAAGTTTAATACAAGACATACAAATAGATATTAAGAATAATATAGATAAAGAGATTATAAAAGAAAAAATATTATACACCATACAAAAAGCAGAGGAAAGAAAAGATAAAAATCTTAGTATTAGTTATTTAGATTTGGGGCACGTATATGAAATAGCTTTTGTTTCTGGATATTCTGAAGCTGGCAGTAAAGCATTAGAGTCTTATAATCAGTATTGTCTACTGGAACCTAATGATGCCAACTGTTACGCTACCGTAGCTAGATTTTTAATAATAGATAAAAATAGAAAAAAAGAAGCTATAATTTTTGCAAAAAAAGCCTTGGAATTATCTAAAGATGGACAAGAGACAGAAAATTACAACAAGCTTTTAAATTATATTGAGAAGTTATAATTTAAATTTTTAATTTTCTAATGAAAGATTTGGATCGGCACGTAGATTAACAGCTTCTTTTTGAGTAAGTGGTTTTATATTATTTTGTATTTTGATAAAAGCCATAGCTGCTATCATTACAGCATTGTCAGTAGATAGATTTTTTTCTGGCAAGTGTATGTTCAGATTATCTTTTTCACAAATATCAGAAAGTGTTTTTCTTATGTGTGTATTTGCAGATACACCGCCACCAACTATTAGGCTCTTTGCATTGTATAAGTAAAGCGCCTCACGAGTTTTTTTAGAGAGCACGTCTGTAACTGCATTTTCAAATTCCATACAGAACATTTCTAACTCACTTTTTTCTAATTTATGTCTTTCCACTTTACTTATGACACTAGTTTTTAGTCCTGAAAAAGAAAAATTAAGATCATGGCTGTGTAACATGGGTCTCGGTAAGCGGAGCTCTTCACGTACGACACCTGTCTTTTTTCTGGCAAGGTTAGCAAGCTTGCTTATTTCTGGTCCACCAGGATAAGGCAGTCCGAGAGTGCGAGCAGATTTATCAAAGCATTCACCTACAGCATCATCGAGGGTAACCCCCACTTTTTTATATTTATAAATATTCTCTATTTTATTTTCTGACACATTTATATCTTTTTTATTTTGGGTTATGCTTATAATCTCTGTGTGTCCACCAGAAATAAGCAATGCAATAGACGGCAAGCTGGGCGCATTTATTTTAAAAGTATCTTCATTTACCTTGGACATAAGTGATGCGTATATATGGCCCTCCATGTGATTGATGGGGTAGAGAGGTATATTATATTCTCTGCTTATTTTTTTGGCTATCTCTATACCTGTCCAAAGCGCAGGGGAAAGTCCAGGCCCATTTGTAACGGCGATAGCGTCTATTTTTTTAAAATTATTTTCATTGCCGATTGCTTGCTCTAGGAGTATCGGTAGGTTTTTTAGATGTTCACGTTTTGCGACATTTGGATAGACTCCGCCATATTCTCGGTGTATATCTATTTGGGATATGAGTAGATTTTTTTCAATAGTAAAAGAAGAGGAAATCTCTTTGTCAGATTTTCTAAAGTTTATTATGCATATTGCTGTCTCGTCGCAGCTAGTCTCTATCGCAAGTAGTCTCATGTTTTTATTATAACACAAATAAATATATTTTTAAATTAAAAAGCTATAGTAAAATATATTTGTGAAAAGTTAAAAATACTACACACCCATTTCGTATTGTGTTATACTATTTAAAAGAATATGAAAATAAATATAATTTATATAGGTAGTAAAAAAAGTGTACATAGTGAGCAGATAGACGAATATAAAAAAAGATTAACCAGATACGCTGACATAGACGAGCTTCGTATAGAGCATAGTGACATAAAAAAAGAGGGAGATATAATAGAAAACAAAATAGAAAAAAGTGATTATGTTTTACTGCTAGACGAAACAGGTAGTGCTATGAGCAGTATAGACTTTGCAGAGTTTATAGATGCAAGGCAAAATAGTAGCGTCAAAAAACTTGTTATAATTATCGGCGGAGCATATGGAGTTAGTGAAAATATAAAAGAAAGAGCAAATAACACAATGTCACTGAGCAAGATGGTTTTCCCGCACGAGCTAGCTCGCCTTATAATATGGGAGCAGTTATACAGAGCTTATAGTATTTTGGGTGGGGGATTGTATCATCATGAGTAGTTACTGATTTGACAACAGTATTTTAAAATAGTATAATCCACTAGGTTAATATAGTGTACCGATTTTAAAACACTTGTTCTTTTTAGATAGGTTATCATTATGAGTAATTTTTTACGGTCATCAGAAACTCTAAAGTTAGCTTCATCTCTGCTTGAGTGTGCTTCTCAGTGTTTTTTTTCAGAGAAAGATATTGTCTTTCTTGTTAACAGTAAAGATAAACAGCAACAACTTCGAGAATTTTTACAAAAGCTTATTAGCCCCATATATGATTTTACTGATAAGAGTAAAATACAGACCTCTAAAGATCAAAACCTGTCTAACTTGATCCAGATGGGTAAATACTCTCAGTATGATATAGACTCTTTTTTGAAGAGGCACCCTGATTTACCAATTTCTTATGATTGGGGTAATTATGAGTACCGATTGGTCAGCTTTGACAAGCCTGTCAGTGAAAAAGAGTTTTTGGAGGAGCTGAACCGAGATAGTTTCCTGAGTGCTTCTATTCGTCATCTACTGGTCTACGGAGCGATGTTTCCAGAATCTGATGACTGTATTGTCTCGACTCGGCTGAGTAACATTATTGATGGGCAGTTGTGTTGTCCGGCTATTTTTAAGGATAAGAAACATGAACGTCGCGAACTAACATCATGGAGAATGTCTTCTTTAAAAAATCTACAGCCAGTCGAGAGACGTTTTTTTCTCACTGTAAAAAAGCTTAGTAAATGTTAGTCGGTAATAAGAGCAGCAAACCCCTTCTATTTTAGAAGGGGTTTTATTTATATAAAACATGTATATATTAAAATAGTGTAGATACTCTTGAAAAAAGATTGGAAATGTAGTATAATACACAAATAATATAAAAAGTAAGAAAATAACTATATGAAATCAGACATACATCCAAAATACACAACAGAGACAGATACTACATGTATCTGCGGGGCAACGTATAATTTTGGCTCTACATTAAAAGATGTAAAGATTGAAATCTGCGCATCGTGCCATCCATTTTATACGGGACAAGAAAAATCTTTGGACACTACAGGTAGAGTAGATAAATTTAAAAAGCGTGTAGCGAAAGCGACAGCTTAATATTTTTCTCGCCCCATACTTGTATGGTGTCAGGTTCTAAAATATCAACATAATAGAGACAGTCATCAGTGGTGACTGTTTTTATTTTACCAAGAGTATAGGTGTCAGTATTTTTATTATAAATGTATATCGCCACCTCGCCATCTGTACATGCGACAACCAGGTCACCATTTTCAAATTCTGCCACATCTTCTATATTCACCAGCCACCCATCAGTACTGGTTATCTTTTCTAGGTATTTTTCAGTGGCGGAAGCGAAGCTTCCGCCACTAAGCAGGCCACCTTTTTCTACGACCTTTATCAAGCCATCTTCACCAGCCGCTACTTTTTTACCAGAAGCTAAAACTTTTACAACATTTACTTGTGCACTATAACCTTTTTCATCTGTAAGGGTTTCTGTTTTCATGATACAATTATAACACAAAAATATTTATTTATTTGTATTATTTTTATTTTAGTATTTAAATATTTCTTCTATCTTCTCTCTTGTGTTGCTCAATTGATTCTCAAATAAAAGATATTTACCCAGCTCTTCGTATTTAACCCATTTGCAGGATCTGACCTCACCTCCTTGTATCCTTATCTCACTCTCGTCACCTATAAAACTAAAACCAAAAAAGTATCTCTCCGAGCCAATATATTCTTTTCCGTCTTTAAAGAGTTTAATTTTTGTAAATTTAAATAAAAGAGAACGATCACTCTTTCCCACAAACTCTAAAGATTTTTTTTCTACACCAATCTCTTCTTTTATTTCTCTGTAACAAGCTTGCTCCAGTGTTTCATTTTCTTCTAGACCACCACCAAGAATAGCAAAATATTTCTCTTCAAAAGATTCTAAATTAAGCAAAAGAAATTCTTTATTTTGATTAATTATTAATGCTGATATTCCTTTTCTATACATAATATTATTATAACATAAAAATATATAGTGTGTAAAAAGATAATAAAGAGAGTATACAAAAAATTTGCTTTGCTAAGCTATGTTTCTATGTTATTATATATTTATAAAAAATAAAATATATGGACCTACAAATAAAATTACAAAATACAACACTTAAAATAAGAGTGGCGGGGCTAATAAAAACAAAAGATGGTTATCTTTTTGAAAAACAAAGTAAAGATAATTATTTTTTTCTTGTTGGGGGTAAAGTTATGTTAAATGAATCCTCAGAAGAGACAATAAAAAGAGAAATAAAAGAAGAGATAAATATGGAGGTAAGAGAAGTTAATCAAAAAAGTGTTATTGAAAACTTTTACACTTCTTTTGGGGAAAATATACATGAGATATGTTTTGTTTATGAGGTAAAAGAAATATTTTCTGGCGAGATTCCTTTTGGTTTTGTAGAAATTGCTTTTGATGATTTAGATAAAAATGATATAAGGCCGATAGTTATAAAAGATATATTAAAAAGTGAAAAGAGTATTTTCAAGAATTATATTATAAAATAGAGTGTAAAAACTTTTACTTATACACATAACAAAAAGTCTGTATTTTATTTATATGTTATAATATAAGTATAACAAATAAAATATATGCAAAAAGAATTATTCAGTTTTGGTTTAACGTCACTTTATAAAGTATTAACTGTTTTAGTTTCTATACTTTGTGTGCTGGCTATTATTTATACTGTCAACACATACAAAGAGGGTAAGATAATAGGATCAAGTGCCACAAATATAATCTCGGTCAGTGGCAAAGGAGAAGTAAAAGCCGTGCCAGATATTGCAAATATAAACATAACAATACGTGAGTCAGGTATTGTCTCAAAAGAGGCAGAAGAAAAAGTGTCTATAAAAACAGACAAATTTTTAAAAGAAATAAAAACACTTATAAATGAAAAAGATATAAAAACAGAAAGTTATAATGTTAATCCAAAATATAATTATGGTGTAAATAATAATTATGGCAATCCAAAAATAGAAGGTTATGAAGTGAGTCAAAACATAACATTAAAAGTAACTGATGTTAAAAATGTTGCAAAAGTTTTAGAGATGATAACAAACAATGGTATAGGGGAAATGTCTGGTCCAAATTATCAAACAGATGAGATTGGTAAATATACCGATGAGGCAAGAGCAATAGCTATAAAAGATGCAAAGGAAAATGCTAGAAAATTAGCAGAGCAGCTTGGCGTTGATATTGTTCGTATGACAAGTTTTTCTGAAAATGGAGATTACAGCCCTGCTGCATATGCTCGTATGGAAAAATCTCTCGGTGCAGCTCAAAGTGTGCAAGATTTTGCTCCTCAAATACCAACAGGAGAAAATACTATAAAATCAAATGTAACCATAACTTTTGAGATAAAATAGTTACTAATAATTTTTGCAAATATGAATAATACACCTATTTTTAATAATCCAACAGAGGAGATAGAGTATTTGCGTGCAAAAATAAAAGAAAAAGAATTATCTCTGCAAAATATCCCAAACAGATACGAGGTTGCTGACCATGCAAAAAGTGTAATTAGGGAACACAAAGAAAATGTACAAAGTGCAGAAGTAAATCCAAGTAATCAAAATATAAATACTTTAAATAAAAGTACTCAGTCGCTAAGTGGCGAGGTATTAGAAGTCAAAAATATTTTACACACTTTATCTGGAAAAGATACGGATAGACAGGTGGCGCAGCTGGCGAGTGTGATGTTGGACAGAGGTGTCAGATTCGCAATAGACATAGCAGAGAAGATAAATAAACCAGAAATAGAAGATGACTTTCACAAGTTTTTAATTAATTATCTACTCTCAGATCACAATGATAAAGAAAAAGATATAAGTAAAAAAGAATGGAAGGCATTACATTTAAAATTATTTGAAATAGTACCACCACCATTTGATCCGGCAGGAGAAAAAAAAGACATAAAACAATATTGTCAATTGATGGAGCAGATGTATGCTGCATTGCAAATGATAGCAAATGATCCGGAAAATAGTAAAGACAATTATTATAGTTTAGAATTGTCTATTGCCAACGGTTCAAATCAGGTGGTATTTTATGTGGCTGTGCCTGTAGAAGTGGAGGCTATACTTGAAAAGACCTTGCAGGGTTATTTCCCTGGTATAGAAGTGAGAGAAAAAAAAGAGGATTATAATATCTTTCACGATAAAGGTTATCAAGTTGCAGCTATAGCAAATCAGCATGAAAATGCAGCTCTTCCAATAAAAACATATAAAACTTTAGAGGGTGATCCTATAACTGTAATTATAAACTCTTTTGCAAAATTACAAAAACATGGTGAAGGAGCAGCTATGCAAATACTTGTCAGGCCTGTTGGTGATACTTTTAAAAAGTCTTTTGGTAAAACTTTGGACAATATGCAAAAAGGAGGAGATAATTTTTCAAAAGCTTTAGATAGAGAATCTTTTTTTAAAGGAGCTGTTATGTCATTTTCTGAAATGATGAAAGATAAAAGTGAAAATGACAAAAATAAAGAAAAAGAAAAATCATACAAGGATAATGAACATACAAAACTTATCACAGAAAAACTTTCTAGTACTATAGTGGACACAAATATCAGGTTATATGCCAGTGCTGCGAACCTAGATAGGGCAAAGTTTATAATAAGTGATATGAAAGCTAGCTTTAAACAGTACACAGAAAATAATGGTAATTATCTTGATTTTACAGATTATGATATAAAAGACCTGATCACTCATACTCACGATTTTACATACAGATTATGGAAAAATGAAGAGTCCTTGCCGCTTAATTTTTCAGAGCTTGCGACGCTCTATCATGTGCCTGGGTATGTAAAAGATTTTATACAAGTTAAAACTGCAAAAATGGTTATGGCACCAGCGCCGCTAGACTTGCCTCAGGAGGGGGTGCTACTTGGCTACAATGAATTTCGCGATATAAAAACTCCGGTGCATTTGGGGCGTGAAGACAGGGTGCGTCATTTGTATGTACTCGGTCAGACGGGTACAGGTAAGACTGTGACTCTTAAAAATCTAATAATACAAGATATATTAAACGGTGACGGTTGTTGCATGATAGATCCTCATGGTGATGATGTGAATGAGATACTCGCAAATGTCCCTCCCGAGCGTTATGATGATGTAATTTATTTTGACCCAGGATATGCGCCCATGCCTATGGGGCTCAATATGTTGGAGTATGATCCAGAATTTCCAGAATTAAAAACACTGGTTATTAATGAGCTTTTAGGGATTTTCAATAAACTTTTTGACATGAAGTCTAGTGGTGGTGCTGGGTTCGAGGCTATGTTTCGTAATGCTACGCAGCTGGTGATGGAGCATCCAGAAAGTGGTAATACTTTACTTGAAATATCTCGCGTATTATCAGACAAAGATTTTCGTGACTATAAACTTTCCAAATGTAAAAACCCAATGATACATCAGTATTGGAAAAATGCAGAAGCGACAACAGGTGATCAAGGGCTAGCCAACTGGGTGCCATTTATTAACAGTAAAATAGATCCATTTTTGACCAATGACATATTGCGCCCTGTAGTAGCGCAGGAGAAATCAGCTTTTAATATACGCGAGATTATGGACAAGAAAAAAATATTTTTGGTTAATCTGTCCAAAGGAAAACTTGGAGAGATAAACGCTAACCTGATAGGGCTTATACTGATAGGTAAATTTGCCCAGGCGGCGCTCGCTAGAGTAAACAGTAAAGAGAGGCCAGACTTTTATCTATACCTCGACGAGTTTCAAAATGTGGTAACACCTGCCATATCATCTATATTGTCAGAAGCTAGAAAGTATAGACTTAGCTTAAATATCGCTCATCAGTTTTTAGGACAGTTACCTCCGGATATTAAAGATGCTGTTTTTGGTAATGTTGGTAACATGTGTATCGGTCGCGTGGGTCCAGACGATGCTCAGTTTTTAGAGAAACAATTTGCTCCAACATTTACTGCATCTGATATTATGCGCATAGAAAATCAAAATAGTTATGCAAAGATACTGAGTAAAGGCATGCCACAAAAAGCATTTTCACTGCATATACCATTTAACAACAGAGGTAATCCAGAAGTAGCTGAGATGCTAAAGAAAATGAGTTATGAAAAATATGGCAGACCAAGAGAGGAAGTGGAGGAGGAGATACTGAGTAAGTATAATATTTGATTCTAGTAAGAAAATAAAAAAGTGTTTGCAAATATTTTGCAAACACTTTTAGGTCTTAAACTATTTCTGTCTATTTTTAAATTTATATTTTAATCTCCTCCAGAAATTTTCAATTTCTGGAGTTTTTGCTTTTAATGCTGCGTCAGCTTTGTTAAAAGAAAAATGTATAAAGAGCGCAGAAGTTATCAGTCCCAGCCCCCAGAATATAAGCTTTAATTTAAGCAAGATGAGCAAAAGTACTCCTACAGCTACCCACAAAAATGTTTTCATAATCATTACTCCTTATTTTTAGTTTCAAGAAATGGTTTAACTTTTTGATGTAGACGTAAACCAACATCAAACACACTGTATAACTTGTATATCCAGTAAATTGCGAATATCTCATACTCAGAAAGATAATTTATATTCTTCTCAGAATTAGCAGAAGTTTCATATTTCCACCATTCTTTTAAAAATTTTTTCCAGTCTTTTGCTCTAGATAAAAAATCAGCATCAAAGTATAAGTTACTAAAACCAGAAAAAATCACAAATGTATCATTAAATTTCTCATGATCAGCCATCTCTATTTTATGAGAGTGTAGATATGCATGAGCAACTTCATGTGCCAGTGTTCTGACTATTTCTTCGGTGCCGTAAGTTAAAACATTTAAACTAACTTTAATCTTGAATGTATAAGATTCAAAATCTTTAGACTCTGTGTCTGGTATGTTTTTTGGTATAGATATACTTGCAAGTGTGCCAGCTGGCATATCTATCAAAGAGAGATCAAAATTACATTTTAAACCATAATGCTTTGCTATATCCTCCGCTACAAAAGTTAATGTATTAACATTATCTAGTTTATAGCTTTTTGCCAAGGACAAATCATAAGAGTAGGGCAGCCCCGACTCTTTGTATATTTCTATAGATTTCTTTATGTATTCAGGTATTATAAATATGTCAAAAGATGTGAGCATTACTCGCCTCCTTACTATGTTATATATGTTATTGAACATTTTTTTTGCTAATAATTTTAGTAGCAAAAACCTCTTATAATATAGCATATTTTTAAGCTTTTAACAAAGTGTTTTTTGTGGTATAATATGTATATAAGATTTTATCTATAAAATAGTAAATTTTTAAAAAAAGATGCAGTGGCGAAGTGGTAACCATAATGGTCTGCCAGAAAAAATAGACACCATGCGCAGATTGAGATTGGGATAGGGTTAAAATATGATGCAGTGGCGAAGTGGTAACGCTGTGGTCTGCAAAACCACCATGCGCGAGTTCGATTCTCGCCTGCATCTCCATGTTAGAAAAATTAAAAAACAAATTCTCAAATGATATAGGTATAGACCTCGGAACTGCTAATACTCTGGTTTATGTTCGTGACGTAGGTATAGTGCTCAACGAGCCAAGTGTCGTAGCTGTTAATGTAAAGACTGATAGAATGGTAGCTATAGGTGAAGCAGCAAAACAGATGATGGGCAGAACCCCAACACATATCAAGTGCGTGAGACCACTAGTTGATGGTGTGATCAGTGATTATGAGATAACTGAGGAGATGTTAGGTTACCTTATTAACAAAGCTAACAATATACATAAAAAGTTCCTGCGCCCACGTGTTGTAGTTGGTGTGCCAGTAGGCATAACTAATGTTGAGACTAGGGCGGTATATGATGCTGCGCGCGCCGCAGGCGCGCGCGAAGTGTACATTATCGAGGAGCCTATGGCTGCAGCTATAGGTATCAAGATGCCAGTGCACGATGCAGAAGGTTCTATGATCATAGATATAGGAGGGGGTACAACTGACATAGCGGTCATCTCTCTCTCAGGTATAGTGAAAGCAAAGTCTGTGAAAATTGCAGGGGATAAGCTAACTAGTGATATTGTTACTTATTTTAAAGATGATCATAAGCTTCTTATTGGAGAGAAAACAGCAGAAGATATAAAAGAAAATATAGGATCAGCTATGCCTATTGGAGACCCAGCTGACATGATAGTACGTGGCCGCGATATGGTTTCTGGATTACCAAAAGAGATAACGATAAGCGACAGTGATATTAGAAAATGCATGTATCAGTCTATATCGTTAGTAATAGAATCAGTTAGGGAAGTAATAGAGATGACGCCACCAGAAGTTTTGATAGATATTATGAGAAAAGGTATAGTGGTTGCTGGAGGAGGAGCTTTGATCAAAGGCTTACCAGAATTAATGCAAATACAATTAAAAGTTCCTGTGCATGCATGTGAAGATCCTCTTACTGCTGTTGCACGTGGTTGCGGTATAATCTTAGAAGATGTAGAAAAGTATAGAGATGTTTTAATAAAAGACCATGAAGAAATCGCATTTAGATAATAATTTTTATACAAAGTTTTTTTTAGCAGTATCTATTTTTTTAATTATATACTATTTTTTTAATTATAATATTAAAAATTTTTTTATAAATAATTATGTAAATATTTATACTAAAATAAATCTCTTCAAAACTGAAAATACGAATCAGTTAAAAGCTCTAGATTTTGAGAAACAAAAATTAGAAAATAGAGTATTTGAGCTTGAGCAGTATATTAAAAATGCAAGCGATACAGCTTCTATATTAAATATGGGTCAAATAGAAGTTGTTGCAGCAAGTAAAATATCAAACAATTTTTTATCAAAAAATATAATATATAGCGATCTTATCCTGAACAAGGGTCTTGTCGAATATGTAAAAAATGATGATATGGTTTTTGTTTCAGGATTTAAACCTGTCGGTTTTATTTCTGAGACATATAACTCCTCATCAAAAGTCACCTTATTTACACAGGATAAATTAGAAACAAAAGCAGTAATTAAAATAGGTCAAGATTATATATCTTTAAAATTAATTGGTGACGGCACATTTGGATTTACTGCAAATGTACCAGACTCTATAAATCTAGAAATTGGTCAAGCTGTGTACACCAATAACTCTGATAATTTTTCTCTAGGTAATATTATTGACATTAAAAATGAAGACAGTACAAAAGAAAAAATACTTTATATAAACTCTAATTATTCTAATCATGAAGGTTCTGCCTTTTATGTTCAGATATAAATCATTAAAGCTAATATGAAAAAGAATCACCTTAAAATATTTTCACTTATTATTTTCCTAGCATCCATTTTAATAGATATTTTGTATTCGGGTTTTCTGCCTATTTATAGTATAATGTGTTTAGTTTTATATATAATCATACATGTCACTATTCCATATATTCGCAAATAAAAATAAGAGAAATACAAAAGAAATAGACCCAGAAGATATTTTTTTAGAGTCTACAAATCTTTCAAATCTTGATCAGGATAATTTTGAGGGGCGTTTTGAAAAGCTTATAGAAAAAAAACTTTTTTATTTTATAGCAGCATCTTTAGTTCTGGTATTTAGTTTTTTTACTTATAAAGCAAGTTTGATACAAGTAAAAGATTATGAGAAGTGGAGTAATTTGGCTGACAAAAATTACCTAAAAAAGACCCCGATATTTCCTAGTCGCGGTGTAATAAAAGATAGAAATGGAGAGCTGTTGGTGTGGAATGAAGATGTTACAAGCTCCACCAATACTATATCAAGTAGATTTTATACAAAAGATTTAGGTATCTCTTCTTTGCTTGGATATGTCTCGTACCCTAAAAAAGATAAGTCTGGACATTTTTGGCAAAATGATTATATAGGTTCTGCGGGATTGGAAAAAAAATACAATGACGTACTCTCTGGAGTTAATGGTGAAAAAGTTATAGAAATAAATGCTAACGGTACCATAGCAAAAGATAATATATTAAATAAACCAGTAGATGGTAAAAATGTAGAGACTAATATAGATGCGCGTCTTCAAAAAATATTTTATAACAAACTAAGAGACGTCGTAGATGTTCAGGGTTTTGATGGTGGTGCTGCAGTTATGATGAATGTAAATACGGGAGAGGTGCTAGCTCTTGTAAGTGTCCCAGATTTTGACAGTAACATATATGCAAATGCTACAAATACAGAAGACAAAAAAATTAAAAATAGTTATTTGGAAGATGTTAGGACTCCTATGTTAAATAGAGTTATTAACGGCTCATACGTTCCTGGATCTGTTGTAAAGCCGTTCATGGCTTATGCTGCACTTTATGAGGGTGTTATAGGTGAGTATGGCAATATATATTCTAGTGGGCAGTTAGTTATAAAAAATAAATATGGTGGACCAGATACTATTTTTCGTGACTGGAAAGCTCATGGTTATGTAGATGCTAGAAAAGCTATAGCAGAGAGTAGTGACGAGTATTTTTATCAAGTTGGAGGTGGCTACATGGATCAGGCTGGAATAGGAATAAATAAAATAGAAAAGTATATGAAGTTTTTTGGATTTGCTAGTAGTACAGGTATTGATTTTCCTTCAGAAAAAATCGGAATAGTCCCGAGTATAGAATGGAAAAAGAAAAATTTTGCTGAAGGTGATTGGCTACTTGGTAATACCTATCACACATCTATAGGGCAATATGGATTCAAGACGACACCACTAGAGTTAGTGAGATCTATAGCTATCATTGCTAATGGTGGTAGGTTAGTTATTCCAAAAATTTTGAAAATAAAAAACCTGGAAGAAGTAATAACTATGCAGACAGATTTGAAACTTGATCAAAATATATTAAAAGTTATGCGTGAGGGTATGCGAGGTGCTGCAGGTGAGGGAGGTACAGCGCATTATTTTTCTGATTTACCTTTTAAAGTCAGTGCAAAAACTGGTACAGCGCAGCTCGGTTTTAATAATGAAAGAGTTAACAGCTGGTCTAGTGGATACTGGCCCAGCGAAAATCCAAAATACGCTTTTGTATTTATGATGGAGGATGGTCCAGCGAGTAACAAAGTAGCAAGCAGCAAGATAATGAGGCACGTCTTTGGGGACATTCTAGAGACTTTACCAGAATATACAAAGTAAAAGAAATTAGCATTAAGTCAATAGTGATAAATATTCTAAAAAATGGTATGATATAAACAAGTAAGAATCTATAAAAATAAAAATTACTCTTAATTAAATCTTAAAAATAAAATAATAGCCAAAATAAATATATGGAAGAAAAAGAATACATCACCTTAGAAAAAAAAGAATTGCTGGATATAGAGTTAAAAGAATTAACAGAAGTGAAAAGAAAAGAGATAGCTAGTGCATTAGAATATGCAAAGTCTCTCGGTGACCTATCAGAGAATGCCGAGTATCATCAGGCTCGTGAGGATCAAGCTCACTTAGAAGACAGAATACGTGAGATAGAGCATATCCTTAAAAATGCTGAGATAACTGAGAGACATCATGCAGGAAAGGTTGAACTAGGTGCAACAGTATCAGTAAAGAAAAAAGGAGAAAAAACAGTTAGAAAGTTTCTTATGGTTGGAAGTGAGGAGGCTGATGTGGCCGCAGGCAAAATCTCAAATGAATCAGCTCTTGGAAAAGTATTATTAGGAAAAGTAGAAAAGGATGAGGTTAGTTTTACAAATCCAAAAGGTGAGGTTGTCACTTATGTTGTTGTGGATATAGAATAGTTTAAAATTTTTACTAGAAAAATGAAACAAAAAATATCCTTAAATCATGTTCGTAGTGAGTATCTGAAACATTTCAAAGAAAATGTTAATTTCCCACATGGGATAATAGCGAGTAGTCCGCTAGTGCCTGACAATGATCCGACGACACTTTTTACAGGGTCTGGTATGCAGCCGATGTTGCCATATCTACTTGGGCAATCACACCCTTTGGGGAAAAGAATAGCAGATAGTCAAAAATGTTTCAGATCACAAGATATAGAAGAGGTCGGAGACAACAGGCACACTACATATTTTGAAATGCTCGGCAACTGGTCACTCGGTGATTATTTTAAAACAGAGCAGATAGATATGATGTGGGATTTTCTTATAAACAAAATAAATCTTGATCCCAAAAATCTATACATATCAGTTTACAAAGGCAATGAAAAGCTGGGTATAGGTCAGGATATGGATGCGGTAAAAGCTTGGCAAAATAATTTTGCAAAGTATTTTAATGTTAGTGCAGAGGAAATAAAAGTAGGACAAAATCCAGAAGTTGATGGCATGAGAAATAGTGAAAAGATGTTTGCATATACTGATAAGAAAAATTGGTGGAGTAGAGCTGGTGTGCCAGACAATATGCCTGTCGGCGAACCGGGTGGTCCTGACACAGAGATGTTCTATGATTTTGATCCAGAAAATAAAGAGCAAGTTCATGAGAAAAGTCAATGGTCAAAAGATGTCTGTAATCCTAACTGTGACTGCGGTAGATATGTCGAGATAGGTAACAATGTATTTATGCAATACAAAAAGAGAGAGAGTGGCGTCGAGGAGCTTATGCAGAAAAACGTGGACTTTGGTGGTGGCCTCGAGCGTATAGTCGCAGCATGTAATAATGATAGTGACATGTTTAACATAGACGCTTTTGACAATGCTAAAAATATTTTAGAAAATATGTCTAACACAAAATATGTGAGTGATAAAAATGTTACTTTTACAGACCTTGCTCATCCGACTTTTGCTTATCGTGTTGTGCTGGATCATGTGCGCGCTGCGACTATGCTGATCGGTGACGGTGTTTACCCGGGTAACAAAGATCAGCAGTACTTTGTGCGCAGACTGATTAGGCGCGCAGTCAGATTTGCTAGAAATATCGGCATCAATCAAAACTTTACAGCAGAGGTGGCACAGACTTTTATAGATTTTTACAAGAGTCACTATACATATTTAAATGATGAAAATAAAATATTGGAAATCAAAAAAATAATAGATGATGAAGAGAGTAAGTTTCGAAAGACACTTGAGTCAGGTCTGAAAGAATTTGAAAGGCTTTGTAAAACAAAAAATCAGTGGAAAGAAAACATGAAAGAAGGTTCTGTTAATTTTGATATTAGCGGAGAAGATGCTTTTAATTTGTTACAAAGTTTTGGATTCCCAATTGAGCTTACTTGTGAACTTGCAAAAGAAAGAGGTTTGACTGTAGATATGGTTTGGTTTAATGCATTAAAAAACGAACATGCTGAGAAGAGTAGAACAGCGAGTGCCGGCAAGTTCAAGGGTGGCATGGGTGGTGACGGTGTGATAGAGATAAAGTATCACACAGCGACACATATGTTACATCAAGCACTAAAGATGGCACTAGGAGAAAGTGTGCAGCAAAAAGGTAGTAATATAACTAGCGAGAGACTGCGCTTTGACTTTGCATTTGAAAGAAAGATGACAGAAGAGGAAAAACAAAAAGTAGAAGAAATAGTAAATGAAAATATCACCGCAGATCACAAGATGATACGCGAAGAGATAAGTTACGATGAGGCCAGAAGCAGAGGTGCTATAGGACTTTTTGATAATAAATATGGTGATAAAGTTTCTATCTATCATATGGGTACAGAGAGTACAGGGAAAAACCGTGGAGACGAGGGTCTATTTTCTATAGAGTTCTGTGGTGGTCCACATGTAGAGAGTACTGGGGATATGGGCGTATTTAAAATAGTAAAAGAAGAAGCGGTGAGTGCGGGAGTGAGACGTATAAAAGCTGTTTTAGGATAGAGTCACCTCTTCCATTTTATGTTATAATATATTGATATGCATACTCAGGAAGACTTAAGGGTATTCTATACAAAACAAGTAGCAAGTATTGTGCGTAAGATAAGATATTATTACCAATCGGCTAAGTCAGACTTGATACATTCTAAAATTAATGAAGCTAAATACAGGCAGTTAAAAAAACGAGCCCTGATGATGTTAGTTGATTTTCACCTAGCATACTCAGGCGAAATTATAAAAAGAAACAACACTTCAAAAATAAATTATACTTCAAAAATTCTAGGTATGTCTGAGAGTCAAATATCACTTTTAGCTCTCGAAAAATGGGAGGATAATGTTATTACTTCACGGGATATTATTGAATTATGTCAAGACATATACAACAAAAGCCTAAGTATGCTGGAGCCAAAAATACAAAAAGGTGAAGAGTATATAAAAGGTGTTCATGTCAGTGAATACAAAGTTGGTGGTAAAGAGCTGGTAATCATAGTGCCCGGTCTGCCGCATATTTATGAAGAAACAGAAACACCACTTTTTTTAATATACATGGATATGATGTGATTAATTTTTCATATAAAGGATCAGTACTAAGTGAGCAAAGTAAGATACTTGCTCCAGAAAAAGACCTCGAGACGCTGCTCGATTTTTATAAGGAAAAATACAAAAAGATAATTATCGTAGCGTGTAGTTTTGGAGGTTATGTGGCACTCAATGCGACTTATCCAGAAGATGTTGTGAATAAAATATTTATTGTGTCAGGTGTAGTTAATTTTACTTCAGTAAAAGGAATAGAAACACTTCCAAAGTACCTGGCTTTGGAGAATCCTTTTATCTATAGTTGGGATGAAAAAAGAATAGAGCAGTATATTGAAACATCAACATATCCAAAAACTTTAGCTCAAAATGTGTATTTTTTTCATGGCATAAAAGACGAGCAAATATCCTGCAGTGAAGTTTATAGATTCGCCAAGGAAAATAGTTATTCTTTTACAGAAATTGATGAGGGACACATATCGCTTAGAAAGTTTTGTGCTGGCTATGTTAATGAATTTTATAAAATAATAAATAATTGAAGAAATTTTCTGTAAAAATAGATTATAGACATTGGTAAATTAAAAAGCCCGCGCGAAGCGCGGGCTTTTTATATGCTTATTTTAATGTTATAATAACAACATGAAGCACACAACATATACAAAAAAAGATTTTTCTTGGGTAAATATGAAAGAAGATAAGCTTTTAGCTTTCCCAAAAATTGCAACAAATAGCATAAAAGAAAAGTTGAAAACTTTTCAAAGTATAAAAAAAGAAAATAGAACTTTTGAAAATACTGTGTTAGCTTATGAAAATGCTAACGAAAAAGAGAGTATAACTTTTCACAAAATATCTACACTTGGTATGGTTAGTGATAAAAAAAGTATTAGAGATGCTGTGAGTGTCGCGGAGGTGGAGTTCCATAGTCTTATGGTCGATGTTAGTTATGATATTAAAAACTATAAAGCATTTAATGATTACTATACAGGTAATTATATTTTAGAAAAAAAAGAAAATAAATTAGATTCACAAGACATTAAGTTAGTCGAGGATATATTTCGCGGTTTCAAGCGTATGGGTTTTGATTTAGAAAAAGAAAAACAAAATAGAATTAAAAAAATAGAAAAAGAAATAAGTAAATTATCTACAGAGTACGACAAGAGACTAGCTGAAAATACAGACCATATACTATGTGACGAAGAAGAGATGTCTGGTATACCAGAAAATGTTAAAAATTCTTTTCTAAAAATAAAAATACAAGATAAAAAAACAAAAAAAATAAAAGAATTATATAAAGTAACTTTGGAGTACCCAGAATATGGTCCATATATAAAGTATGCAGATAATAGAGAAAAAAGACAAGAGATATACAAATTATTTTCAAATCAAGGAGGCAAGAGAAATGTAGAAATATTAGAAAAATTAATTATGCTTCGTGCTGAAAAAGCAAAGATTTTAGATTATGCACATCATGCTAACTATGTAACTGAAAATAGAATGGCTAAGAATAGTAAAAATGTCTACAGTATGATTAATAGTATGTTAAGTGGCTTAAAGAAAAAGAAAGATGAGGATTTTCAAGAGATTATAAACAAAGGAAAAGAAATAGGTATAAAAGATTTTAGATTAAGTGACAGTGAGTACATCACCAATAAGATATTAGAAGAAAAATATGCTTTTGACCAACAAGAAGTTAGGCAATATTTTCCTCTAGATCATGTGCTTACAACTATGTTCGATTTATTTGGTGGCCTTTTTGGTTTCGAGATTAAAAAAAATGATATAAAATTATGGCACAAAGATGCTGTTTTATACGAAATACATAATAAAAAATCTAAAAACAGAAAAGAAAATAGTGAAGCAATAGCACATATTGCCATGGATTTATTTCCAAGAGAAGGGAAGTTCGGCCATGCTTGTATGATGCCAATAATAGAAGGTGTAGAGCTGGACAGTGGTACTTATAGATCGCCACTTGTAGCTATTATTTGTAATTTTTCAAAACCACAAAAATCTACAAAAAATATAAAGTCTACACCAAGCCTACTTACTATTGGTGAAGTGGAGACTCTTTATCATGAGTTTGGGCATTCGCTACATGCAGCGTTAACTAAAGCCAAACACAACAGTCATGCAGGTACAAATGTTGTATGGGACTTTGTAGAAGTTCCTAGTCAGCTATTAGAAGAGTGGGTGAGCGAAGAAAAAGTTTTAAGTAAAATCTCAAAACATTATGCAACAGGAAAGTCTTTGCCTAAAAATATAATATATAAAATTAAAAATCTAAAAACTTTTATGCAAGGCATGCATTATACCAGACAGTCAGTGCAGTCTCTGCTTGATATAGATCTATATACAAATAAAAAGCAAGATGCAGTCAGTCATTATCACGAGCTTACAAAAAAACATTTACACAAGCAAGAGAAAGATATTTTATTTGTAAGTAAATTTGCCCATATTGCTCGTGGTTATGATGCGGGGTATTACAGTTACATGTGGGCGGAAAATATAAGCAAAGATATATATAGTGTATTTAAAAATAAAAATATTTTTGATAAAAAAATAGGAGTAAAATACAGAAAAGAAATTTTGGAAAAAGGTGGAAGTAGGGAAGAGAGTGACAGTGCAGAGATTTTTTTAGGTAGAAAAATAAATCAAAAAGCTTTGGCTGAGTCTCTTGTGTAGCTGAGGATATTTTTCTATTTTTGTGTATAATCTTATTTTTTTATAAAAAGTTTATGCTATAATGATGATAAGAAATAGTATTTTCTAATTATAAAATATATGCAAGAGTTATTAGATGTTATAAAAATATTTACAAGTCCAGTAGAGCCAGTACAAGGTCAAAGAGCTAGAGTGTATGTGGTGATAGAAAATAAAAATCAAACACAAGATTTTTTTGGAAAAGTGTCCTTGGAATGTAGCAAAAAAAGTTTTGGATCAGAGCAAATATTATCAGTATTTAAAGGTGGTCAAGATGGCGTATGGTTTGATGATGTTGTGCAAGAAGGAGGTGAAAATAATTGTAATGTTATTATAAATGACAATGTGGGTAAAAAAACTTATCAGGAAAATAAAAACTTTATAGCAATAGGAGATACTGATAGAGATGGTGTTCCAGATAATACTGATAATGATGATGATAATGATGGGTTGCTGGATGTGGATGAAGTAAAGCTTGGAACTGACCCACTAAAAAAAGATACAGATGGTGACGGTGTAGAAGATAAACAAGACAAATTCCCAAAAGATAAAAGTGAATGGGTCGATTTTGATATTGATGGTGTAGGAGATAATGCAGATAATGACGATGATAACGATGGAGTTACAGATAACGAAGAAAAAAATCTAGGTAGCGACCCTAAAAAGGCAGATAGTGATGGTGATGGACTTTCAGATTTAAAAGAAAAAGAGCTCGGTACCAGCCTTGTTAATAAAGATACTGATGGCGATGGATTAGATGATATGTATGAGTATAATAATGGCACAGATCCTAAAAATAGAGACAGTGACAATGATGGTATAGTAGATAGCAAGGATCCTTTTCCTTTGGATAACAAAGAAAGTTACGATACAGACAAAGATGGCAAGGGGGACAACACTGATGATGATGACGATAATGATGGTGTATTAGATATAGATGAGATAAAGTATGGTACAGATAGTAAAAAATATGACACAGATGGTGATGGTGTAAGTGATGGTGACGAAGTTAAAAATGGTACAGATCCACTGAAAAAAGACACTGATGGTGATGGTGCAAATGATGATATTGATAAATTCCCATTAAATAATCTTTACAGTAAGGATGTGGATGGTGATGGTCTGCCAGACGAGCTTGAAAAAAAGTATGGTATTTCTCTTTCTGTAAATAATGCAAATGACGATGAGGATAGGGATGGAATAAGTACAAAAGATGAGTTATTAAAATATAATACAGATCCAACAAAAGCAGATACTGATGGGGACAATATAAGTGATGAAAAAGAAATACAAATAAAAAGCTCACCAATACTTTTAGACAGCGATAGTGATGGTATAAATGATGATATGGATAAATATATTTTGGATAATAAAAATGGAGAGGGTGATGACGACAATGATGGTATAATCACAAAAGTAGAAGAGGTAAATCATCTTGATCCTAAAAATCCAAATACTTATTTTTTAAAAGATAAATGGAGTTATCACATTATAAATTGGTGGTGGATATATGTAATTGTTGGTATCGGTAGTTTTTTTGCAAAAAAATATCTAGAATATGTCTCATATAAAAATAGTAGAGAAGAGAAAATTAGAAATAGAAAAAGAGAATTGGACGAAGAAAATAATATCAGAAGTAGAATACTTAAAAATAATAAAAAATAAAATTATGAAAGTCTCTAGAGTATATGCGGCCCAAGTTAGTGGACTAAACGGTAATATCATATCTGTAGAGACTGATGTGACTACTGGTGTATATAGCTTTGTTATAGTTGGACTACCTGACCAGTCTGTCGCAGAAAGTAAAGAACGTGTACATGCTGCTCTTAAAAATAGCGATTATGATAGTCCTAAAAGCAGGAATCATAAACTGACTGTATCTCTTGCTCCGGCTGATATAAGAAAAGAGGGTCCTGTATTTGATCTTGCTGTCGCTATATCATACCTAGTTAGTGTTGGAGATATAAAGCGTGACGATATAGGAGAGTTTATATTTGTTGGTGAGTTGTCGCTTATGGGCCAGCTCCAACCACTAAAAGGTGCGCTCGCTATCGCTCGCGCCATAGAAAAATCTCACACAGAAAAGAAAAATATTTCTGAAAAAGAAAATAAAGAATCTTTGGCTAAAATAAAAAAACCAAAACTTTTTTTACCAAAAATAAATGCAAATGAAGCAGCTTTAATATCTGGTATTGATGTCTATGGCGTAGAAAATATAAAAGAAGTGGTAGAATTTTTAAAAGGGAATATAACCCTTGAACCGTTAGAGCATCAAAAGATAATTAAAAAAGAAAATACTTATCCAGACATAGGAGAGGTGAAAGGGCAAGCGCTCGCGAAAAGGGCGCTACTTATCGCTGCCGCTGGTGGACACAATATTTGTCTTTATGGGCCGCCAGGAACAGGAAAGACTATGCTCGCAAAAGCTTTTACAGGCATACTTCCGGACTTATCTTTTGAGGAGAGTTTAGAAGTAACAGGTATACACTCTGTCGCAGGATCTTCCAGAGAGATACAGACACACCCACCACTACGTAGCCCGCATCATACCAGCAGTTATGTATCTATTATTGGAGGAGGTTCTACACCAAAGCCGGGTGAGATAACCCTAGCCCACAAAGGTGTATTATTTTTAGACGAGTTCCCAGAGCATGATAGCAAAACACTAGAGGCTATGCGTGAGCCATTAGAAGATGGCATAGTTCGTATCTCAAGAGCGAGAGGGTCAGAAGTTTTCCCGGCAGATTTTATTTTACTGGCTGCCATGAATCCGTGTCCATGTGGTTATCAGGGGAGTAAAGTAAAACAGTGTACATGTAAACCAAATGATATAGATAGGTATCAAAGAAAAATATCTGGACCAATTATGGACCGTATTGATCTTTGGGTTTTTGTACAAAATATAGCTTATGAGGAACTGAGTAAAAAAACTAATGAAGAAAAAATCTCTCCAAAATTAAGAACTGAAATAATAAATGCTAGAGACTTTTCTAAAAATAGAAATGAAAAATTAAATATTAAAAATAAACTCAATAAAAACTACAGCAGCAAGGAGTTGCATGCGGTAGCAGACTTGGGAGAAAAAGAAATAGATACCTTAAATAAATTGTCTAATCAATTAAATATATCTCCTAGAGCATATCATAGAGTACAGAGAATAGCTAGAACTATAGCTGATTTAGAAAACTCTGAAAAAGTTTTAGAGCAGCATATAATGGAAGCTTTTCAGTACAGACCCAAAATTGGAGTGCAATAAAATAAAATTTTTTATGTTATAATATAAATATGAAAAAAATAATAGTATTGTATCATGATAAATGCATGGATGGATCAGCTAGTGCATGGGTTTTTTGGAAAAAATATGGTGACAGTGCGGACTATGTTGCTGTTAGTGATAGAGATAATTTGCCTGGTATATTTACAGAAGTAGATAATAAAGAAGATATTAAAAAAAACAAAAAAAACATAGATATATTCATAGTTGATTTTTGTTATAAAAAAGAAGTATTACAAAAATTATTATCAGAATACAAAAGCTTAACTGTTTTAGACCATCATATCTCTGCAAAGAGTGATATAGAAAGTATAGAAAATCATGTATATGGTACAGATAAGTCGGGTGCATATTTGGCTTGGGAATACGTTTTCCCGGATACGGAAGTGCCTTTGATTATAAAGTATGTTAGTGACGGAGACTTGTGGCAGCATAAGATGCTAAATCATAAAGAGGTTTTGGGTTACATACATAATCCCACATCAGAAACTGTTTTTCAAAAATTAAATAGAATAAATAATGAATTAGAGAATAGTTTTGATCAAGTTTTAAATATTGGTAAAATACTAAAAGACTCTTTTGAGATTAGGGTTAAGTATTTATTAGAAAACAAGAGGGAGATTGTATTTGCTGGACATAAAGTCTGGGCAGTAAATGGGCCAAGAGAAATGCGTAGTGAGGTGGGGCATGAGTTGGCAAAGATTAGCGGCACTTTTGGTGTTTACTATTACATAGATGAGACCGGCCTCAAAATAAGCTTGCGCAGCATGTCAGATTTTGATGTATCTAAAATAGCAGAGATATATGGGGGAGGGGGACATAAAAATGCAGCAGCGATAGATAAAAAAGATTTTGATTTTGATAGTTTATTTTCAGACTTTAAGTAAATTATTTTTGACAAATATCACAAAAAATAGTAGCCCTACCAGCTATAATAGTTTTCTTTAAAGTATTTTTACATATAGAGCAAGGTGTATTATTTTTACCATAAACTTTGTGCATTTTAGCATAACCTCCAGCGCTACCATCCGAAAGTTTGTAGTCAGATATAGATGATCCTCCCATTTCTATCGCCATCTTTAATATTTTCTGTATATTTGTATACAAGGTTTTTAATTCGTCACCAGCTAAAGTTTTGGTATTTCTAATTGGCAATACTTTAGAAGCAAAACACACTTCATCAGCATATATATTGCCACAGCCAACTACCACAGACTGTTCTAGCAGGACTTGCTTTATATTTTTATTTTTAGTTTTTATATTTTCTGTAAAATATTCTAGTGTAAAGTTTTTATCAAAAGGTTCTAGTCCTATTTTTTGAAAGTGG
>JAYTBU010000036.1:0-3571 GCA_043736875.1 bacterium
GCTTTTCTGTTGCAAAATCACACATTGTATGTTATAATACAAAACATACACCAAAGAAGTAGGAGCAAATAAAATTGCATAAAACCTGCGGAGGCGTAGAAATATTTTTCTAGTTAAAAAAAACTTAAAAATACTTCTATATACTAATCGTCGCCTGGTGTGGGCGATTTATTTTTATCAAAACAATAATAACAAATTATTATGGCATTAACCAAAAATAAAAAAGTAGAACTAATCAGTTCATACGAAAATGCTATTAAGAATTCTAAGTCTGCTGTGTACGTTTCTTTTAAAGGACTATCAGTAGGTAAACAAGAAGAACTTCGCAAGAAACTTTTTGCTGAAAAGATGAACTATACTGTAGTAAAAAAATCACTATGGGATAGAGCAGCTACAGCAAACAAGATAACTGGCGATGCTCCAGCAGTAACAGCCGAGATGGCAGTACTTTGGGGAGATGATCTTCTTGTTCCAGCGCGTATAGCTAGCGAATTTGCAAAACTAAATAAAAAAAGTGTTGCAATACTCGGAGGTATATTTGACGGAGGATACAAAGATGCAGTTAGTATGACACAAATAGCTAATATTCCACCACGTGAGGTATTGCTATCACAACTTGCTTACTTGTTAAAATCACCAATGCAGCGTATAGCTATAGCAGTTAGTGAAGTAGCAAAGACTAAATCAAATTAGTTAAATTTAAAAAATTAAAATAAAAAAATATATGAATAAATTTGAAGACATGTTAAATAAAATCGAAGCTATGAGCGTACTAGAACTTAATGATCTTGTAAAAGCTATAGAAGAGAAATTCGGAGTTTCTGCAGCAGCAGTTTCTGCAGCACCAGCAGCAGGAGCAGCAGTAGAAGAGGATACAAAAAGCGAGTACACAGTACACTTAGTTTCAGCAGGTGAGCAAAAAATCGCTGTTATGAAGGTTGTAAAAGAAGCTTTAGCTTTAGGACTTAAAGAGGCTAAAGATTTAGTTGACGGAGCTCCGATGGACCTAAAGGCTAATGTTAAAAAAGCAGAAGCTGAGGAAATGAAAAAGAAATTAGAAGAAGCTGGCGCTAAAGTTGAGCTTAAATAATTTTTAAAATAAAAAAACTTAAAAATTATGCCAACAATTAATCAATTAGTAAAAACATCTAGATCTAAAGTAGCTAGAAAAACTCGTTCTGTAACTATGGGACGCGGTTTTAATAGTATACAAAATAGACCTAATTTTTACGATTCACCATTTAAGCGTGGCGTATGTACAAAAGTAACTACAACAACTCCAAAAAAGCCGAACTCAGCGCTACGTAAAATAGCTCGTGTTAGACTAACAAATGGACAAGAAGTAACTGCTTATATACCAGGCGAGAAACACAAATTACAAGAGCATTCTGTAGTTATGATTCGTGGTGGACGTGTAAAAGATTTGGCCGGAGTACGTTATCATATAGTTCGTGGTAGATTCGACGCTACAGGTGTAGATGCTCGCCGTCAATCACGTTCACTATATGGTGCGAAACGTCCAAAAGCAGGAGCTGCTCCAGCAAAAAAGAAATAATAACCTACTTCAGATATTATTTTGAAATAAGAAAACCAGAACAATCTGTTCTGGTTTTCTTATCTTTAAAATTGATTGACAGAAAGGGGGGGGATATGCTATAATAGTTTTGTAAATAAGTTTTTAGGTTCAGCTTGAATCGGCTTATTTTTTGGAGAATAATATGAATCGTGGCGGAATCACACAAAACCCCGTACCTTATGTTTCGATCGTTGGGACTGATATGGCACATAAGTATGATCTAACTGAAGAAGGTTTGTTTAAGCTTAAAGCTTTGCTGACCTATGAAAACAAGCTGGTCATAGAAAGGTATGCTCTTGATAATGACGTTTCCTTAGAATATTCAAAAAAAATATTCAATGGGTTGATGCAGTTTTTTGCGGTATGCTCATTTGTCAATGGTATACATACTCCAGCTGTAGGTATAGATGAGATGTGGCATACATTTGTACTGCATATGAGAGAGTATGAAAAGTTTTGTAAAGAGGTTGTTGTCAGCACTCTTTATCATGACCCAGCCGTCAATGATACTGGACTAAGGTACTACGAACATACAAGAAATTGTGCCCATGCTTTGTGCGGTATCTTGGACGAAGAAATTTGGCCAGTTAAACACATTCAGTATGAAAGATGTATTTCTTCTGGAGATAAAGTTACCCCTGCTTTTGCACACTTGAGAAAATCTAAATTTATTGAAGCGTAAATAAAAGAGCTAGTTAACACTAGCTCTTTTTTATGCTATAATAAAAATACATGAGTATATATTACGAAACAATTTTAAAAGAAAATAAAGTGAATAAATTATTTGCTAGGGTGTTTGATGATTTCTATAAGTTAAAAAAAGATTTATTGATTTTAGATATTGGAGGCATGCCCGGCATAGATGCTAGGTACGCTATCACTAACTCAGGTGTTAAAGTTGATATATTAGATACCTATAAAGATCCTAGAAAATATATGGCTGCAACAGAGAATGTTAATTATATTAACCAAGACATACTTCTTTACAGTATACCAGAAAATAAATACGATATTATAAATGCTCATTTTATATTCTCACTCTTTAGTAAAAGTGTTATAGGAGAGTTATTTTTAAATATATGTTCTGCTTTAAAAGAGGGTGGTGTGATCTGTTTTACGATACATGGAGATAGAGACACTTGGAAACTGGCTAAACCCGATAATGCTATATATAGTAAAATTGAATTAGAAAACCTGTGCAAAAAATATTTTACTGATTTTGATATGGTTGAGGTTGAATTAAATATAGATGAAGTAGAGGGTAATAAACACAATTGGCATTATTTTGAAGTTATCTGTAAAAAGTAGTCAGTTATTATCTTTTTGCAAATATTGAGATTGTGTGTTATAATATAAATATTCGTTTTACGATAAATTAGGCATTACAAAACAAATTCGCAGTACCACGCCTTTGGGAAAAGCACGGATTAAAAACAAAACAAAATAACCAAGTAGGTAATTCTACTAAATCAAAAATATGAGAAGACCCGTCAGTAATAGAAATATAGTAAAGCCAGACATCAATTATGATTCTATGGACGTAGAAAAGTTCATAAACTATGTTATGTGGAGCGGTAAGAAAAATACAGCACGCGAGATAGTGTATGCAACTTTTGACTATATAAAAGAAAAAACAAAACAAGAAGGAATAGATGTCTTTAAAGAGGCAATCAAAAATACTTCTCCATTAATAGAGGTACGCTCACGCAGAATAGGTGGTGCTAACTACCAAGTTCCTCGTGAAGTTCGTCCAGCACGTCAAATGCAAATGTCATACAGATGGTTAATATCTGCAGCTCGTAGTAAAAAAGGAGTAGACATGTACAAAAAACTTGGTGATGAGCTTATCAGTGCTTCTAAAAATGAAGGTTCAGCTGTTAAGAAAAGAGAGGATACACATAGAATGGCCGAAGCTAACAAAGCTTTTGCTCACTTTGCGTGGTAATCTAATTTTGAGACATTGAATACAGTACAAAAAGCCGCGACGAAGTCGCG
>JAYTBU010000037.1:0-3569 GCA_043736875.1 bacterium
CGCCGAAGGCGCGCTCTTTTTCTCTTTTTATGATACAATATACAAATGCTAGAAAGTAAAAATTTCCTATATTTAATCAGATGGATAAACAGAATAATATCTATTGTTATATTTTTTATTTGTGTATGGATTATAATATCACCTTTTTCACCCGAGATAACTTTTGCATATAAAAAATATTTTTCTAAAAATAGTGCTTTAGAGATAGAAAAAAAATTAGAAAATAATATACAAGAGCAAAATAATAAAATCTCAACAACTACAGAAAAAAAGTTAGAGCTGGTTGGTAATACTATATATATACCCAGCATAGATCTGGAAACAGAAATAAAAGAACTTAAAAGTATAGACGACTTGCACACAGGATCATGGCGCAGGCCAGAGACCAGTACACCAGACAAAGGTGGCAATACAGTGATAGTCGCCCACAGATATACAAGGAAAAATGGCGAGAGCGGTCCCAATACTTTTTACTTTTTACCAAAAGTACAAATGGGAGAAAAAATATTTGTAAATCATGAAAATAAAATGTATGAGTATGAAGTGTATGATATAAAAATAGTGGAGCCAGAAGACACATATATAGAAGATCCAACAAAAGAAAATATTCTTACTTTATATACGTGCACGCCTCTATGGACATCGTCTCAGCGACATGTGGTAGTGGCAAAATTAATCTCTCCAAAAATATGAACAATAAAATTAAAAATTTAAATAAATTAGAAATACAAAGATTTATTTTTCTGTGTATTTTACTTTCTGCTTCTATTTATTTGTACATAAAAACAGGAGATGATTTTGGTTCTGGCTTTGTGGACAGTCTTAAATAGTAAAGTGTAATATTTTTTAACTTTTTATATTTTAAAAATATGTTATAATAACAGAAGAAAAAAATTTAAAACACATTAAACAAATACATGTTAGACATAAAATTCATAAGAGAAAATAAAGAGCTGATACAAATGGGAGCAAAAAAGAAAAAGTCTAATTTTGTTGTGGAGGACCTGATCAAAATAGATGATAGTAGGGTAGAGATGTTAAAAATAGTAGATGAACTGCGCGCAAAACAAAATGTCGCTAATGCTGAGATAGCAAAAGCAAGTCCAGAGATAAGAGAGTTTATAATCAAAGGTATGTCAGATGTAAAAGCTGAATTAAAAGGAGAAGAGGAAAAACTGGAAAACATAATGAAAGACTGGCGCGATATGATGCTAAATGTCCCAAATATACCAGACATGAGCGTGCCTGATGGCGATAGTGATGAGGATAATGTGGAAGTAAAAAAATGGGGAGACTTGCCTACTTTTGATTTCCAGCCAAAAGACCATGTCGAGATAATGACAAGATTAAAAATGGTGGATTTTGAGCGTGGTGTAAAAGTTCATGGTTTTCGTGGTTACTTTTTAACGGGAGACGGTGTACGTCTGTCGCTAGCTATCTGGAATTATGCACTAGATTTTTGGTCTAAAAAAGGATTTACACCGGTCATACCACCAATAATAGTAAGGAGAAATATTTTTATGGGTACAGGGTATCTGCCTCAGGGAGAGGAGGACTTGTACAAGACGCAGGACGGTGAATACCTTGCAGGTACTGCGGAGGTCCCAGTTATGGGTATGCATGCTGACGAAGTATTGCAGAACCTTGAAAATAACCCAATTAAATACCTCGGATTTTCACCTTGCTACAGGCGTGAAGCAGGTAGCCACAGCAAAGACGTAAAAGGGTTAATACGTGTCCAAGAATTTTACAAATGGGAGCAGGTAATACTCAGCGAGGCCAGCCACTTTAAATCAGTAGAGCTGCATGACGAGATAAATAGAAATACTGAGGAGTTCATAGAGTCCCTCGGTATACCGTATCACACTGTGGTTAACTGCGGCGGCGACCTAGGTCAGGGGCAAGTGAAAAAGTATGATATAGAACTGTGGGTGCCAAAAGAGGGTAAATACAGAGAGATAAGTAGCGCATCTTATTTTCACGACTTTCAGACACGCAGATCAAATACAAAATACAGAGACACAGAAGGTAAATTAAAATACGCGCACTCACTCAACTGTACAGCTATACCGACGCCACGCATACTAGTATCACTAGTTGAAAATTATCAAAATGCTGATGGTAGCGTAAACATACCAGAGGTATTGCAAAAATATATGGGTAAAAGTGTGATGGGTTTGGAATAAGAATATTTCTATATTTTTAAAAATTAAAGCATGCAGAAAATAAAAACAATAATAGCCCCATATAAAAATATAATACGTGAGGGTTCTTATTATATATTTTCACAGATAATTATACAGATATGTTCACTAGTAAATGTATTAGTGGTCAGCCGTTATCTTGGACCTACTAGTGTTGGACTGTATAGCTTTGTACAAAGCTATATGATGTCATCTTTGGTAATAATTGGTGGTATGGATTTCTTTTTTTCATACGAGCTAGCAAAGTCAGAAAATAAAATAAAAACATTAAAGACTTATTTGGCGCAAAGATTTTATCTTAGCTTGCTAGTGCTTGTGCCTGCCATTATCGGAGCTTATGTGTTTTTGCCCCAGGATGTATTTTTAATGATACTTTCATCTTTTGCTAGTTTTGTATTTTTGCCTTTTTCTGTATTTATAATATATACACAAGTAGAAAAGCAAGCAAAAGTAATAGCTGTTGCAGGTTCTGTAGCGTCAATATTTTCTTTACTTATAAAATTAGTTTTAGTTTATTTTAAAATGCCGCTAATATATTTTACTGCTGTAGCCGGCTTTGATGTTGTTGTAGGTGCTATAGTTTTACTTTTTTATTATCTCAAAAATCCAGAGTGGAGAAGCATTATATTTTCAAAATACGATGTAAAGTTTTTTTCTATATTTCCATTTATATACAAGATGCGTTACGGGGTAGTGTTTTCTATAGCCTGGCAAATGCTAATGCGTATCGATCAGCTACTGTTGCCAGCATTAAAAGATGCGTACTCTCTGGGCATATACTCAGCAGCGGTAAAGATAAGTGAGGTGCCAAATGTCTTGGCTGGAATCATATATATAACCTTATTATCTAGAGTCGTACCATTAATAGAGTCAAAAACAGAAATCGCAAATCTTAAAATAAGAAAAATATTTTGGATTTATTTGCTTGCCGGCGTATCGTCATCAATATTTATAGTTTTACTTGCTCCTGTGGCAGTTTCTATTTTGTACGGTGTAAAGTTTGCAGAATCTGTCCCTATTCTGCGTATATATGCATTATCTATACCATTTATGTTTCTTTGTTTTTATTATCATTCTATACTTGCGGCACTTGATAAGAAAAAATTGATGGCCACAGTTTATGTTGTCTGTGCTATTTTAAATGTTGCACTTGTTATATTTTTGACAAAATACTTGGACTTATATGGTACGGCTTTGGCTACTGTGATAACATATGGACTAGCCGTTACGATTTTCTGGGGTTATTTAAAGCTAAGAAAAACTAACTTATAATATTTTCTCCTTATTTATATAGTTATTTTTGCTTTACACTTTACAGTATAGTGTAAAGTGTAAAGTTGTGATATAATATAAAAATGAAACAAA
>JAYTBU010000038.1:0-3554 GCA_043736875.1 bacterium
AAACAAAAAGCATACTACAATCAGTGTTTATATGTTCACTGTCTGCCGGCGTTGCTTATTTTATAGGTGAATACATCTCAAAGATAATCTAAAAACTAACCCTTGTCAATATTTTTTTATTTTTATATTTCTGCTATACTTTATATATAAAAATAAATATATGCAAAATAATAATTTTGAGACAAGTTCTAAAACAGACGATGTTACAAATGTTATAAATAAAGTACCAATAATCGCAATAGACGGCACCTCGTCTAGCGGTAAAGGAACCATCGCTTATCTATTATCTCAACATTTTGATTTTAATTATCTCAACTCTGGTGCTCTCTATAGGATCTCCGCCCACCTTGCTAGCTTGCAAGGTCTTTCTTTGTCTGATAAAAACGAAAACAACCTAGATAAAATAGTTGCCCTGCTACGCGATGCTTGTCCTGATATTATTTTTGAAGAGAAAAAAGTTTTGTACAAAGGAGTGGATGTATGGCCTATTATAGGTACTCAGCATGGAGGCAACAATGCTGCGCTTATTAGTTTTTATCCTCCTTTACGTTATGCTGTACGTGATTTTCAAAGAAACAAAATAGTATCTCCCGGACTAGTTGCTGAGGGGCGTGATATGGGCAGTGAAGTTTTCCCTGATGCTTCTGTAAAAATATATCTCGATGCTAGCCCAGAAGTTCGTGCACGTCGCAGACTAATAGACGAAGAAAAAATAGGCTCAGGTAAAACTTTTGATATGATACTGGGTGAACTACAAGCTCGTGATGACATAGACAAAAATCACACAGTCGGAGCATTAAAAATCTGCCCTGATGCTTTTTATATAGATACATCAGACAAGACAAGAGGGGAAGTTTTTGAGCTTGTAAAAGATTATTGCACAGAAAAACTATCTTTGACTTTTCATAAAAATTAGTGTATTATGTAATTGGAGTGCCAAAGTTGCGTCGCAACACACTATAAAATTCTTTGTATTAGGAGAAAATAATGTTTAAAAAAGTAATAGTTTCTGTGGGAATGTCCCTTATGATATCAACTATACTCTCCTCAGTTTTACTGATGTTGATGTTAAAGCCGGTAATCATACCGTTGATGATATGGGCTGGTGTTGCGAGTACATATGTGCCATTTTTTGAGACAAAGTCTATTGAGGATTTTATAACTAGCAACGCTTCTTTTATTGGACTATTTGTTAGTGTCGTTGGTTTGTATATATTTATTAATTCTATTTATAAATTTTACAAATTCATTTCTATCGGCAATCATCAAGGAGTTCAAAAATATGTCGAGTCAAATACTTTTAAAGCGTTTACAATTCCAATCAATTTAATTTTTTGGAATACTTTATTTTATTTTGGACTTGTATCTGCTATAAAACCCATGCTTGTATATGTAGTACTTCTCATAAACTCTGCTTATGTAGGTATATCATCAATTTCTGGAAACAAGATTGAAGCTAATACACTTGTGTCTATTAACATGTTTCTTTTATTTGCTCTTATTTCTGGATATTTTATATTAGTATTTTTAATAAATAAAAAAATAATTTCTCCATTTTTGGATAAAATAAATCTATTTATTGCACAAAGAACGGTTAAGTATGAGCCAGAAAAAGATATGGTTGCTCTACTTGAAAGAGTAAACAAACACTTTGAAGGTAGACGGATCTCACATGCTACTATGCCTGCAACATGGGATATGCCTTATCTGGAGACAACGATAAGGATACCTGCTTCACTTGGCAATTACGCAAAGTTCACAATAGAGTATGCATCTTTTGCTGAATTTAAAGATTTGTTTGAATCTAATGTGAGAATACAAGCCAATCTATTTACAAGAGAGACAACCCGGCAAATGTTAGGCGAGAGCGCCAGAGTATCAATACCTCAGAGGAATTAACAGATTTTATAAGTCTGTGCCGCCAATAAAATGGCGGTCTTTTTTTTGCTAAAATTAAATAAATAAGGTAAAATATAAATATATGAAAACTACGATATACAACAAGGTCTATGAAAAAGAGGTACAAGAGATTTTTAAACTTTACTGGAATGATCCTGAATTTTTACAAGAACTAGATGAGGCGTTAGAATCTGAATCTTGTAAATTTTATATAATTAAAAATGACGCCGAAGTGCTTGGTGTAGCTGGCATTAGAAAAGCTGATAACTTTTTAAAAGATTACACCTCTACAAATAATCCTGTAGAGCTATACATAATCGCTTCTAAAAATAAAGGTAAAGGTATTGGGAATATTTTACTTAAACACATAGTAAATGAATGCAAGAGAGAAAATTACACAGAAATAATATGTTACAGCCCTGAAACACATAATGGCTCTTGGAGATTCTATGAAAAGAATGGTTTTATAAAATACGGTATCGTAAATGATCCAGATGATGGATGTCCGGGTATGGTGTATATACATAAAATAAATATTCTCTAGTTTTGCCACTAAGAATATAAAATAATATGTTATAATCTAACTATGTCAGAAGATCAAAGTGAGAGCAAATACATCTACATAGAAAAAAAAGATTTTGGGAAATATAAAATCTTAAAAAGCCTTCTCGAAATAAATCAAATCCCAGATAAGCTATGCCTCTGGGGTAATGAAAAAATACTAAATACAGATGCAAAGTTACTATGTATAGTAGGATCCAGAAAAGCCACAAGTTACGGCAAAGAAGTAGTTGACTACTTGGTCTCTGGACTGTCAGGTGAAAACATAATCATAGTATCTGGCCTCGCCCTAGGTATAGACTCGTGCGCCCACAAAGCAGCGATAAAATACAATATCCCCACCATCTCTTTTCCTGGATCTGGACTAGACCCATCTGTATTATACCCTAGCACAAATATAAAATTAGCCGATGACATAGTGACTCATAATGGACTTCTTGTGAGCGAATACTCTCCTGACAGCAGATCACAGATATATTATTTTCCGGCACGCAACAGATTAATGGCAGCCATTAGCGATCTGACATTAGTGGTAGAGGCAGAAGAAAAAAGTGGCACACAGATAACAGCGAGACTGGCCCTAGAATATAACAAAGAAGTAGCCATAGTTCCTGGATCCATATTCTCTGCGTACTCACGCGGTACAGCAAAGCTTTTTAAAGATGGCGCGCACCCTGTTACCAGCTCGCAAGACATATTGGACTTGTTACAACTTAGTGATAACAACTTTCCAGAACAATTAAAATCTGCCTCTTTATTTGAAGCAGAAGAAAAATTAGAAAAGAAAAATTTTAATGATAAACTTTTTGAAAACTTAACAGAACAAGAATCAGTAATAATGCAACTTTTAAAAGCTCCACTTCAAAAAGAAGATATATTTGATAATGCCGACTTTCCTATGCATCAGATACTGATAGCCCTCACCAATCTAGAATCAAAAGGTTATATAAAAGATAATTACGGTGAGATGATAAGAATTGTATAACCTCTACCACAAAGCTTTATAAAACACTTTTTTATATTGGTTACATAGAATATAACTATAAAAATTAATCTTTTAATACAAAAGAATCAGAATAAGAATAAGGCACAAA
>JAYTBU010000039.1:0-10022 GCA_043736875.1 bacterium
CGGCGCCTTCGGCGCCGCTTTTAGTTTTTCTTTTGTAGTTTTTAACTATCTAGCTATATAAGACAACAAACCCATAAATCTAGCACGCTTGATAGCAACTGCTAAGCTTCTCTGCTGTGTTGCAGACAGATTAGTTTTTTTGCGTCCAAGTATGCGAGCATTAGGATTTGTAAACTTTTTTATAGTATCTATGTCTTTATAGTCTATGTTTTTAATTGTGATTTTATTTTTCATATTTTTATATTTTTAAAAAAGTTATAAATATAATTTATAAATTTTTATTAAAACGGTATATCATTTGGATCTATCATCTCACCGTAATCAATAGTATCTAACTCTTGCTTGCCACTAGTTTGCGTAGGTGCGCTGTTAGATTCATCAGAAGGACTGTTACTGTTTCCAGAATATGCAGCTCCTCCGGCTTTTGGACCCATTTGCATACTTTCAGCCATGATCTCGGTGCGATATTTCTTTTCTCCAGTCTTTGTATCGTCCCAGCTGCGTGTCTGTATTCTACCTTCTATGAGGCATGACTGGCCACGCTTTAGATATTGACCTGCAACTTCTGCCTGTCTTGCAAACATAACTATGTTATGATACTCAACACTCTCTTGTTTTGCTCCATTAGCATCTTTATAAGATCTATTTGTAGCGAGAGAAAAGTTACAAACTTTTGTGCCGTTTGGTAATGATTTTAACTCTGGATCTTTTACAAGATTGCCAAGTATATATGTTTTATTTAGGTACATGTATTTTAAATATTATTGCAATAAGATATTTTTATTGTAATAATATTATACTACAACTTCATCTTTAGTACTAGCAACATTATCCACTACAGGAGCAGCTTCAGTAGTTGTGTCTATATTTGCCTCATCTCTCTCCAGTCTTTCAGTAATTTTTTTAGTGTATATGTTTATATTTCTATCTGCTTTTACAGTTAAAAATCTAATTACATCCTCGTCTAATTTTAAAGTTTTCTCAACTTTTGATATAGCAGCAGGATCAAGATCGAACTTTACCCAACCAAAATATCCAGTATCAAATCTGTTATTTACATTTTTTATAACAGCGAGCATTTCATAAGCGAGATCTTTTAAATAAGACTCTTCTTCTGAAATGAAGCTACCTCCTTGGGCAGCAATAGTTGCTTTTAGAGAAGTTATCTTCTCGGCTGCTGCTTCTTCTGATAACGTAGGTACTAATATGTACGATATCTCGTAAACGCGTGGCTCATTTCCAGCTTCTACTATGGTTTCATTTTCATTTTTCATAGGGGTTTATTATAACATAAAGTTTAGGCTTTTTCAAGACTCAAAACTCTCTCATCTAAAACCACAACAGATTTTGTCAGGTCTTTTATTTTGGTCTCATGATCATTGTGTATTTCAAATAAAACAGTGTATCTGTCTCTCTCAACTTCCATCAAAGCTTGAGTATTTTTATGAGTTTCTATCTTTACTTTTTCAACACTTTTATCCATGGCTTCTAATATTATAGCTGTAAACTTTTCAAACATCATTTCTGTTGCTGTAAAATTGCTATCTATCTTTGAACTTAGTTCAGTTCGCATATCTGACATTTCTTGTCTTAAATCTTTGCCCATATCTGACATTTCTTGTCTTAAATCTTTGCCCATGTCTGACATTTCTTGTCTTAATATTAACTCAGTATTTAAAAGATCCTGTTTTGTAGCATTTTCATTTTTCATATTTTTATTATAACATAAATAAAAAGTTATACAATATACTTTTTACCATCCTTATATTTGATTTTTATTTTCTCTGTTTTAATGCCTGTGTTCATAGAAAATATTTGCATAATTATTAAAACAGAAAAAGACAGCGCCATATAAACATCTTGAAAATTATCATAATTATACAAATCAAAAATACCAAATAATCCATCCCCTGTTGCCGGTAAAGTTTTTGTTATTTTATTTTTTTCTGTATTATATTTTTCTATTTTGTTTTCACTTTTTTTAAATACTTTTTCAGCATCTATACAATCATCTTTTTCATCATTGCAGTATTCATACCCTTTTGGCGGTGTTGGCAAAAGAGAAGCTAATATTTTTTGTGCATCTATTTTGTTTTTATTTATTATTTCAGTGTTTACGCTATATATATTTGGGTCTATTAGGCCGAGCGGAGCGAGGCCGTAGTTTGGCGGTGTGTTTATGTCAGGGATAGTTGTCGGAGTGGTAGTTGGTGTAGTTGTGGGTGTAGTTGTGGGTGTAGTGGTTGCAATAGGATCTGTGGTCGTAGGTGTGGTGGTGGGGGTCGTAGTTGCTATTGGTACAGTTGTTGTGGGAGTAGTGGTTGGTGTAGTTGTAGGTGTTGTGGTAGCGATAGGATCTATTATTTTTTCTATATAATCTACTACAGTTAAACCAATAAAAGAAAAGTGCTCTGTATTTCCATTGTCTGTACCGCTACTTGTATCATCGTCTCCAACTATTAATACTATACTACCCACCAAAGTATTCTGATCAGCGACAAAGCCTATGTGCCTAGTTGTCCTATTGCCGCACCCAACAAAAGAGTCGTTTACCGGTGCACCGCAGAGTGATTGATTTGTACTTGCATTTGGATTTATAATATTTTCAGAAATAAAGGCTCCGCCAGTATCATATAATCTAAACAATCCAGAAGTGCCACCACCATTTGTCCTACTTTCAAAATCCCCAACATATAAGCCGGCTGATCTAACTCCATTTGGAAAAGTTATTTTTAGTCCATTTCTATTTGCTGTGCTGCCCGCTTGCTCATTCCAATAGTTTTGGCTGACCAAGCTTTGTGGTTTTGGACTGCTATCTTGCATATCCAAAGAATTAGAAACTATACTGCCCTGAGTACTATTTGGAGTGCCTGTATTATTTACATCTGAAAGATTTGTCATATTTTGGAGAGAGATATTTGCTGTATAAGTGGTGCTGGCTGCTATAAAATTAACATTTGTTGCCGAAGTAAAACCACCTAAAATAAAAGTGCTGCTAGCACTGCTGCTCGCTACGCTCGCAGCCACCCTCCACACATCATCTAAAGCATCTACATTTGCCCTGTCTTGCAAAGTCGCCCCTCCAACCTCATCACTTATAAAAACATTTACATTTGCACTAGATATATTTGTAAATAAAAACACTGATAAAAAAGAAATTAAAACTCTTGATAAAGATTTTTTAAAAAATTGCATATTATATATATAATAATACAAAAATATAAAAGACACACCAAGTTTTTACACTGTTTTGTGTGTCTTTTATATTTTGTCTTTTATGTTTTTATAAAAATGTCTTTTATAAAAACCCTTATTTTATATACCTCTTTGCATACCTGCCTTCGTCTATAATAAATGCGTCTTTACAATTCATTATATATTCATAATTTAAAACTTTTGTCACTTTTGAACCATCGACAGCTATAGGATAAGAGTACCCTCTCCAGCTACCTGTTGCTGTTGGTATCTTGCCATGAGACACGTGCCACATACAAAAAAATACAAAGCGTATAATCTGAGGGTGCAAGACTAATGCTTTTTTGCCAACAGCTGCTGCCATATCTGAGCCGAACATGCTAGGTCCAGGGGGGCATACATTAAAAACTTCATAGTCTGTTGCATTATTTTCTAATGCAGATTTTATTGTTACATTAACTATATCGTCCTCATGGACAAATTGTCTCAGCCAATTTTTAGTAACAGGCGTGAACTGTGTCATCATGCCGACTATTTTGTATATTATATTTTTTTGTTTTTTTGCACCGCCAGCGAGAGCCGATTGTAAACCAAAACGAAAGCTACCATATCTACCTCTTGGTCCACTAATACTTGCTGGACGTATCACTACAACTTGACCTGCATAACCTTTCTTTTTGGCTGATAAAAACTTTTCATGCAGATGCTCCTCAGCCTCTTTTTTTTCATCAGCATACAGATATCCAGCAGACCTGAACTCTTCACTTTCTATAAAATAGTGATCTGTTGTATTTTCCTCTTTTGCTCCGTAACTAGCTACACTGGAAAAGTGTACTAGTTTTTTTATCTTATTTGAAAATACAAAATCAAACACATTGTCACTACCCCCCACATTCCACTCCCATTGCAAATTTTTCTTGCCATAAATTTCTCGTATTTGCCATGCTGTGTGTATGACAATATCAAAATTAAACTTTTTAGCCTCACCCATCCAAGCCTTGTCGCTCAAGTTTTTTTGTATAAAAATAAACTTATCTTCTCTTAATTTTTTATTAACATCATCCATAACCAGCTCGTCCAATGGGTTTTTGTCTATACCCACCACCATGCCGACTTCTGGATTTTTAAGCAGCTGATCGACTAACATAGCTCCGACATAACCACTCACTCCTGTTATTAATATATTTTTTTTCATCTTTACATTATATCATATATAATAAAAAACATAAAAACAAAACCCTACATATATAGAGTTTTGTTTTGTTTTGTTTTTATTTACTAATCACTACCTAAGCGCAATATACTCCTTGCACTCACACTTTTTGATCTTTTTTCCGCTATTGCATGGACAAGGATCATTGCGACCCATATCTACATTTTGTTCTTTTAATTCCTCTTTTACTTTGCTACTATTTTGCACACTCATTTGCATCATAACATTATCTATGTGGGCGATAAAGTTAACCAGATCATGAGTCACCCTATCATCAAGATGTCTGTACATGCCCAGACCCTCTTTTTTATATTCAACAAGCGGATCACGCTGACCATATGAGCGCAAGTTCACAGACTGACGCAGATTATCCATGTGCTCCAAATGATCCATCCACACTACATCATATATCTGTAACATCACCGAGCGGACCATATTCATAAACTGGTCTCCATATTTTTCTTTTTTCTCATTTATAATATTTCTAAAATCAGGATTGATTTTACATATATCCACAAATACACTTTCAATATAGTTTATATCATTTTTAAGTATTTTTCTCCTCTTTTCATAGACACTAGTACGTTGCTGATTTAAAACATCATCGTATTGCAGAGTGTGCTTGCGCGAATCAAAATGATAACCCTCTATCTTTTCTTGTGCAGACTCGAGAGCTCTGGAAACTAGCTTTGACTGTATAGCTTCCTCTTCTGCTATGCCGAACTTGCCCATCATATTTTTGATATTATCACTTGCAAATACGCGCATCAAGTCATCTTCTAATGATACTAAAAATTGTGTCTCGCCCGCATCGCCTTGACGGCCCGAGCGACCACGGAGCTGATTGTCTATACGTCTCGCCTCATGACGTTCTGTACCTATCACATATAGACCGCCTATATTTTCAACTTCTTCGTGCTCTGCATCAGTAGCGTTCACTCCTCCAAGCTTAATATCGACGCCACGTCCTGCCATATTTGTGGCTATAGTCACCGCACCTTTTTTACCGGCGTCAGCCACTATCTCACCTTCGCTTTCATGATTCTTAGCATTTAAAACTTTGTGACTAACACCTTCACGCTTCAAATACTCTGATATCTTTTCATTTTTCTCAATAGAGATAGTTCCGATAAGTACTGGCTGACCTTTTTCATTTAGTTCTTTTACTTTTTTAGCGAGTGCTTTGAACTTTCCTTTTTCTGTTTGAAATATATTGTCAGCATGATCGATACGCTCTATACTGTTATGTGTCGGTACAGTAGTTACAATCAGTCCATATACTTTGTAGAACTCTTCACTACTTGTCTTTGCTGTACCTGTCATACCGGCAAGCTTTCTATAAAATCTAAAATAATTTTGAAAAGTTATACTAGCTACTGTTCTACTTTCTTTTTGCACTTCCACATTTTCTTTTGCTTCTACCGCTTGATGTAGACCGTCTGACCAACGGCGGCCTGGCTGCATACGGCCCGTGAACTCGTCCACAATAATAACCTCACCATCTTTTATAACGTACTCCTTTTCTATTATAAATAAAGCTTTTGCTTTTACTGCTGTCTCTAGGTGATGTATAAGCTTTACATTTTCAGCAGTGTATAAGCTAGCAACCTTTAGAGATCTCTCTGCCTTGCTTATACCAGCTTCTGTCATTCTGATTGCCCTATCTTTTTCATCCACAACATAGTCCTCATCTACTGTCATCTTTTCTGCAAGGGTAGCAAAAGTCTTGTATAAGCTCTCGCTCTCTCTCGATGAATTAGAGATGATTAGTGGCGTCCTAGACTCATCTATCAAAATACTATCCACCTCGTCAACTATAGCAAAGTGATGCCCTCTTTGACTCATATCATTTTCAGTATAAACCAAGTTATCACGCAAATAATCAAAACCAAATTCGTTATTTGTACCATATGTTATATCAGCTGCATATGCATCTTTTCTGTCACAAGCTTTTAGATAATCATACTCTATTTTGTATTCACCTTTTTCATCGCGAACCCTATCCTCTTCTGCATTCATGACTTCGTTATACATATAACTTTTTTCGTGATTTATAACAGACACTGTGATACCTAACATATTATACACTTGACCCATCCATACAGCGTCACGGCGAGACAGATAGTCATTGACAGTTACGACGTGTACACCCTCTCCGACTAGGGCATTTGCATATGCTGGTAATGTCGCCACCAATGTCTTACCCTCTCCTGTACGCATCTCAGCTATGTGACCCTTGTGTATTAGCATCCCTCCTATAACCTGCACTCTGTAATGCATCATTTTTAATGTGCGGCGACTTGCCTCGCGACAAAGAGCAAAAGCTAAGTGTATATTTTGATCTAGTTTTTTTGTTTTCTCTTCTACATCTTTTCCAGACCTGATTTCATTTTTAAGTAAAATAGACTTTTCTTTTAATTCTGCATCGGTTAAAGTTTTTAATTCTTCTTCTAGATCAAAGACTTTTTTGACTGTTGGTTCTAGTTTTTTTATGAACTTACTATCTTCTGTTCCGAATATTTTTCCTATATTATTTTGTACTTTTGTTATAATTGACATTGTTACATTATACCATAAAAATTAGAAAAATAATATTGACAATATTCGATTTTCATAATAAAAACACCAGATTTGCTGGTGTTTTTATTATTAACTCAATTTAAATAATTAATAAATTATTTTAATTATCAAAGCTTATATTTACTCTAGGCTTCATCAAGTGTCCATATGGTATATATAATGTCTTGTCAAAATATTCTAAATCTATTTTGTCTCCTGGATCAAAAGTTCTACCTTTTAGATTAAGTAACATAGTGTTACCCCTCTGACACATATTAGAATCTGATGTGGTTACTGGTGTTGGTGTGACTGGAGCAGTTGGTGTCGTAGTTGTTGGTGTTGTCGTAGGTGTTGTGGCTGGTGTTGTTCCAGGTGTTGGAGCATTTGGGTGGTATTGACATAGCCAACCAGAACCGTTAGTTGACTCCAGACACATAGCATAATATTTCCCTTGAAATGGTGGCACTAGTGCATTACACTGTGATGCTAGACAAGCTTCTTTTGTAGGAAATTTATCAAGATTTGCTACTGCAAACTTGCTATATTGCTCTGTCTTTAATAGCATTGCAGTTTTAGTTGTAGTTGAGGTAGTCGTAGATGTAGTAGTTACTACAGGACAAGTGCTGGTTGACATCTCTTTGTTTGTGTCTATCGCATACTCATTATTTATGGATGTCACCCATGGCTGAGCACCTAACAAAGTAACCATCGTTGTATTGGTGGCTGTATCTAAGAATCTAGCTATCTTTTGTACAGAATATGTATTTTTTCCAGTTGCACCATTAAAACATTTACTTGTTGTGGTATCAACTTTTACGCTAGCTTTTATATTATCACCTTCTAGTCTAAAATTAACAATGACATATACTTTTCCAACAAAGTCATGGACATTATTTGCTTTTCCATCTATGGTATATGTATCAGCGCTTGCGACAGAGAAAGATGTGAGTAGGAACGCTGTAGCTAATATTGTTTTTAGTATTTTTTTCATATGTGTTTTTATAATTTGTTATTTGATAATTTAGCTGTTTTTAGCTAAATTATGTTTTCTAAAGATATAATATCCAGCACCTCCAAAAGCTATGAGCATGGCCAAGATACCAACATATCCAGCCATATTAATGTTATTAGATTTTTTATCTAACAAGTCTACACTATTGTCATACTCAAAAGATTTTAAATCCCCGTACTCAACATTTGCATCTACCTTATTTTCCATCTGCCCTGTTGTTGATACAGCTAATTGCTCATTAGTATTTGAAAATAGTTCTGTTGTCGCTACTGCATTTGGGCAGTCTGATATTATTTTTACTGCTACTAGTTTTTTATTTATATCTTCTGATATATTCAGGTCTACCGACTCTTGACCGCAAACAGCTGCTCCAGACATAACTTTTACAACAGCTTTTAGACTTGACTGTGTGTCACCTTGCACTAAAGCTCCCTCAAAAGAATCAGCTCTACCTGATGTTAAGACAGTCACATTTGCGGTCTCATCTTTCTTGTAATTATTTTTATCTAACTGTGAACCTTGTATGGTTGCACTATTCCCCCTGATTACATAATGAGCATATATTGGTGCTATTGGAACCACTTTGTTATTGGCATCTAAAAATGTAATAGCAGAATCATATGCTTGAGGAGGTAGATCTGTATCTAGCTTTATAAAATACTTGCCATCTCTTTTAGAAAAAGAGTTTGAAATATTGTCTCTGACAACATCACCAAGCTGTGTCCTTTTTGTAACTTTTGATACTGGTTTTATATTATCAAAAAACTTGTTGTCACTACATACTAGCTCTAAAGTAGCATTTTTATCTACATCTGGACCTTGACGTAAATCAAAATAGTTTCCGCCTGATGTGAGGACACAATTGTTTAAAATAGTTTCTTTTCCTAGGTTATTTGAAAAAGACACTTTTCCAAGATCGTAAAAAGATAGAGGCATACCTGATTTTGTCTGCATGTTTAACTCTACACTGTATTCACCGTTAAGGTATGGAGGAATAATGATTTTTCTTGTTACATTTTTATCTTGATTTTCATTTAGAGAGAAAGTCATATCTACTGGGAGTATTATATTTTGACCATCTTTAGTCAAATTAAGATATGTATTTATCTCGCTCTGTATACCTTTTCTGTTATAGACCGAAAAAGAAAGGTTCAGCTCATTTGGAGTCTTTGTTAGTTCCGCTTTTGATATATTTACATATGCCAGTATGTTTTGTTCGTCCAGCTGTGCGGTGGCAGAGGTTACAGATAAAAGCATTAAGAGTGCAATAAAAGTGTTTCTAAAATTTATAAAATAAGATGTATTTGTAAAAGTCTTCATATTAAGTTAATAATACTACATCCCTGTAACATAAGCAATCAAGTTGTCCACATATAATATATAAAATCTATGTTAAAATGTGTCTATGTTACAAAAGTTTTTAAATTTAATTTTTCCCATAGAATGCTCCGTCTGCTCTGCTTCTGGTGATATTTTGTGCGTAAAATGTATTACAAAAATAAACCTGAGTGCACTGAATAATAGTGGAACAATTAATGACTGGACTTTTGCAAAGTATAAGTATAAAGATAAAGAAATTAAAAAGATATTATACATAATAAAATACCACCACCACCCAAAATTAGCAGAAAAAATTGGAATGTTATGCTCTGAAAAGATTTTTGAAAAAACAAGTAACACTTTTTTAATACCTATACCGATATCAAAAAAAAGGATGAAGGAGAGGGGTTATAATCAGGCTTTTCATATAGCAAGAGGTATAGCAAATCAAAAAGTTTTAGATATTTTAATTAGGGGAAATAACACACAAAAATTAAAAGACTTAAATGGTATAGATACCCGGCTCGATGAAGTTAGAAATAGTATGGTGGTAGACCTGGTAAAATTACACAAATACTTACTAGAAAACAACTTGAATATAGTAGATGTTAAGGTGACTTTGATAGATGACATAACAACTACAGGAGCAACTTTTTACGAAGCCAGAAGATGCTTGACTCAGGTTGGATTTTTAAAAGAGAATATTTTTGCTTTTGCTGTGGC
>JAYTBU010000040.1:0-28624 GCA_043736875.1 bacterium
TTTGAATATTTTATTTTATTTTAACAATTCATCTATCACCTCCTTCACAACAGATCCATCAGCATCAGAGCCAACATGTTTTATTATCATACCGGTTATCATACCTTTTTTAGACATATCTATCTCACCCATCTCTGCTATTTTATTTTTCACAGCTTCTACTATTTGCTCTCTTGTCATCTGAGCAGGTAATAGTGTTTCAAGTATAGCCAGCTCTGATTTTTCATCAGCAGCCAAGTCCTCACGACCACCATTTGCGAACTGTTCTATGCTATCTTTTCTTTGTTTGACTAGTTTCTTAATAACTTTTACACACTCCTCATCAGTCAGCGGCTCTGTCACTGCTTTTCCTGTCGCCATCCTTTGCTCTGATACCATCTCTGTTGTCAGTGCAGCAGATACACCACGCATAACTTGTAATTTCTCCATCTCTTTTGCCATCATGCAGGCTTTGATATTTGCTTTTATTTGTTCTTGCATATTTTTATTTATTTATATTTTTATTATACCATGAAATATGTGGAAATGACAAGTTGAAGAGTATTTGTTCACAGTCTGTTTTTTGCAATTCTCAAAAAACAACCTTTTTTCTGCTATAATATATATAAGAAAATAAAATAAATCTTAAAAATAATATGAAAAAAATAATAGAAGCAATAAAAAATAGTGAGATATTAGGAGGGGTAGAAGTAGGGGGCGGCGAAAGCGGAGCTTTCGCCGCAAAAAGCAAAACTGCTCGCCTGGCCATCAATGGTTTCGGCCGTATCGGTAGAGCTTTTTTAAAAGTGTCACTCACTAGTTCGCAGTTAGATGTTGTATGTATCAATGATCTTGGGGATATAAATAACATGGCCTATCTATTAAAATATGATACGGTATACAAGAGATCAGGACTAGAAGATGTGACGATAAGTGTCGAGGAGGTGAGTGATACAGAAAAGTATCTTATACTAAAAGGTAAAATAAAAAATCAGACTGTAAATAAAAAAATAAAATTTGTAAGTCAAAAAGATGCGACACTACTACCTTGGAAAGAAAATAATATAGATATAGTGATAGAGAGTACAGGATTATTTACAGCTTATGATAAAGCAAAAGTTCATATTGATAGCGGAGCAAGGCATGTAATCATATCCGCACCTGCAAAAGCAGGTGATGATAAATCAGTGTTAGGAGAGACAGTGCTGATGAGTGTTAATGATGAAAAAATCAAAACTTGTAACATTACTAGCAACGCCTCATGTACCACCAATGCCAGCTCACCACTGATAGCCATACTTGATGAGACTATAGGTATAGAAAAAGCAATGCTAAATACTGTGCATGCCTACACAGCTAGCCAGTCTATAGTTGATGGTCCAAATAAAAAAGATTATAGAGAGGGGCGTGCCGGAGCGCAAAATATAGTACCGTCATCAACAGGTGCTGCGATAGCTGTAGCAAAAGTATTTACACAGCTAGATAACAAGTTCGACGGCATAGCTATGCGAGTACCAGTACCAGCTGGATCAGTGGTAGATATAACTTTTATAGCAAAGCGTGACACTACAGCAGAGGAGGTTAATGACATACTAAGAAAAGCATCACAGATAAATAGATGGAAAAATATTTTTTCTGCCAGCGATGAGGAGCTCGTGTCATCAGACATACAAGGCAGTCACTATGCCAGCATAGCAGACTTAAAAATGACGCGTGTAGTGGGGGGCAACTTGGTAAAAGTTTTAGGCTGGTATGACAATGAGATGGGTTACACCCATACTCTGGTAAGGCATGCAGAATTAGTAGCAGAGAAAATCTAACCTTTTTTACTTATCTTTTTTATGATATAATATAAGAATGAAAAATATATTTAAAAATAAAAAAGACAGAGAAAAATCTGATCCATCAGAGATAGTAAGTACAGATAAAAAGATGGCTAAAAAAGAAAAAGTAATCTTTGAGATTAATTTAAATAATTTTTTTAGAAATTGGGGTTTTACCATACTTTTAATAATCTTATTTTTTGCTTATCCTTATATCACAAATAAATCTGCAAATACAGCAGAGATATCTATATCAAAAGTAGTAGAAATGATAAACGAAAATAAAGTAGAGCAAATAGATGTAAAAGGTCAGATGCTAAGCATAAAATCAGGCACTACAACTTTTACAAGTAAAAAAGAATTGGAAAGTGGTGTGAGTGAAACTTTTAAAAACTTTGGAGTGGCGACAGAGACTTTAAATAAAATAAAAATAAATGTAATGGAAGAGAGTGGTTTTAAATATTGGCTAGGAGCGCTCGGTATATTTTTACCTATACTATTTTTTGGACTGATGATATTTATGTTGCTGCGTAGTGTAAAAGGTGCAAATATGGGTGCACTTTCTTTTGGCAATACCAGAGCCAAAAAAATAATGCCAGATGACAAAAATGCAAAAGTTACATTTGCAGATGTGGCAGGTAGTAAAGTCGCAAAGCAGGAACTTGCTGAGATAGTAGAATTTTTGAAAAAGCCAGAAAAGTTTTTAGAGATAGGCGCCGTTATACCAAAAGGCGTACTGATGACAGGCGCCCCTGGTACGGGTAAGACATTACTCGCGCGCGCGGTGGCAGGTGAGGCCGGCGTCCCGTTTTTCCATTTATCTGGATCAGAATTTATAGAGATGTTCGTAGGAGTGGGAGCGTCACGTGTCCGTGACCTATTTTCAGAAGCTAAAAAATCAGCGCCGGCGATAATATTTATAGATGAGATAGACAGTATAGGACGTAGCCGCGGCGTCGGTATGGGAGGGGGTAATGACGAGCGCGAGCAGACGCTAAATCAGATACTGGTTGAGATGGACGGCTTTGAAAAAACTGAAAAAGTTATAGTTATGGCTGCTACAAATAGAAGTGATGTTCTAGATACAGCGCTACTTCGTCCTGGTCGTTTTGATAGGCGTATAATCATAGATTTGCCAGACAGATTAGAGAGAAAAGAAATATTAGACGTACACAAAAAAGGTAAAAAATTATCTGATGGTATAGATTTGGAATTAGTGGCAACTAGGACACCAGGATTTTCAGGAGCAGAATTATCAGCGCTCATGAATGAGTCAGCAATAACAGCAGCCAGAGAAGAAAGAAAAGAAATATCTCAAAATGATATATTAAGTAGTATAGAAAAAGTGATGTTAGGTGCAGAGAGGAAAAATCACCTCATGGGCGAAGAGGAGAAAAAATTAGTAGCATATCACGAAGCAGGGCACGCATTAGTTGCATCAGTCTTGCCTCATGCTGACCCAGTACACAAGATATCAATAATCAGCCGCGGCAATGCCGGAGGTTATACTTTAAAATTACCAACAGATGAGAGGAGGCTGACAAATAAAAATGTATTTATAGATGATATAGCTATGACTTTTGGTGGTTACGCTGCCGAGGAGTTAATCGCTGGAGTTACAAGTACCGGACCTAGTAGTGATATAGAACAAGCGACAGCGATGGCGCGCGCTATGGTTACTCGTTATGGTATGAGCGACCTTGTCGGTCCAGTAGCGATAGAGTCGGATAGAAATATAATAACTCATGGACGCAGTAGTGGTGACAAGATATATAGTGAAAAATTAAATGAGAGCGTCGACAGTGAGATAAAAAGAATAGTAGAAGAGGGTAGAGACAAAGCGCGCAGCGTCGTCCGCCAATATAAAAATGTATTAGATGCGATAGTAGATGAGTTAATGGTAAAAGAAAATCTAGAACGTGATGATTTTGAAAATATACTCCGCCGATACGATATCACTATCAAAAAGTAATTACACAAAATTAAATATATAAAAAACCGCATTCATCAGAATGCGGTTTTGTTTTAGCTGGCCTTGAATACTCTCGCTAAACGAGTAGCCTGTTTTTTATTTCTTTGTCCTGCATTTTCATGTGAAGAGTTGCAAAAACTTGCTTCACCCACAACAATTGGACATCCATGACAACCAGCATGCTCATATGCCCTAACTATCTTTTCTGCGCACTGATTTGTTTTTGGTTTTGTCGGGCAAAAAATAACTTTTTCTTGAGTCATTCTAATCTCCTTGCTTTCTTTGGCACTATTGCTTTGGATAAGGATGTAATCATATCAGATTTTTGATTTGAAATCAAGTCTAAAACATGCTATAATATAAAAATCAAAATATACAAATAATATTAATTTATTTTTGCATATCAGATATCCTTCCATAGCTCAGTTGGTTAGAGCACTCGGCTTATATCCGAGGGGTCCCTGGTTCAAGTCCAGGTGGAAGGACAAGAAAGTTTTCTCCTTGGTTTTAATCTTCTATTTTAATTTTTTATTTTGTGATATAATAAGATGGCACACAAATAAATAATTTAAAACTATTTAATAAAATTAATTAATATGATACAAAAACTCTTTCAAGGTATATTTGGTTGGATAATAAGCATAGTGATGTTGGGGGCATTTCTTTTGGTCATTAATGGCATCTTTTTTGGAGGGCAGTCTTTGTGGCACAAGAGTGACAATTATAGAATAAAAGTAATAGAAAATGAGCTCTCTGTATTAAAACAAAAAATAGATTATTATGAATCTGTAAACCAGATAACAAAAGCAAATGTTTTGGTAGAGGAGTATAATATTAAAATACCAGAACTTAATGATTTGTATAAAAAAGTAGGAACAATTTACGGTGTGGGCCCAAGACTGGGATCTTTTAGAAAATAAATAAAATATATACATATGAACATAAATAACAACTTAATAAATAAAACAGACAGAGAACAATTAGATCATTCTATAATTCAAAGGCTGGAAAAATTAGACGAAAGTTCTTTTAAGAATTTTATGAACTATTATGAGAATAAAAAAGCCTCAAATGGAAAAGTTTACTTATCTTGGTTGTTCGGTTTCCATTATGCATATTTTGGAAGATGGGCGATTTGCGCGCTTTTTATTTTCCTTGTGATTATGTTTGTGGGAGTTCTTTGGTGGATTGTAGATGCATTTAGAATTCCATCAATGGTTCGGGAGTATAATAATAAATTAGCAATTGAAATTTTGTCCATGCATAAGCTGTCTTATAGAGAATAAAAAAATTATGTATTTCAAAAGATTATTATCCGCAACACTATCTATAATTATATTACTAACAAATGCGCAGCAGGTCTTAGCTGTTTATGTTAATGGATATTTCAGAAAAGATGGAACATATGTTCAAAGCCACCAAAGAACATCTCCTGATGGAAACCCTTATAATAACTACAGCTTTCCAGGTAATTATAACCCAAACATAGGTAATATTACTGGAGGAAATGCAGATAACTACTTAAATAATTATTACAATAATAATGATTACGATAATAGATATGATGATATATTCAATAGTAATTACGACATAAGTACAGCAAATAATTATAATAGTTCATATTCATCTGTATACAATTACTCAAGCCCACCTCCTTCTAGTTACTCCGAGCGGTCTTGTCCGTATAACTCATATTATGATTCTACTTACGAAACCTGTAAATGTAATTATGGTTACGTAGCAGATGCTGATAAGTGTGTAAATGCTTCGTTATATTGTTATGATTTAGTAGGTCTGATGTCAAATTATAACAGTGTTAATAAAAAATGTGAATGTATGCCTGGCTACGTTTTTGATGGTAATAGCTGTGTTTTTGAGAAGAAAAAGACCGAAACAGAATTATGTAATGAAACTTATGGACAGAATTCTTTTTCTCCAACAAGAGGTAAATGTCAGTGCTCTTTCGGTTACGAGTGGAATACTGACATGAGCTACTGTGTTAAAGGTTTAGTTTGTGACTATAATTGGATTAGGGTTGGAAATGAATGTCTTTCCCCAGACGGTATATGTAAAAGTAATTATGGATATAACTCATATTCTACAACAAAGTCTTTTGACAAAAATAAGAATACTTCTTGTCAGTGTTTGAGTGATTTTGAATGGAGTATTGATAAAAAATCTTGTATCCCAATTAAGTTAAAAGAAATTACACCTTCATACAAAGAAAATACTGCAGATCATGAAAATATTTCCACACACTCAAATACGAAAAATATTTCTAGTTCTACAAATTTTGAAATAAAAAAAGAAATTTCAGATATTGGTATGTTTGAAAAGATTAAGCTATTGTTTTTCAGTTTTTTTTAAAATATAGATATTTATTATTTTGTTAATTTTCAACCCCCCCTCTTTTGGTGTAAGTTACAATCAAAACATAAAAGGAAATTATTCCTGTAAGAAGTAAAGTGATATAATAGAATATAACTAAAATTCTGTAAACCATGATATAATTAACACATCACAACCATGCAATTTATAAAAAACTTAAAATCTATAAAAAAAATTGGCATAATATTTTTGATTAGTCTAACCCTTTCCATCTGTGTGATATTTACTCTAGAAAAATTTGAGTTAGAGAAGTATTTGAAAAATGATACTGCTCCGAGTGTAACTAAAAATAGTTTAGAGATAAATAATTTGGATGAAAATAATTTGAGTACTAGTGATTCTGATTTGCAGGATGATAAAATTTTGTTTGAAAAAAATATTAAAAATGAAGACCCTTTTAAAACTGTAGAAGTAAAAATACTTAGTGATGTGTGCCGTGCTGGAGGAGTATATATAAAATGTCCGGAAGACATAAAAAAAGTTTTAAATAAAAATGCTTTGACTATGTATAAAGATTTTCAAAAAGAGTTTGGCTTGGATGAAAATTATACACCACTAGCATACTCAGCAAATACAGAAATGTATATGAGTAAAATAGAAGATAAGGAATATTTTTCCGAAGTCACAAAAATAGAGTATTATACTGGCGGGGCACATGGTCACAATACTTTAATATCTAATAATTATAAAACAAAACAAGATTATCTCTTGGGGGAAAATAAAATACAAGATCTGGAAAGTATTTTTGGTAAAGATATTTATAAGAAAATCTCAGACAAATTAAAATTAGAATTAAAAGACAAGATAGTGTTTGAGGAGGGGGCACAACCTAAAAAAGAAAATTTTAATAGATGGTATATAAAAGATGATAAATTAAATGTTTACATATCACAATATCAAGTTGCCTCATATGCTTTTGGAGATTATGTTTTAACTTTTAATGTGTCAGAACTATAATTATAAAAAACTCTTGACTTTTAATAAAAATTTTACTATAATGTATTTAAATCAATACGAAGAAGCAAGCGAACGGTGTTAGTGCCTAAGTTCGCTTTTTCATTTGTTAAATCTATAACCAACTTTTCTTTTTGTATCCAAAGTGTTTAATATGTCATAGTATTTTGAAGTTAATGTTTTGTACAAAGAAGATGCAAATTTCATATTTGGGAAAAGTATTTTTTCAAATCTATTTATTTTTATAAGATAATCTACAACTTTTTTATAATCACCATCACCAGAGACAAGAAGTATATTATCAAAAGATTCTTTTTCTAAAATCTTTTTCATTATTTCAAAAACTATATCAGTGTCTACATTGCCTTTTTTCTTGCCTATTTGTGTGCTATTATGCTCTTTGAAAACAACTATAAATCCCGATTCTTGGAGACTGGTATAGAGATCATTTTGCTCCTCCGCCAAATACCCTAAAAAATAATAAGCATTGGAGACTTTGTATTTGTCTTTTAAGTATATTTTGAATTTACCCAGATCGACTTTCCACCCATCCTCTAATGTTCCCAGATGCAGATTTTGCCCATCTATAAAAGCGTAATTATTTTTCATGTTTATATTATAACACATCTCGTCAATTACAGAACTATTATAGTAAGCTGAGATAAAATTCTAATATAACTTTTTTTATGTTATAATAATACCTATAAACAACATCTAAATATACAATAAGAAAATATGCCAGAATCAAATAAACAAATAAATAAAGAGTCTATAGGAAAAATATATGAAGGGTTCGTAGCGATAACAAAAGACATAGATGCTTTTGTTCGTGTGCCTGACCTCGAGCATGAGAGCGTATTTGTAAAACACGACTATATAAAAGGTGCGCTGCAAAGTGACAAAGTGTTAGTAGAAGTTATAGGCATAGACGAGGACGGCATGTACGGCAAAATAACAAGCATACAAAGCAGAAGTAAAAAGTCTCACACGGGACTGATAGAAAAAAGAGAAGATAGATATTTTCTTTTACCAGCTGACAAAAAGACATATGCAAATATAGAGATAACAAATGTTAATGATTTTAAAAGTGAAGTGCTGGAGCATAAAGTAGCGGTAGAGATAAAAGATTTTACTGGTGGTTTAGACGCAAAAGGTATCATAACAAAAGACTTGGGTGTCCCTGGTAAAAATAATACAGAGATGCTGGCATATGCTATTGAGCGCGGCTTTTCAGATGAGCATTTTGCTGAGAGTAAAAAACAAGCAGAAGAGATAAGTGCGAGAGGGATAACCGAAGACGACAAGAAAAATAGAAGAGACTTTCGTGATGTACTCACTTTTACTATTGACCCAGTGGACGCAAAAGACTTTGATGATGCTATTAGTTTTAAATATTTGCCAGAAGTAAATGGAAAAAAAGTATATGAGATAGGTGTGCACATAGCTGATGTGTCGCATTATGTGACTGAGGGGTCGGCGCTCGACAGCGAAGCTGTCGAGCGCGAGACCTCGGTATACCTCGTGGACAGATGTATACCGATGCTCCCAGAAGAATTGTCTAATGACTTGTGCAGTCTCGTCGAAGCAAAAGACAGGCTGGTGATGTCTGCTGTTTTTGATATAGACGAAGATGCAAATATTTTAAATGCTTGGTATGGAAAAGCATTAATAAAATCTTTCAAAAGATTTACATATGAAAATGCACAAGAAAGTATGGACGCTGACGGACTATACAGTACAGAGCTTAATATTTTAAATGTATTAGCAAAGAAAATGTTCGCACAGAGATTAGAATTAGGGGCACTAGTACTTGAAACAGAAGAGGTCAAATTTAAATTAGACGAAAATGGTCACCCAGTAGATGTATATACAAAAACTAGAGGCGATACGCACAAGTTAATAGAAGAGTACATGCTCCTTGCAAATAAAAAAGTAAGTGAGTTTATAACAAAATCACAAACAATAAAAAAACCAATATGTGTATATCGTATACATGACAAGCCTGATCCAGAGCGTATGCATGATCTTAATCTTTTTATAAAAAGTCTGGGAGAACATGTGCATTTTATTGATGGTGCTATACCGACTAATGATCTCAACAATCTACTTAAAAAGTTAGAAGGTCGCCCAGAAAAAGATTTGCTTCAGATGAATATAACCAGATCAATGGCAAAGGCAGTATATAGCCTTGATAATATAGGTCATTATGGATTAGCTTTTGAGCACTATTCACACTTTACTTCACCAATTAGAAGGTACCCTGACGTACTTACTCACAGATTATTACAAAGAATAATAGATAAAGATAATCCAAAAGAAGAGGAGGCAATAAAATTATCCGAGTTATGTATAAAAGCCAGCAACAGAGAAAAAGATGCAGCTGATGCCGAGCGCGGTAGTATAAAATATAAACAGATAGAATATATGGGAGACAGATTAGGTCAAGTATTTGATGGTACAGTTTCTGGTGTGTCACGCTGGGGCATATATGCCAGTGAAAATAAAAGCAAATGCGAGGGCATGATACGTCTGCGTGACCTCGGTGATGACTTTTTTTCACACATAGAAGTTGGTAATTATGTAAAAGGTGAGCGCAGCGGCGAGACTTTTAAAATAGGCGATAGGGTGAAAATAAAAGTATTATCAGCTGATTTAGAATTAAAACAGATAGATTATAAGATTGTGAAATAAATTAATTTTCTTGCAAAAGATTTTGACTGTGTTATAATTAATTTATATGATAAAAAATTTTTTGATACATACTGTAGCCATAGCCATAGTATTTTATATTTTACCTGTTAGTGTTATTGGCAATACCTATGCCGAAAAAGGTATAAATGTCCTCGTGATATCAGTTATACTCGGCGCCCTGAATCTTATAATCAGGCCAATACTCGGCATTATCGCTTCACCTATAACATTGCTAACTTTGGGATTATTTTCTATAGTTCTAAATGCTGCGATGATAAAGTTAGCTGACGTCATCCTTGGTACTTTTTCTATAACAGGATTTTGGAATTATATAATATTTGCGGTGCTGCTTTCGCTTGTAAATATAGGATTAGGAGTGTTCAAGGATAATGAGTAGTTTTATTATTATAATTAATATTTAACCCTTTATAAAAAGAGTTTTTTGTGTTATAATAAATTAAATTAGTATTTATTTTCTTTAAATAAATAATTTAAATATATGCAAAACATCAGAAACTTTTCAATCATCGCACATATCGATCATGGTAAGTCAACTTTGTCAGATAGATTCATAGAGCTCACTAATACTGTGGAAAAAAGAAAGATGCAAGATCAGATACTAGACAGTATGGATCTCGAGCGTGAGCGTGGTATCACCATCAAGATGACACCGGTACGCCTTGAATACGCCATTAAAAATGATGCTGGTAAAAGCGTGGATTATATATTTAATCTGATAGATACTCCTGGTCACATAGACTTTTCATACGAAGTATCTCGCTCACTACGCGCTGTAGAAGGGGCTGTGCTGCTCGTGGACGCTACCCAGGGTGTGCAGGCGCAGACCATGACAGTGCTCGATATGGCTCGCGAGGCAAAATTAACTATTATACCAGTTTTAAATAAAATAGATTCACCTCTTGCTAATGTGCGTGAAGTAGAAGATGAGGTTATAAAGCTTTTAAAATGTGACAGATCTGAGATATTGCACGTGTCTGGTAAAACAGGTGAAGGAGTACTCAACCTTTTAAAAATAATCTCAGAAAAAGTACCTGCTCCAAAAGAGAGCGAGGGTATAGTTTTAAATCCTAATCTTGGGACTAGTTATAGAGGTATGATTTTTGACTTTGAATACTCTAATCATCAAGGTGTGATAGTCTATACTCGCATACTAGATGGTAGCATTAAGAAAAATGATGAAGTAAAGTTTGTGGCCTCTAATCATGATTTTATAGTAAAAGAGGTGGGTATATTTTCACCAAGCAAGTTAGAAACAGATAAGATAAGCGCTGGAGAAATAGGTTATATAGTGACTGGTATCAAGGAGCCTGGAGTAGCGCGCGTAGGAGATACTGTAACCAGAAAAACTAATCCTATGCCAGCGTACCCAGGATATACACAACCAACTCCATTAGTATTTGCGAGTGTGTACCCAGAGTTCCAGGAGTATTTTGATGACTTGCGCCGTGCCCTCGACAAGCTGCGATTATCTGATTCGTCACTAACATATGAAGAAGAGCAGTCTGGCGCTCTTGGGCGTGGTTTTCGTTGCGGCTTTCTAGGTATGCTACATATGGAGATAATAACAGAAAGGCTAAGACGTGAATTTGACCTCACTTTGATAGTGACGTCACCATCTATAACATATGAAGTGAAAACAAAAGATGGTAAGACAGAGATGGTATATACCCCTATACATTTCCCGGATCATGGTGAAGTTGTGAGTGTGCGTGAGCCGTGGATACTAACCACCATCATAACTCCGCATGACTACTTGTCTAACATTATGAATCTAAATCATGAGTACGAGGCGACAGTATTTGAGATGGAGGATTGGGGAGATAACAGAATACGTATAGTACTCGAGATGCCGCTACGTGAGCTGATGCGTAATTATTTTGATACTATAAAGTCTGCAAGTAGTGGTTATGCCAGCGTCTCGTACGAGCCCGCCGAGATGCGCGATGCTGCTGTAACACGCATGGATCTATTTGTGGCAGAAGAGAGAGTTGCTGCATTTTCAAGAGTAGTTCCCGAGCACAGAGTGGACAAAGATGCTGACGAGGCTGTAGAAAAGCTTTTTAAAATATTACCAAAAGAGTGGTTCAAAGTAAAAATACAAGCATATGTAAAAGGTCGCATACTAGCTAGTCGCTCTATATCAGCGCTAAGTAAAGATGTAACAGGACATCTTTACGGGGGTGATATAACTCGTAAAATGAAGCTGCGTGAAAAACAAAAAGAGGGTAAAAAGCGCATGCAGGCCGAAGGAAAAGTGTATATAGGGCATGAGACATTTTTAAAGATGATGAGGTAATTATATTAAAATAAAAAGCGGCGCCGGAGGCGCCGCTTTTTATTTTAATTAAGTAAAGTCATTATACTAGGTATTATCATTCCAACTATACCTATGACTGCAAATACTGCAAATATTATTTTTACTATTTTTTGATTTTCTTTTCTAAACATATATGTGTTATAATTTATACTAAATATTAACATAAATATGAACAATATACAACATTTTCAAAATAATAAAGATACTGTGAGGTATTTCTTTAAAAAATACATCTATTCAAAAGTTATATTGATGATAATTTTATTTTTTATATACCTCACAGTTGCAGAAACTTTAAAGTTTTACAGTAAAAAAGAAATAATTTTAAACAAGTATTATTCTGTTAAGATTGATCTAGATAAAATTAATGATGATTACGAGAATAAGAAAAAGTATCTGGATTTTATAAAAACAGATAGGGGGCAAGAAGAGTATTTGAGAGACACATTACCAGTTGCAGGTTTTGGTGAGCAGGCGATAGTTTTGTATACGGCTAGCAATTCTTCCCTAATAGAATACAAAAAAGAAGTTTCCGGTTGGAGTATTTTTAAGAAAAAAGTTAAGTTTTTTATAGATAATTATACTAATCTATAGATAAAGTCTAGGTGTTTTAAAAAGTTTTATATTGTGATATAATGGAGTTATAATATTGGAGTAATATATTAAAAATATGCAAAACACAGAACAAAAAATAGTAGAGATATACAGCACGCCAACATGTCACTTTTGTCATTTGGCAAAAGATTGGTTTACAGAAAAAGGAGTAAAATATGTAGACCATGATGTGTCTTTAGATATAGAAAAAAGAAGACATATTATGGAGGTTACAGGTCAGATGGGTGTGCCAGTTATAATAATTGGTGACGATGTTGTTATAGGATTTAATCAGTCAAAATTAGAAGAAATATTAAACATAAAATAATAAAATAAAAGTCAAATGTTACATTTGACTTTTATTTTTATATATAGTATAATGATTTTAATTTAAAGTAAATATATATGCAAACAGTACAACTATCATTTAAGCCAAAAGCAGTTTCAAAAAAACTGTTGAATGCTTTGAATCCTCGAACGAGAGAAGTTATAACCAAGCGTTATGGTCTAGCTGACAGTGAAAGAAAGACTTTGGAGTCTATAGGAAAAGAGTATGGTATTACTCGTGAGCGCGTTAGGCAGATAGAAAATTTTGCACTAGGGACAATTAGAAAATCAAGTGATTTCAAGGAGCATCAGCATGTTTTTGAAGAGTTAGCTACTATTGTTAAAAACATGGGATCGTTAGTCCCAGAGGATATACTTATGGAGGCTTTTTCAAATGATAAAGTGGTACACAACCATATGAACTTCTTTATGACTGTTTCTGACAAGTTTAAAAAAGATAAAGAGGATGACAATTTTACCCACAGATGGAGTATCGATCAGGAAGTTTCAAAACATGTACATAATGCGCTTACAAGCCTACATAGCTCAGTAGAAAAAGACGATCTATTAAAAGAAGAAGATATGATATCTAGATTTGTCTCTAATCTTATAGAGCTTTCTGATGAGTACAAAAACAATAAAGATATTATAGATAGATATTTAAAACTTTCAAAAATCATATCTAAAAATCCACTTAATGAATGGGGTCATGTAACTAGTTCATCTGTAAAAGCTAGGGGTATAAAAGATTTTGCATACCTTATACTTCGCCAAAACAATGCTCCCATGCATTTTCGTGACATAGCTAACAATATAAATAAAACTTTTAACAAAAATGCTCATGTCGCTACTTGCCATAATGAATTGATAAAAGATAAACGTTTTATACTTGTTGGTCGCGGCATGTATGGATTAAAAGCTTGGGGCCAAGCAGGAGGAACAGTAAAAGATCTTATCGCACAAGTATTAGAAGAGTCAGGTGAAAAGATGAACAAAGAAGATATCGTCAGAAAAGTATTAGAACTACGCGACGTAAAAGAGAATACAGTGTTAGTTAATCTTAATAATCCAAAACTTTTCAAAAAGTTCCCTGACGGAAAATATAACGTAGTTTAATCTATATAAAAAATAGAGATATACACACACAGAAAATGGCGACAGCGAAGCTGTCGCCATTTTCTGTGCTATAATAAGAATATATTTATGCAAATAGTTGTAGACATATTTTTAATACTAGTTTATTGTTCTATATTTTTACTTTTATGTATATACACATGGCGTTTTTGGATTATGTATGTGCAGCAAAAAGCATTTTCAAACATGAATAACAGTATGATACTTTTGGAAATAAAACTGCCAAGAGAAGTTTTTAAATCACCGCAGGCAATGGAAATAGTTTTAAATTCTTTTTTGCAAAGTGGTGGTGTGGCACAGTGGTACAAGAGAAATTGGCTTGGAGCACTGGTTACTTTTTTCTCATTAGAGATAGCGAGTATAGAGGGCGAAGTTAGATTTTTTGTGCGCGGTGAAAAAAAGTTTCGCCAGATACTCATCAATAATTTTTATTCACAGTACCCTGGCATAGAGATAAGTGAGGCGGATGACTATGTTACAAAAATATTTTATGATCACAGACAAAAAGATGTGGCTATTTGGGGTATAGAAAACACTTTGTCAGAGAGTTTTTCTCTACCGGCAACAAAAGCTGAAAGAAAAGAAATAATTAAAAAAGCAAGTGCAGAAAAAAACGAAAAAAAGAAAAAAGAAATATTAGACAAATTAAAAGTCCCTGCCGATTATAAAATGATAAAAACATACATTGATTATGCTCAGGACAAAGACCCAAAAGAAGAATATGAACATGATCCACTAACCCCGATACTTGAGTGGATGGGTTCAATGCGAAAAGGTGAATATGCTTGGTATCAGTTTATATTGCAAGATCAGGGTAAATTTGATGGGGAAACTTTTGGTAAAACATATGAGTGTAAGGGTACTCATGAAGAGTTTACTTTATCAGAACTTGCAAAAGAGAGGCGCACACAATTACGTACCAAAATACCAGATGCAAAATATAAAAAAGGAGATATAGTTTATGATGATTATGGATATGCAAAAACCAGATCAGTAAAAACTATTGTAAAAGATGAGGAAGGTAAAGATGTTGTAAAAGTTACCGAAGAAAATATGACATATCAAAATGATGATCCTGTAACAATAGAGCACATAAAAGAAAGTGAACTCAATTTTGAAAATAAAAAAGAAATAGAGATGATAAGTAGAAAACTTGAAAAACCGCTGCTGCGCGGCCTCATACGTGTTATGTATTTAGCAGAAAGCGATAAACAAAATACCGGCGAAAATGTGCAGTCACTGCTAACTATGTTTAAACAATATACGGCCCCTGGTTTTAATGGTTTTAAACCAAAAGTGAGCGACCCATATGATTATAGTTGGGAAGACGATGGTAAAAAAAGAAAGCCGTGGAGAAATGAAGAAATGTTTGAGAGTTACATAGAGCGTGAAGCTTTTTATCCACATTTACCAGACAGAAAAAAATCTATGGGCGGGTGGATAGATTGGTTTACAGACGGCAAGGGTATAGATAGATATGCTGATGTTTATCTTTTTAAAAAATCACTTGGCTTTAGAAAAAAACTCAGATTAATGTACGAGGCATTTGTGCACCCACTAGAGCATCAGTCACCATCACTATCCACTTATAATCTAGAAGAGGTCGCCAGTTTGTGGCATTTACCAGGATCGGTTGCGACAACTCCAGGCATAAAACGCATAGACTCACTAAAGAGTGATGCTCCTGGTAATCTGCCAAGATAAAAAATAAAAAATATGTTATAATATAAGAATGAAAAAAGTAATTAATTTATTTTTATTTGTCTCTATAATTTTATCTGTTTATATTTACTGGCTTATATTTGTGCCTATAAAAAATGATCAAAATAATTTTAATAAAAACACTTTTGAAGTATCGCAAGGTGAAAGCATAAGAAAAGTTTCAAATAGATTAGAAAAAGAAAATTATATAAAGTCAGGATTTATTTTTAGAGTACTGATGTCTTTTTACGACACAGATAAAAACTATTCTTACGGTGTTTATAAAATATACAAAATAGAAGAGGTTAATAAAGTAGAAAAAAATCTTATACAAATAGTAAAAATATTTACAGATAAAAAATCTGTATCACCTAGCATAAGCATAACAATACCAGAAGGTTTTACAAATGATGAGATAGCAGATAGAGTTGCAAAAAACTTTTCTACAGAAGAAAACAGAAAAGAGTATAGAGATGATTTTTATAAATACGCTAAAAATTACAATGGAAAACTTTTTCCTGATACATACTTTTTTTCTAAAAATGAAAGTATAGAAAATATAGTAAAGAAGATGACAGGTGAATTTGATAAAAAAGTAGGCTACATTAGTGCAGATGATCTAATACTTGCCAGCATAATAGAAGGTGAGGGCAACAATGCAGAAAATATGAAAATAATATCAGGCATATTAAAAGAACGCATGCGTATAGGTATGGCTCTGCAAGTTGATGTGGCGACTAGTACTTATAAAACTATAGACTTGCCAAAAGATCCAATAAATAATCCTGGATTAACAGCAATAGATGCAGTGCGTAACCCCATAAAGACAAAATACCTTTATTATATAACAGGTAATGATGGTAATTTTTATTACGCAAAGACTTTCCTAGAACATAAAAAAAATATACAGAAATATCTAAAATAATACATAAAAAATAATTAAAATAAGAATATGAAAACCCATCACCTAGCATTTATAGATACAGAGACCACGGGACTAGATCCAAATAAGCACGAGATAATTGAGCTCGCGGTTGTTCTTTGTAAGCAGATAGATAGACCAGGTAAAGGTCCAAAAATAGAAATAGTCGCAGAAAAAGAATGGAAAATAAAAATGGAACATCCAGAAGTTGCTGAGGAACAAGCTCTACGCATTAACGGTTATAACGAGGTGGACTGGATGTTTGCAGTATCAATAGAATCAGCATTAAAAGAATTTTCAAAGCTAACAGAAGGTGCGACTTTTGTGTCACACAACCTTACTTTCGATTATGGCTTTATACAAAATGCTTTTAACAAGACAGGGGTAGACAATAAGATGCATTATGGAAAATTAGATACTATATCTATCGCTTTTGCAAGGCTGTATGATGTCCCTCAGGCTACAGCTTTTTCACTAAAAGCATTAGCGGCACTTTTTAAAATAGAAAATAAAAAAGCTCACACAGCTCTAGCTGATACTGTAACACTGGTAGAAATATATAAAAAATTAATGGCCATTTCTTAATTTTTATCTTAGTTTAAGATATTTTCAGATTTGACTTTATCGTTATTTTAAGGTATACTAAAAGAGGTAGATATTTGTTTTTTTAAATTTCAATTAGGAGTTTTTATGAAAAAGTTATTGTTTCTTATTGCCACCACCTGCTCAGTATTTGTTGGATCTGCACTCGCTCAGCAGCTAGTCTGCAATCCTATGGGCGTATGCGCCGCACCGAATACGCCAGCAGCTATAACAGTGTGCGCTTCTGCAAGTGGTTGTCAGTACGCAAATGCGCAAGCTCTCAATCCGCCTGTAATTCTTAACGGATACGTTCAAAATTATGGACAACAAGGCACGTATCAGGAGCGACCTCGGCCTCACCATCACTCACATCCGCAGCCGCCAATGCAACACTTTCGGCAGGCAGACCATATGTTAGTTAATGGTCATTTTGCGGGGTATATTTGCCCGCACAGCCAGCCTGTATTTCTAGTAAATGGCAGGCATAGCTGCAAGATATAGAAAGGAATCTTGCTGCAAAAACCTAGATGCAAAATAGTGTGTCTGGGTTTTTTTATTTTGTTTTTTATTTTCTTTATGTTATTATATAAGTATAAAGCAGTGACGAGACTAATCACCTCAGAGCCAGAGAAAGAAATATTTAAAATTTTAAAAGTTTTAAATAAAGTAGAATCTCAAAAATAAAATAAGTTAAATATTTTTTAAAATTAAAAAATATTTATAAATCAAGGTGGTACCGCGACAAATGCAAAAGCAAATCGCCCTTGAAAATAATTACAAAGTTTTTGTAATTATTTTCAAGGGCTTTTGTTTATAAAGGGTTATAAAAATAAACCAAAACAAATATATGCAAAATACAAATCAAAATAATAAAGAAGTAAGTAAAACAAATAACACAAATTTTAATAAAAAAACAATAAATGAAAAAGAGGTAGAGATGCAAGATTTTTGGACTGAAAATAAAATCTTTGAAAAGTCTTTGGTCTCTCCGGCAGGCAAAGAAGCTGTAGGAGATTTTACTTTTTTTGATGGGCCTCCATTTGCAACTGGTACGCCGCATTTTGGACATATACTAGCTGGTACAATAAAAGACGTTATACCTAGATATCAGACTATGCAAGGCAAAAGAGTTCGCCGTGTATGGGGGTGGGATTGTCATGGTCTACCTATTGAGAATCTTATTGAAAAGTCTCTTAATTTAAATAGTAAAAAAGAAATAGAAGAGTATGGTGTTGGAAAGTTCAATCAGGCTGCTGCAGACAGTGTCATGATGTATGACAAAGAGTGGAAAGAAATAGTGCCACGTCTAGGGCGCTGGGTAGATATGGAAAATGCTTACAAGACTATGGATTATACATATACCGAGAGCGTATGGTGGAGCTGGAAAAATTTGCACGATAAAGGCCTAGCATTTGAAGGTTCAAAGATAATGCATGTATGCCCACGCTGCGAGACTAGTCTCGCCCAAAGTGAAGTTAATCAGCCAGGAGCATATCAGGACATAACTGACATATCAGTCACTGCAAAATTTGAATTAGAAGAAAAAGAAAATGGAGCATCTGTATATGTGCTGGCATGGACTACAACGCCATGGACATTGCCAGGTAACTCTGCGCTAGCTGTAAATAAAAATGTCGAGTATGTAAAGGTTAAACTTAGTAAAGATGTAGGCGCGAGCGAAGCGAGCGCAACAGATATAGAGTTTTACATAGTGGCTAAAAAATTAGCAGAAAAAGTTTTAAATGGCAAAGATATTTTAGAGACAGAGGACATAGATATAAATAATTATATAGGTAAAAAATATAAACAGCTTTTTCCTATAAACTTTCCAGAACTTTTTACAGGTCCAAATAGTGAAAATGCTTTTAAGGTATGGCATGCTGATTTTATTACTGATGATGCGGGTACAGGTATAGCTCATGAGGCGCCAGCATACGGAGGCGAGGATATGGAGCTAGCAAATACAAATAATATACCTTGGGTTAAGCACGTAAAATTAAATGGGAATTTTGAACAGGTAGTTGTAGATAGTGTCTTGTTAGAAAATTTAAAAATAGTAAATGCTAATTTTGGAGAAAATAACTCAGTCGTTATTGGAAGTGTCTTAAAACCAGAAGATAAGATATTAGAAAACGTAAAAGTAAAAAAAGCAAAAGATAGTACGAGTACAGATGTGCTGATAATAAAATGGCTAGCGCACAATGGTAAGCTTTTTTCAAAAGAAAAAATAATACATAGTTATCCGCATTGCTGGAGATGTGATACTCCGCTACTTAACTATGCCACATCATCATGGTTTGTAGATGTGCCGCAAATAAAAGAAAAATTAATAAGTGAAAATAATAAAATAGGCTGGACTCCAGAACATGTACAAGCGGGCAGATTTGGAAAGTGGCTAGAGGGCGCGCGCGAGTGGGCTGTTTCTCGCGCGCGCTACTGGGGAGCACCATTACCTATATGGAAAAGTGAAGATGGAGAAGTAAAAGTTATCGGCTCATTACAAGAGCTAGTAAAATATAATAAAGAAAAAACTAAAAATAAATATTTTGTGATGCGTCACGGTGAAGCAAATAGTAATGTTGAAAATAGATATGACGGAGGAGAGGATGCTACTAATCATCTCACAGAAAAAGGAAGGTCTCAAGTGGCTGATCAGTTAGAATATTTGAAAACTTTAAATATAGATGTGATTATCCACTCACCGATAGTGAGAACTACAGAAACTGTAGCTATTTTAAAAAGTTCAATAGATGCAATATGTGTGTCAGATCAAAAGTTGATAGAAAGTAGTGAACATATAAAAACTGGAACAAAAGCAGAGACACAAAAAAGAATGTATCAAACTTTTTCAGAGTGTGAAGAAAAGTACATTGGAAAAAACATACTCATAGTTACGCATATGGGTCCTGCACGTGGCCTATTTATGCAGCATGGGCAAAATGAAGTTAATTTGGAAAATGCAGAGGTAAAGGCTCTAGATGCTGGAGTGCTTCCTCGTGATGAGAAGGGTGACATAAATCTTCATAGGCCTTATATAGATGATGTAGTGTTAGAGATAGAAGGCAAGACATATACAAGGATAAAAGATGTATTTGATTGCTGGTATGAGAGTGGTAGCATGCCTTATGCGTCGCTACATTATCCTTTTGAAAATAAGGAACTTTTTGAGAAAAATTACCCGGCCAATTTTATAAGCGAGGGTATGGATCAGACTCGGGGATGGTTTTACAGCATGCTCAATCTTGGCGTCGGCCTTAATATTGCAGGAGCAATAGAAAAATCTAGCCCGTATCAGAATGTGGTGGTGAGTGGTATGATAAATGCAGCAGATGGAAAAAAGATGAGCAAGAGCTTGAAAAATTATACAAACCCTATGATATTGGTGGAAAAGTATGGTGCAGATGCTTTGCGTCTCGCCCTTATAAATAGTCCATTAGTAAAAGGTGAAGCAGTTAGTTTTACAGATACTATGATAGAAGATATGTATAAAAAGGTAATTAGTAAAGTGGAAAATGTATTAGATTTTTACCTGATGTACAAATCAGAAAAAAATAATACAGAAACAAAAAAATCTGAAAATATATTGGATATTTGGATTATAAATAGATTAAATGAAATAACAAATGCAAGTATAGACGGATATGAGAATTATAAACTTGATGAGGCGGTGGAGGGCATAGAGAAATTTGTGGACGATTTGTCTACTTGGTATTTGCGTCGTAGTCGTGATAGGTTAAAGGATGGAGATGCAGAAGCTTTGCAGACTATGCATTATGTATTTGTAGAATTTGCAAAAGTCATAGCGCCTATTATGCCATTTTTATCTGAGCGACTTTATCTAAGGGTGCAAGATAAAAATGTCTTAGCTGATGATAAAAACAAAAAAGAAAGTGTGCACCTAGAGAGTTATCCAAATAAAAAAGAAGTAGATGAGATATCTTTGGGCAATATGAGAATCTTGAGAGATTTAGTGACAGAGATATTAATGGAAAGAAATAAACATAAATTACCAGTAAGACAGCCATTAAATAATGTAACATTGAATAATTTTTTAACAGACTGGAGCTATGGTTATGAGGCAAAAGATCAATATGTAAATATTATAAAAGAGGAAACTAATATAAAAAATATTATTTTTAAAAATGGTAGTAGTATTTTTCCTTGTGAGTTAGATACTGTTTTAACTCCAGAACTAATAAGAGAAGGAAAGCAGAGGGAGTTAAGCAGGGAAATAAAAGACATGAGAAAAGAGTTGGGATTGGTTTCGTCTGATTATATATCATTAACAATAGAGCAAGAGAGAATTGATCTGGTTAATGATGAGTATAAAAAAGAGATGAAGATAGCAGAAGTAAAAATTAGTGATATTTTTGCTGTAGAGAAAGTGATATAGTAAAAATTATAATTCTTAATTAAAATAACATAAAACCCATTATGAATAATGGGTTTTATGTTATAATATATCAATGTCAGTAGAAAAACATACCAGTAGTGCTATAGTGATAAGCATATATGAAAGCGGTGAAAATAATGCAAATATAAAAATGTACACGCGTGATTTTGGTATGATTTATGCTCTGTCTATGAGCCTACGTAAAAGTGTAAAACTAAGATCACATATACTTGAAAATAGATTGTGTAATATAACTTTAGTAAAAGCAAAAGAGAATTATCGCGTAGCAGGAGCAAGAGAGGACAGTGAGTATCAGAAAAGCTCTCCAAATGTTAGAAATATGGCGGTCATAAGTAGTTTATTAAAAAGATTTATACACGGTGAACAGAAAAATACAAAGCTTTTTGACAGGCTTGTTGATTATTCGCTGACGGATACAGATGTACCCTTACTCAGATTATGTATTATATCTGAGATTATGATTACCATGGGGTATTTGGATACAGAAAAGCTGGGCTTAAATATAGATGATTTTATAAAAATGGATGTATCAGACTTTATACTACATATAACTTTACGTAAAAATGAAGCTATAAAAATCTTGGCAGAGACTGTAAATGCCAGTATGTTATAATCTGATCTTCTTTCAAAAATAGTAAAAGTAAGTTTCTTTTTTATTTATGTGTGGTATAATATAATCATGAATCAAGATGTCGTTGAAAACAATATACACACAGACTGGAACCATCTTTATGCAAATCCAAGTGTTGGAGGAGAGATTTTGCCTCCAGAGATAACTCCAAAAGAAATAAAAAAGAAAAGTTTTTTCTTCTGGTTTTTTATTTTTGGCTTTGCTCTACTTATTTGTGCTGCAGGGTTTTTTGCTTATCAGAACTTTTTTGCAAAAAATCAAGTCTCTAGCGAAAAAATAGGTTTTTCTACAACTGTTTTAGATGCCGTAGAGTCGGGAGACGAGAAACCTTTTACTGTAAATATTTCTAATAATAATAAAGTCGACCTTGAAAATGTAAAAGTTAGATTAACTTATCAAAAAGGGTTCACAAGAAATGGTGTGGCAGACCTGATAAGTAAAGACTTTAATATAGGAAAACTTTTAACCAGTGCATATATTTCAACTAGTACTGATTTTACGATGATAGGTAGAGAGGGTGATATTAGAAAAGTTAAGATGATTATGTATTATAAGGTTACTGGATCAAATGCTGAGTTTACAAAGACTTTTGAAAAGGATATAAAAATACTTTCTCCAGCAGTATCACTACGTATTGACGGTGAGAGAAATATTATAGCAGACAATGAGACAGTATTTACTTTTAAGGTTAAAAATCTATCGCTCAAAAAGTTTATAGATTCTACTTTGATGATTGAGGCTTCTCCAGGTTTTTCTATCAAAAAAAATGATGATGAAAGTGTTATAAAAAATAAATTTGAGATAAAAGATTTAAAAATAGGTGAAGAAAAAACTTTCTCTATTACAGGGTATTTTAAAAATAATATAGGTGAGGTTAAAAACTTACGAGCATATATTGCTGTTAATAATTTAGACGGATCCGCTGGGTCAAGTTATGCAGAGGATGTATTTGAGTCCAATATTGTACAATCACCAATAAGCTATGCTTACACCGTAAAATCTACCAACGTAGAGTCTAAGACTTTTACTTATAAAAAAGAAAACATTATTGTATTAAGCGTTTCTAATTCTTCCGATAATAATATAGATGATATAAATATATTTTTAGAAAATAAAGATACAACAAAAACTAAAATAGTTTTAACCAAAAATGAAGTTTCTGGACTAAACAGAATAATGCCAGATGTTACAGAGAAAATAGAAATAAATATACCAGATGAGATACAGGCAGAAAATAATTATGTCCTAGAGGTATATGGTAAGAGGAGGGGGGATGCAAAAACCAGCTTACTTAAAAAGTCTGAGATAAGTATTTTGGGTCAGTAAAATACTATAAATAAGCATCTTTTTTAGCCAATAGATACATTCATGCTCGGCATTTGAAAATCTCCAAATACGTCTTCTGCCACTTCTGTAAAGCTGGTAGTTTTTGGGTCAAACATTAATTTTACTGATCCTGTAGCGCCATTACGATGTTTTTCTATCATCAGTTCTACCATGTTACTAGCTACTGCTTGCTCACCATATTTTTCTTCACGATGTATGAACATAACTACGTCAGCATCCTGCTCTATTGACCCTGAGTCACGGAGGTCGGAAAGCCTGGGCTTACCACCGCGCTGCTCCACATTACGGCTGAGCTGTGACAGTGCGATGACGGGACAGTTGAACTCTTTTGCTAGCATTTTGAGTGACTTTGATATATCACTCACTTGATGTACCATGCTTTCATAATTTTTAGTTGTACTCATGAGCTGTAAATAGTCAACGATGATAAGTCCTACTGGCTTTTCAGCACGTAATCTACGTAGTACAGATCTCATGTTAACTATGTTATTGCCGGGAGTGTCGTCGATAAAAATAGGAGCTTTTGAGAGGTCTTGCAGGCCTTGTTGTATGCGTTCTATATCATGCTCCATACTCAGCTTTCCTGTGCGCAGTTTCCAGCCGTCTACTTTTGATTGTGCAGCTAACATACGATCAAAAAGTTGTTCTTTACTCATTTCCAGAGAAAAAAGTGCAGTGTGCACATTTGCTTTTACAGCAGCGTGGCGAGCAAAGTCAAGCATGAGCGATGACTTTCCTACTGATGGGCGAGCTGCTAGTATGATAAGGTCAGAAGGTTGAAATCCAGATAGCTTATGGTCCACACTACCAAAACCAGTGGGCACACCTCTTATTGCACCTTGATTATCATGCAGATATTCTATTCGGCTCCAAGCATCTGTGATTAGTTCATCAAGTTTTACTAATTTACCAGCTCCAGTACCAAAACTAGTTATTTCAAATATATCTTTTTCTGCACCTTCTAATATAGCTTCTACTTCTTGTTTTTCTTCATAACTTACGTCGGCTATTTTTGTACTAACTTCTATCAGTCTACGCAGCAGCTCTTTCTTTTTAAGTATGGTAGCATAGTATTTTATATTTGCAGCTGAAGCTACAAAATTAGAAAGTTCAGCCAGGTACTGAGCGCCGCCTATTTGATCTATTTCATTTTTTTGTTTCAGTTTATTATTGAGCGATATCAGGTCCACCGGCTCTTTTGCTCCGACTAGCTCCTGCATACTGCGCCATATCATACGGTGTTTTTCTACATAAAAACTTTTTTCACGTATCAGGTCTTCTATATCATAAAAACTTTCTGGGGATATAATAATAGCGCCAAGCAGGGCACGTTCACTATCTACGTCTTGCGGCGGCACACGCATGCCATCAAAAGGGTTCTTGCTCTCATATCGTCTATTTTTATCTTCTTTAAAATTTTTGTATTCTTTTGCCATATATTTTTAGATCAGAACTTTTTCTTCTTATATACATAATAACAGAAAATTAAAAATAAAAAACAAAAAGCAAGGGTTTTTCCTGTGTATTGTGTGTATAAAAGTTTTTTTAGAAAATGTGTATATTTTACAATCTTATTCACCTTCTATTTTGATTGTTATTTGCTTTTATTTTTATCTTTTGTTATACTTATTAGGTAATGTAGCGTAGGTATACTCTATATTGCAAAATTGCCCTTTTTATTTTAAACTTTACCAGGAGTCGCTTATGAAAAAAACTTTGGTATTTGCCAGCATGATGCTGGCAGCACTTGCGGCGTCTGCAGCAGCAGTCACGCCCGGCCCAGAGCCGAACAAGCAAGTGTTCACTTTCACAAAAACTGACAGTGCAGCACCAGAACTGGCGACAGTTGCGTCAAAAGTTTTGGACGGCAGTGCCTTTGCATACATGGCTAATCCGCGTGAGCTACATCCGGAAGGTTACTTGAAAATGTAACCGTGTTGGCAAAGAAATCTTAAACCTAACCCCTTTAATAAAAATATTAATTTATTTTTGTTGAAGGGGTTTTTCTTTTTACAAAAAGCTCTATTTGTGTTATAATACTTGTTATGAAATACAGAGTTTTACTTTATTACAAATACGTAAAAATAGAAAATCCGAGAGAAATGATGGAGCTGCACCGAGCTGTGTGTGAGGTATTAGACCTAAAAGGTAGAATAATCATAGCAGAGGAGGGTATCAATGGTACAGTAGAGGGGACAGTAGAAAATACAGAAAAATATATAGACTTTATAAAAAAAGATAAGAGATTTAAAAATATGGACATAAAAGAAAGTGAGGGCAATGGTAATGCTTTTCCAAAATTATCTGTACGCGCCAGAGATGAAATAGTCTCGACAAAGCTGCCTGCTCACATAGATCCAGTTAAAAACCCAGTTAAATATATTATGCCACACGAGATGAAAAAAATGTATAAAGAAGAAAAAGAATTTGTGGTGATAGACATGAGAAATGATTATGAGCTGGCTAGTGGTTACTTTAAAAATACTATAGATATAGGGCTGAAAAATAGTCGTGATCTGACCAGTCCAGAGATTATGGAAAAATTAAAAATACACAAAGACAAAACTATCATAACTACATGCACTGGCGGCGTGCGCTGTGAAAAGATGGCGGCATTTTTAGTGGATCAAGGATTTTCTGATGTGCAGCAGCTTCATAATGGTATGCATGCCTATATGGAAAAATATCCAGGACAGGACTATGTAGGGACATTATACACTTTTGATCAGCGTGTGACCATGGATTTTGGTGGTGACAGAGAGATAGCCGGAAAGTGTGTGGATTGTAAAAGTGAGACTGAGACTTATTATGATATATACGAGGACTATGTAGATGTAAATGGCAAAGATAAAAAAAAGGATACTCACGTGCTACTATGCGATAACTGCGCCGCGTCCCGCGGCGCAGAAAAACACGCGAGTAGAAAAGAGAGTGTGATGTCTTAATTATATGGATTTAATTTTTTCTATACAAAATAATAACCCGACACTTAGGCATTTGTTTGAGCATCTTTTGTTTTACCGCACAGAAAATTATAAAGAAGTGCTCTCGTTAGAAAAAAATATAAGAAAAATTTTAAATACAAGTAAGAGATTTGATTATAAATATACAACACAGGATAAATCTTTTTTAATCTATAAAGACATAACAAAAGAAATATCTCAGCTTTTAAAAGAAGAAATTAAAACTTCCTATTTTACAAAAGAAGATTTTGAAACAGAGAAAAGAGTTCTGGAGATAGAGCATGCTCATTACAATGATACAGAAAATATAATCTTTTACGAAATAATGTTTAAAGAAAAAATAGAAAGTTCGATAGATATTATCTTTTTAAATGACCTGACATACGAAGAAGCTGTTTCTTCTTTTAAAGATACAAAAATAAAGATTTTAAAAGAGGTAAAAATTTTACCAGATTCAGATATTTTTTTAATAAATAAAGTTTACAAAGAAAAAATAGGAGAAACTTTTACTATGGGATTCGGCTTTAAGAAAAATAACCAGACATACGATCTTGTTTCTATTTTAGAGAGATGTATAAACTTTTCTATGTTCAGTAAGCATATTTATCTCTCTGAGAGATTTGAGAATTGTAAGTGTCGTATAGTTTTTAATGCTGATAAGAAAGTGTCTATATTTAAATTTTTACTGTTAAAGCTTATTGTGGTTTTTAATATTAAAAAAGCTCTAGACCTTAGTGACGATAAGTATTTTATGCTGAGTAAAGCTATGAGAGTAGAAGAAAATTTTTATTCAGCAAAAAATAATAAATCAGTAATCGTTGTTATTAAAAAAATTTTTTCAATTATAAACCTTATAAAATACCATGAAAATAAAAATTAAAGAAATAATACAAGAAAAAAATATAGTAAAGATTATATTTGATGATATCTCACTTTTAGAAAAAGAAGATATTTTAGATTTTTATAAAGAAGGAAATATTTATTTTAAACTAAGAAGTGAACTGGGTATAATTTATGGTATGCAGTTTTTTGATAATGTTTTAAGAATAACCACTTTGGATAAGTATCAAAAAGAAGTAGAGCAAGAGTTTATAAAATACATCACATAATACCTGTGCACATCTCATTTGCAAATGTCTGCATGGAGTAGTATAATATAATTATAAATAAAAAGTGTAAAATACAAAACACTAAAAAATAAAAAATATGAAAGATTCAAATTTTAAAAACAAAATGCAAGGACATTTAAAAAGTATATTGGTGCACGACATAGAGGCGGCTGCATTTGTAATAGTTGGCATATCGCTTGTTGCGACACTCACTACTTTTGCAAAAGACATAGATGTTGCAAAAAAACCACAGCAAAAATCTGAGTATAATCCTGTCAATGTAGCTATAAAAGATATAGACAATGACGGGTACAATGATATGATAATAACTCATGCTGATGGACATATAGAGTATTCTTATAGTAAAAATTAATTATAATTTTTAGTGTTTTTTTGTTATAATGTAAATATGATTGAAGTTATAAATAAAAAAGATGTAATAAATAAAATAGAGAAATTAAGATCTGAACTTGAAAAACACAGAGTAATGTATCATGTGCACGACAGGTCTGAAATAAGTGACGAGGTATATGACAGCATGATGAGTAAGCTTGCGGGGCTGGAAAATGAGTACCCAGAATATGACAGTAAAAATAGTCCAACAAAGAGAGTTGGTGGCGAGGTTTTAGATGTCTTTAAAAAAGTAAAACACAGCACAAGACAGTGGAGTTTTGATAATGTTTTTGATTATGAGGAGTTAGTAAAATGGAATGAGAGAAATGAGAAAGTGTATGAGAGAGATGTGCCCGCCGAAG
>JAYTBU010000041.1:0-3468 GCA_043736875.1 bacterium
TTTTATGTTATAATGCTTATAAGAAAAATAGATAAATATGAACCTAGAAGATTTTAAAAATAGCATAAAGACAAAATATCAAGCTGATAATTATGAGGCTATGCTTTTGGAATTAGACGGTGCGCGTGAGCTTTTTGAAAATAGTGAAGACATAGAAATGAAAGAATTAGCAAAAGAAGACATAGATAGATTAGAAATGGATACAAAAAAGATGTATGATGAGATGGTGGAAATACTTACAAAAGACAAAGAAGAAGAGGCAAAGCCAAGGTCTCTTATACTTGAAATACAAGGAGGTGCTGGGGGCGATGAGTCAACTCTTTTTGCGGCCGAGCTCGCCCTCGCGTATAATAATTTTGCTATAAATAATAGGCTGGGCTGGGAGAAAACAGATGAGAGCACTAGTGATGTGGGGGGTTATAAATACGTATCTTTTGAAATAAAAGGCAAGACTGCGTACGATTTTTTTAAGTGGGAGTCTGGCGTACATCGCGTTCAGCGTATACCAGACACAGAGAAAAATGGCAGAGTTCATACATCTACAATCACAGTAAGCGTTATGCCGATAAGAGAAAATAAGAAAGTCACCATAAACATGAGTGACATAGAAGTGGAGACCAGTAGATCAGGAGGTGCAGGAGGTCAAAATGTAAATAAAGTGGAGACGGCAGTGCGTGTGATACACATACCTACAGGACTGAGTGTCCGCTGTACTATAGAGCGTTCACAACTTAAAAATAAAGAGAGGGCAATGGAGATGCTTCAGGCGCGCCTTGATCAAAAGGCGGAAGATGAAGACAATGCAAAAGTCAGTGCTGATAAAAAATCACAAGTAGGTACAGGAGACAGAAGTGAAAAGATAAGGACTTATAATTTCCCGCAGGACAGAGTGACGGATCACAGGATAAAGCAGTCGTGGCATGGACTTCCAAAAATAATGATAGGCGAGATGATGCCTATTTTTGATGCTCTTAATAATTTTGATGGTGAATTTGTGGAGGGTGATGAGGAATAGTTTTTGTGTTATAATATATACATGGATAATATACAAGAAATAAAATCTAGGTTAACAATTTTAGAAATTGTAAGTGGTTATATACGTGTTGAAAAAAGCGGCACTCAGTACAAAGCACGTTGCCCATTTCACAATGAAAGGACCCCTAGTTTTTATGTATCACCAAGCAGGCAAAATTATCACTGTTTTGGTTGTGGTGAGAGTGGTGACATATTTAAATTTGTAGAGAAAATGGAAAATCTTGAGTTCAAAGAAGTGCTACGCATGTTAGCTGAGCGTGCAGGAGTAAAACTTTCTAAACTTAAAAAAGAAGATGATGGCCGCATGTTAACACTTATGAATCATGCAAAACAGTTTTTTGAAGTCACTTTAAATACTAGTATAGATGCGAAAAAGTATATACATGACAGAGGCTTATCAGATGATAGTATAAAAGAATATGAAATAGGCTTTGCCAAAAAAGAGTGGAGATTGCTTTTTGTGCATCTTATGACTTTGGGTTATACAGATACTGAATGTGTAGAATCTGGCCTCGTAATAAAAACTGATGATGGAAAATACTATGATAGATTTCGTGGGCGTATCATGTTCCCAATTAGAAATATATCTGGGTATACAGTTGGTTTTACAGGTAGAGTTATGCCAGAGTATGATGATGGTATGAGCGGCAAATATGTAAACACTCCCGAGACAAAGCTGTATCATAAAAGTAAGATACTTTTTAATTATGATAAAGCTAGAAAGTTTATAGCTGATAACCATGAGGTTATTTTAGTTGAAGGGCAGATGGATGTGATCATGAGCGCTCAGGCTGGCATAAAAAATGTAGTAGCTGTGTCAGGGACCGCATTTACCGAGGAGCAAGTAAAGATGATAAGTAGGCTGGCGGACAGTGTGGTGCTGGCTTTTGATAATGACAGTGCTGGGAAAAAAGCAAGTGATAGGGCTAGTATTATGTGTGCATATGGAGGACTGCAGATATATACAGTAGATATAAAAGAAAAAGATATAGCTGATATGGTTTTAAATGATGCAAATGAGTGGCATAAAGTTTATAAAAATAAAGTCTCACTTGTGGAGAGTCTTGCTAAAAATATAAATAACATAAAAGAAGAAAGAGAAAAAATAAACTATGTAAAAGAGTCAGTGGTTCCATATTTAAAAGCCATCAGTTCACCACTCGAGAGAGACTTTGCTACAAATACTTTTTCAAGGATTAGTGGCATAAGTAGCGAAGCATTAAAAAGTGAAATAGAAAAACATATATCACAGGATGTTTTTAATGGTTTAAAATCAGATATTATGAATGGTGAAAATGTTTCAGATACTAAAAATAAGATACAGTTAAATACAAAAGAAAAATTATATCAAGAGCTAAGTATTCTTAAGAAAGAGTTAAAAATAGAAGATGATTTTGTATTAGAAGAAGAGATACCTGATGAAGTAAGAGAGAAAGAGATAAATAAGTTAGAAAGAGTTATGGCTTTAAATATAGATTATTATGAGGGTGTAATGAAAACTTACAAAAAAATGCTTTATGATGAAGAGCATAAAAAAAGATCTATTAACAATGAGATTGATTCAGTACAAGAATTAATTAACTCAGCAAAAGTTATACACAAAACAAAATAAATTATTATTTATTAAGAATTTTTATGCTATAATTAACTTATAAATAAAATAATAAAAATACACAAAAAATAAAAATATGTCAAAAATAAATGATATAAAAAATAATAAAAAGTTTAGATTAGGTATGATTATATTTTTAATGATAGTTGTTGCTATTCTGTATTTTAGAAATGTAAATACTGAAAACTTAACTACTGTAGAAGGAATAAAATCAGAATTATCAGGACAGCTAAAGCCTGATACGACAGAGAAAAAAGTCTTAATAGGTATATTGGGTCTGCTTGGTGTTGGCGCTGGTATGGAGGCTAGCAACAATGATATTGACCTTGGAAAAGTTATACAAAATAAAAGCTTTACGGGATCAAAAGTTTTGCGTGACAAAGATGGTAACGTAGCAACAGAAGAGGAAGTAAAATCAGGAGCAAAACAAGCAAAATATACAGATGAGTATAATTGTGATGACTTTAAAACAGAGAGTGAAGCGCAAAAGTTTTATATAAATGCTGGAGGTGTTTCAAATGACACAAATAGATTGGATGGAAATAAAGATGGAAAGGCCTGTACAGGATTACCTCTAAAATAATCTTAAAAAGAAAAGTTAATAAAAATATAAATAAAAAAATTAAAAAATAATATGAAAAGTAAAATAGAAAAAGTATGTAAATGCATATCAAAAAATAGAAAAATAATGGTTGGAGGAGTAATGGTATTTTTCTTGGGAGCATTATTAGGTTGGATTATAAATGACAATAATCATATGAGACATATGAAAAATGGAGTCATGGAGTTAAATAAAATTAATGAGGTAAAAAATCTAGATC
>JAYTBU010000042.1:0-28035 GCA_043736875.1 bacterium
CGTCCCTAGTGTAAAAATCAGGCATAGCATGATACCCTCGGTGTAGCAGCGCATGACTGTCTATCAGCATCAAAACTTTTTTATCTTTATTTTCTTTATCTTTAAATATTTTTGACATATTATTTTTTATATTTTTTAATTTATATTTTCTATAAATATGTCTCTAGTATTTTCATCTACTTTTTTTATATCGATAATCATATCTGCTTTTGGGGCATGCATTAGATCTGGCCACTCTATGACTATTATATTATTTTGCATATAATTTTTAATACCCAGCACTTTTGATTCATCTTTATTTTCAAATCTGTATGCATCTATATGTATAAGATTTTTAAAATTATTTTTACCCACATCTAATCCTTCTTTTTTATTTTCAATACCCACCAGATCATATTCTCGCATAAGAGTAAAAGTGGGCGATTGCACATGATCAGTCACTCCCAAAACTTTTGCAAATTCTTTTGTAAAAGTAGTTTTACCTGCCCCCATATCACCAACAAGATATATAACAAAGCTTTTATTTTTTGTATAATTTTTACTTTCACAAATAGAAATTATTTTTTCTATTACGTCTTTTGTCACACTTTCCAGATCTTGTATTTTTACACTTTTATACTCCATAATAATCACATTATAACATACAAATTATATTTTATTTAGTGATGATCATTTGCTGGTACACCATGTCCGTCAGTGTGATTATCATAACCCATACTCTCGAGCAGATTATTTTCATATCTCTTGTGTCTTATTCTATTGTATATGTTTTTACCAAGAATAAACAATACAAATAAAAGTATAATACTCACTATTATTTTAAACAACCAGCTATCTAAAAAGCTTTTATTATCTACTCCTTTTGTACTATTTGTGCTAATAGTATTATCTTTTACGTATTCTGACACAGTAGATATATCATATCCGGTATTTTCATCACTCATACGCGCACCGTTTTCATCCAACATCTCGTAAGTTATAAGACTAGACACCACTAGACTTTTTCCATTTTGTATGCCATCTTTTACTTTTAATATTATATCAAAACTATCACTCTCTTTTGCTTTTATATTTCCAAGATCAATAGTTAAAGTGTTAGTATTTTTATCGTATTCACCCATTTTACTACTGATATAATCCATTTCTTTTGGTATAGATATTTTTATTATACCATTTTCAAGATTAATATTTGAAGTATTTGTATAATTCAAATTATACTTTACCTCTTTTCCTGCCGAGACTTGATTTGTCAATCTTTGAAAATCTAACTTTACAAATTTATCATCAAGACCAAGCTCATTAGTATTTCCACTACTGTCTTTGCATGTTACTGTTGTTTTTGCTGGTGTTTTAGTTACAACTTTTTTTACAGAATTTTGAGTATTGGAAACTTTTGACGCTGCCACACTTTTTGTAGTAACTATTTCTTTTGTAACTGTTGTTCTTATTTCTCTTATACGCTCTTGTACAGGCGGTATATATTTTACCTCTTCTGCAAGTGTTCTAAAATTAACTATTTGACCTTTGTATGTGCCGTCAGTATTTGTCATAACAGCACGACAATAATAAGTGGTGTCAGGCTTTAATGCATTTATAGTATTTGCATATGACACAGAATTATTAGACCCTATGTTTCCAGAATTTGTTATTTTAGGATTGGCAAAACTTGGATTGTCACTGTATTCAAAATACCCAGTACTATTGATGCCTCTCTCTATAACACTGACACCATTGCATCTGCCACTATTTTGTGTTATTTGTGTCGCTACTGTTGTCATAACAGAGTGATCTTTTCTGATTATCGCTGGACAAGTATAATTTTCATTTATACTACTACCGTCTGGACAAGATCTGAGGCACTCGCTACTGATAGAAACTATTCTTCCGTCACGACAAGTTTTTGTAGTCGCTGGACAAGTTTGGTTTTCGTTTATGACAGCACCGCTGGGACAGTTTTTTGTACAAGTTTGTGACAGCTGAACCACTTGACCATTTTGACAAGTTTTAGTCTGAGCAGGACATGCTTGTGACGCTGATACTACACTTCCATTCCAACATGTCTGTGTCGCTGCTGGACACGTCTGTGTTACTGGTATGTTTTGACCATTTGAACATGTTTGATTTTGTACTGGGCACTGAGAAGAAGTTTGAACTACTTGACCATTCCAACAGGTATACACATATGTCTGAGTAGCTCCACCACCTGTAACATTTTGCACAGGACAATTCTGATTCTCAGGTATGCGCTGTCCTGCCATAGTTCCTGACCAGCATATCTTTGTACACTCTTGGTAAAAAGCAATTCTTGACCCGTCTGTACACGATTTTTGATTAGGGTCACATCCAGTCCTATTGCTATTTACAGTATAATTTACGGGACATACTATTTGAGGTGACGAGGGAGCCGTTGGTGCATTTGGTGTTGATGGTTGTGGTTGAGTATTATAAACTACAGGAGGATTATACGTTGGCTGTGGTCTATATGTTGGTTGCTGAGTTTGTGTTGGTGCAGAACCCCAAGAATTGGTGGGAGAATTGGTATAAGTTACTCCAGACCAAGTGTATCCAGAAGTTACAGGTCTAACAGTGTATGTATAGGTATTATTTGTTGTATTGTTTGTATTTCCAGTGGTCCAGGTAGTTTCTACAGGAGAAGTGTTATTGGTTCCAGTGTTCCAAACAGGCTCAGGTCTATTCCAGCTATTATTTGTGTCCGTCGTAGTCCAGTTAGATACTGGTGTTGTCGGAGCTTGAGGTTGTTCTGTTGGAGGAGGTGTTGTGTAGGTGGTCGGCGCTTTACAAGATGTACAATTTGTAGGATTTGAAGTTACTGTAGGCTGATCATCATCTAAACCTGCGCCGTCACAAACATAGTCTCCAAAATCATCATACTGACAGCTAGCTTCAGCTTTTGTAACCATTTCAAAAGTGTCACCTGTATCGTTTTTGATAAAATTAAGAGATATTACACTGATTAATATTGTTAAAGTTAGTATATGTTTAAAGTACTTCATATGATTATTATTTACAAGGTGGACAAGGTCTCTTGTCTATCTGATACACAGGATTAAGACATGATGCTATACACCACTGATCATCCACTTTTGCAAGTAATGTTCCTGGTGGCAATATAACCCAGCCCCTACCCTTTACCGTCTCGGCTTCAGCTATTAGGCCGTCACCTACTATTTTTTTGACTATTTTTCCATTATTTGTATTATTTTTAGCTTTTTCTAATTCTATTTTTATCTCTTCTGATACAGGTAACTCTAATACATAATCCTCATCATAAATAACAACACCTGCATGATTTTTTTCTGAGTAAGCAACTGGAACTTTTATTTTTTTAATAGGATTTTTATTTTTTATAGATCTTTCAATTTTCTCTTTTATGAACTTTGTGTCCTGTTGCACTTTTAATTCACCACCTATTTTGTACATTAATATATCAGTAAAATAATAATCATCTATAGATATGCTGCCTTTATCAAATATTTTATTTATTTGATCATGTGTAAATGACTTTTCAGAACCCTTGTCTGGTTTTTCTATCGCACCATTTTCAGTTTTAAAAACTTTAGCTAAAGTCTCTGTAGGTAAAGCTGCTCCAAGAGCCCCTGCTCCAGTAACTTTTGCTACAGCACTTAAAAAGCCTCTTCTTGAATCAAACATCGCTTCCAACTCTTCTGGAGTTTTTTTCTTTGATGTGATTATACCGTTTACATCTCCGTGCGGTGGTTTAAAAAAGTTGCCAAACATATATTTTATAATTGATTTAGAGTTTATTATCTACTTCTATTATAATACATTTTTATAAAAATATACTTACCTTATCCCCATAAAATGCATAAAGCGCGCCCTTTGGGCGCGCTTTATATATTTTACCTTCACCAAAACCAAAAAATTACTTTTTAGCTTCTTTAAAAGTAACTCTCTTACGTAATACTGGATCGTACTTTTTAAGCTCTATTTTTCTAGTTACTTTCTTTTTATTTTTGGTAGTATATATTGTTGTACCAGTTGCTTTATTTATGATTTTGATCAATCTATCTTGTGACATATATTTCTTGTTTATTTAGTATATAAATTATATTTGTATTATACTACAAATTTTATCTTTTTGCAATACTGTCTCAGTATATAAAACTAAATTACTCCTCGTCACCGCTTCTTGGCTTGTCTATTGCAAGTGTTTCCATATTACCCCCGCTGATACCTTCTGTTATCTTATATACGTCTTTGTCTATTTTCTTAAGTTCTTTGTAGCCACTGTTATAATGATTAACAGTAGTAGTCAAAGTGTTACCTAGCTTTTTATAATACTCCTCATAACTCTCTATGTGTTTGCCCAACTCTTCTACCCTTTTTTGTATTTGTTTTGCCCCCTCTTCTATTGTAAATGCTTTTATTCCAGACAAGACCAAGTGCAAATATGCAAGTATCGATGTAGGTGAGACTATAAATACTTTTTGACTCTGAGCATACTCTATAAGTTTTTGTGTATTTATTTTTAGGCGACTATTTTCACCTGCGAGTAAATCATAATATATAGCCTCACTAGGAATGAACATAAAAGCAATTGGCAGAGTATTTTCTTTTTCACGTATATATTTTGATGTCTCTGTGATTCGGAGTTTTAGATCTTTTTTAAACTCTTCTGCATAATATTTCCTACTCTCATCATCTTCTGCGTCTATACATCTCTGATAATTATCGAGTGAAAACTTTGAGTCTATTGGCAGTATTTTATCTTTTATGTGCACAACAGCATCTACAGCTTCACCATTTTCAAAATAATGCTGCATGCTATAGCTACCATTTATAACATTTGAAAGTATAAGTTCTAAGCTGGACTCTCCCCAGTTACCACGTTGCTTTTGGTTGGTTAAAACTTTTTCAAGATTGCTCAGCTGCTCAGTCATAGAAAACACTTGCTTATTCCCCTCTTTTACTTCTGTTAGTTCACGAGTTATCTGTCCTATTAATTTTTGTGACTCTGAAAATTGGTCTTTTACATTTGTATTCATGTCGCGCTGATGCTCATGCAATTTGTTGTCTATATTACTAGCAGTATGACGTAGTTCATCTTTTAAATACTTTAACTGCTCGCCCAGCTTTGTGTTTAACTCATATACTTCGTCGGCTATTTGTAAATTATCTCCAGAACTTTTTGAAAGCTTGATCAAGATAAATATAACCAAGATAAGTATTATTAAAATTAAAAACCCAAAAAGTGTGTAGATTAAAGTATTTTCCATATTTTTCTATTATATCATAAAACTACTTTATTTTTAGAATATTTTTACACACATTAAAAATACCCTTATTTTATAAGACTTTTTTACTGGTAAAAATACTTCATTTTAAAAACCTTGAAAAACCTTAATTTTCACTTGACAAATATTTTCTATATACTATACTATAAAAGTAAATAAGTTAGTTGTAAAGCTGATTAGTTAAAAACTAGCCAATGAGCAAAGAGCTTAGGCACATATTGTTCTTTATTTTTAAAGGAGAAAGCCAAGGCGACGATGTAGACATTGTCTTGGCCCCACAAACAAGAAAGGAGTGCTCAATGAAAATTGAGTAGTCAACCCCCCCCCATCATTAATTTGGTGGGGGTTTTTATTTTCTAAAAATAAAGATTGTGTGATATAATATACACATGATAGGAAATATAAAAGGTGAGATAATAGAAATAGACGAGAAAAGCATAATAGTAGATGTTAATGGTGTCGGATATGAACTACTGCTTCCTCTATCTTATCTATTAAAATTAAATACTGGCGACACGGTATCTGTCCCTGTATATACTCATGTTCGCGAAGACCAGATAACTCTTTTTGGTTTTGAAAATAAACAAGAAAAAGAGCTTTTCAAAAAACTAACTAGTGTTAGCGGTGTTGGACCAAAAGCTGGACTGACAATACTCTCAGTAGCTACGCCAAAAACTATAATCAGATGTATAGAGAGCGGCCAAGTGGACACATTTCCAAAAATACCCGGTGTAGGCAAAAAAACTCTTGAAAAAGTTATACTTGATCTGCGTGGCAAGTTTGATAATATTATAATAGAAAATGAAAGCCCTGATATGCAAAATGCAAAACTGGCCCTAGAAACTCTGGGTTACAATACTCGCGATATATCTACGGCGCTATCTACACTACACCCAGACCTTGATATGAATAGTCTTATAAAAGAGGGTTTGAAAATACTTTCTGGGAAATAAAAAGCGGCGCCTACGGCGCCGCTTTTTATTTCCTTGCAGCAATACAAGCTTTTACAAGACCGTCAAAAAGTGAGTTGCTTTTAAAAGGTCTAGACGTGAACTCTGGATGATACTGCGCAGCAATAAAATAAGGATGCTTATCTGTAGAAAGCTCGACAACTTCTGCTAATCTGCTATCTGGAGATAGTCCAGATATGAGCATGCCAGCACTCTCCAAATCTTTGTGGTATTTTGGATCTACTTCATATCTGTGTCTATGTCTCTCTATTATTTCTTTATTTTTATATAATTTATAAAGCATGCTATTTGTCTTTATATTACAAACATAATCACCAAGTCTCATACTATTACCATAATCACCTTTTATTAATTTCTCTTTTTGTTCTGACAATATATTAACTATTGGATTTTTAGTTTTGCTATTTACTTCTGTTGTGTGAGCATCTTTTAATTTTAAAACATTTCTAGCATACTCTATAACTGCTAATTGCATACCATAACATATACCCAAAAATGGTATTTTATTTTCCCTTGCATACTGCACCGATTTTATTATACCCTCAACTCCTCGTGATCCAAATCCTCCAGGGACTACTACAGCATCATATTTTTTTAAGATATTTATATTTTGTTTAGAGATTTTTGCACCTTTTTTAACTTCAAAATCTTCAGCTGATATCCACTCTATATTTACATTATAACCATTCTCGTAAGTTGCGTATTTTATAGATTCAAATACAGATACATAAGCGTCTTTTAGGACCCCGTCACCACTAGCAAAGTATTTACCAACTATGGCTATGTTTAATTTTTTATCACTTTGTTTTGCTGGAGTAAAAAACTTTTTCCACTTATTTATATTGCCCTGTTTATAATTTTTTATGTTTAAGCTTTCAGACAACATAACGTCGACTTTTTCTTTGTGAAAATTAACCGGTATGTCATATATAGATGCCACATCAGGAGCTGATATGACTCGATTTTTTTCCAGACTACAGAACATAGATAATTTTTCTTTTCTTATTTTATCTAATGGATTTTTACTTCTAGCCACTATGATATCAGGATAAAGTCCTGCCGCATTTAGCGATCTGACTGCGTGCTGAGTTGGCTTTGTCTTTGCTTCTCCCACACTTTCTGGTTCTGGCACATATGAGACAAGAACTATGGCTATATTATTTTTATATCTCATTTTCATAGACCTGACCGCTTCTAAAAATAAAATATTTTCATACTCACCCACAGTGCCACCAATCTCTACAAACACTATATCATTGTCTTTGCCTATTTTTTCTATGCGACCAATTACTTCATTTGGTATATCTGGTACGACTTGGACACACTTGCCAGCATAACCCATAGACCTCTCTTTTTGTAATACAGACTGATAGACTCTGCCGGTTGTCATGTAGTTATCTCTGGACATATTTTTATCTAAAAATCTCTCATAATTACCCATGTCCTGATCACACTCATCACCATCAGCAAGGACAAATACTTCGCCATGCTCAACAGGATTCATAGTGCCAGCATCTACATTAACATATGGATCTATCTTTATAGCATCTACTTTATATCCTGCATTTTTATATAAATAAGCAAGAGAAGATGTGGTCACACCTTTGCCCACACCACTAATAACACCACCAACTACAAATATATACTTGGTGTCTTTTAAGATTTTTTTTATTTGTTTTTGCATAGACTATTTTATATTTTGGATGTTTATATTTATAAAAATTAAAAAAATAAAACCGGCTGTTTTAAAGCCGGTTTTAATTTTGATTATTTTATTCTTTTACGCCGTCCAAGTTTACATCGTAAAGCATAGCCTCACTGACTAGTCTGTAACTTGTTATCTCTTCTGGAGTGAACCATATAGCAACCTCTCTGTCATATGCACTCTCACCGTCAGCAGGATCGGTGCAGTGTATCAGGTTACGCATACCACGAGAACCATCTACATCACAAAGAAAGAATGAGTCTAACGCAAAGTCACCACGTATAGTTCCACTATCTGATGTTGTTGGTTCTGTGCTGCCGACCAATCTCTTTACTACTGCCTGAGATTGATTACCTTCTATAACCATAGACACTACTGGGCTGCAGCACATATAGTGAACCATAGCACGTATTATGTCTTTGCCGTACTCTACACCTTCTTTTTCTATAGGCATACCAAGTTTCTTTTTATTTTCAATAATAGCATTACCTTTTTTGGTGTACCAAGCGTCATCTTTGTTATAATGAGCCCAAAGATTATCTTCGTTAACCATATGCATTTTCATAGCAACTATTTTAAGGCCTATGCGTTCAAATCTTTTTATAACTTCACCAACTAAACCACGCTGCACTGTGTCAGGCTTAAGTATTACAAATGTTCTTTCTTTTTTTGGATGCATATATTTTATTTTTTTATTTTAAAGTTACTTTTTATATATTTATATTATAACACAAAAAGACATTTTTTAAAAATAAAAACTCACATAATATATGTGAGTTTTTATTTTGTTTTATTTTTTTAAAATTAACGCTTTGACCAAGTTGGAGCTTTACGAGCTTTTTTAAGTCCTGGTTTCTTTCTTTCTTTAGCTCTTGGATCTCTTTTTAGGAATCCTATTTTCTTAAGCGCAGAGCGAAGATCTTCTTCTTTCTTTACTATGGCACGAGCAAGTCCGTGACGAACTGCTTCTGCTTGTGAGTGTATACCTCCACCATTAACATGTGCTGATACTGAGTATACTCCTATCAGTCCAGATTTTGGAAGGGCTTCAGCTACTACCACCTGCATCTCGCGAGTAGGAAAATACTCTGCTACAGTTTTATCATTTATTTTAAAATCAGCTTTTGTAGACTCTGTTAATCTAACTCTGGCTGTTGAAGTTTTTCTTCTTCCTATTGCTTCTATATATTTTGCATTTGACATATTTTTAATTTAATTATTTACTACTCAGAGATTTCTAAGTTTTTGAGTCTAATGTCTTGTAATTTGTTTTTTGGTAACATACCTTTTATGGCATGTTTAAGAAGTGCTGCATAGCCATGTTTTGCTACTACGTTTTTAAGTGGAGTTTGTTTTAGTCCTCCTGGATATCCAGAATAGTTCTTATGTACACTATCACTCATTTTATTACCTGTAACTTTTAATTTACTAGCATTTTCTATCTTTACAGTAATATCATTTACTTTATTTTTTACAAAAGAAACACTGTTTTTACCATTAAGTAAATGCGCAGCTTGCGTAGCGATTCTACCTAGTGATATACCTGTTGCATCTATTGTTTTTATATTTTCGTTTTTCATATATTTTATTTAAAGTTATATATTATACAAACTCGATCAGAGCCATATTTGAAGCATCGCCTAATCTGATACCTGTTTTCATAATTCTAAGGTATCCACCATTAACATCTTTATATTTTGGACCATATTCATCAAATAGTTTAACTATCTCATTGTTATGATTATATAATTTTGATAATGCTAATCTTCTTGATGCAAGAGTATTTTCTTTTGCATATGTGACTAGCCTTTCTACAAATGGACGAACCTCTTTTGCTCTCGCAACAGTAGTTTGTATTTTACCATTAAGTATAAGTGAGCTAGCAAGACCTTTTATGAAAGCGTTTCTAGCGTTTTTCTTTCTTCCAAATTTTCTGATTGATTTATGATGCTTCATATTTTTTTTTAATTCTGATTTATAATTTGTTTTTACGTTTGTGTATTATAGCACACTTTTTAGTATTTTTCAATACCCTTTTAAACTATATTACTTTAGAGATAGACCTAAATTAGCAAGAGCTTCTTTTATCTCATTGATACCTTTGTCGCCCATACCATCAAGCTCATTTAAAGTTTCTGGAGTTTTTCTAATTAAGCCACCAACAGTTTTAACAGCTCCCGCAATCAATGTGTTTACTGTTCTAGTTGATAGACCTATATCTTCTACACTCTTTTTAAGAGTGTCATTTTCAAGCTCTGTCTCAGACTCTTCTATTGTTTCGTTTTCAGTTTGAACACTATCAAATTCAGATTCTTCATTTAAAGAAAACTCTCTAAACCCTACTATAGACTGCAATTGATTTATCATAGTTTTTATACTAGAATCAAAAGCATCACGAGCTGATATACTGCCGTCTGTCTCTATGTTAAGTCTTAGTCTGTTATAGTCAGTTCTGTCTCCAACACGCATGTTTTCAACTTCATAACTAACACGTCTAATAGGTGTGAACGAAGCGTCTAAAACAATATTACCTATTTCAGCTTTATTTTTAGCTATCATCTCGCGAGGAACATAACCTAAGCCTTTTTCTATAGTAAATTCTATAGACACTTCTTTATTTCCTGTTATTTCGAATAAGTTTACATCTTTATTAACAATCTCAGCTTGAGATGGGCAAGTTATCATTGCAGAAGTAACCATTTTTGGTCCTTTTGCTTTTATAGTTAAGCTCAAAGCCTCATCATCAAACATTTTAAATTTAACTTTTTTAAGGTTAAGTATTATAGATATAACATCTTCTTTTACTCCTTCCATAGTTGAAAACTCATGCTTTACGCCGTCAATAGCTATAGAAGTTATAGCTACTCCTGGTATAGAAGACAATATAACTCTACGTAATGAGTTGCCTAAAGTATGTCCGTATCCCGGATAAAGACCATCTACTTCGAAAATACCATGAGTATCTTCTTCTTTTATAATTTTTGGTTTTGAAGGCAATAAGATGTTATAAGACATAAAATATTTTTAGTTAAATTGAATAAGCTTTGTAAATAATACTATAAAAACAAAATAATTGCAATATACAAGAGTGTATAAGTGCAATATACTTTATTATTATCTTGAATAATACTCTAGAACTTTTTGTGTATCAAAAGCATATTCAGATTCTAGTGGCATAGAGATTACTTTAGCAACCATTTTTTCAGTATCTAATTCTAGAAACTTTGGTGCTTTGTACTCTTTTAGTCTCTCAGCTATTTGAGTAAAAACTTTTTTACTTTTTTTACTTTCTTTTACAGCTACAACGTCTCCGATAGTTATCTTTGCAGATGCTATGTTTAGAGATTTGCCATTTACTGTTATCTGAGCATGAGAAACTATTTGTCTTGCACCTGCTCTTGAGCTAGATAATCCCATTTTGTAAACTATATTATCTAATCTAGATTCTAACTGATTTATCAATACCTCTTGTGGAGATAGTTTAAGTTTAGATGAAAGTAATTTTAGATTAGCTACATAGTTAGAAAACTGTTTCTCTGAAACTCCATAAGCAAAACGCATTTTTTGTTTTTCTTTTAACTGTAGACCATACTCAGACTGATTTGTTCTGTGTTTTCTTTGTGAGTCTAATATACCTGGAGCATAAGGTCTTTTTACATAACCATCTTTTGCTCTACCAGATAGATTCAGACCTAAACGTCTTGATTGTTTTGATGTTATTCTTGGCATAGATTTGTTTAGATGTGTCTTGGCTTTTTAGGCTTTGGACCGTTATGAGGCACAGGAGTTTGGTCTTCTATACTAGTTATATCTATGTTGAAGGCAGCAAAGCTTCTGATTGCAGACTCTCTAGCTGATCCAACACCTTTTACTATTACAGACACCTCTTTTACACCTGCTTGCGCAGCTTTTTCTCCGACCAACTCTCCTATTTTACCACCTGCAAAAGGTGTACCTTTTTTTGCACCCTTAAAACCGAGTGAGCCTGATGTTGCCCAAGTTAGGACATTGCCAGTTTTATCTGTCAATGTTACTCTCGAGTTGTTGTAAGTAGATTCTACATACAATATACCTTCACTGATTTTTTTTCTAAGTCCTTTTGCAAGAGATCTAGCTTTTAGTGAAGAGTCAACGCCCGAGGTATTTCTTTTTGTTACTTTTCTTTTTCCCATATTTTTTATAATTTTTTTTAGTTTTTAATTGATGTTATATTAAATAACAATTTAAATCCTAGGTCTTTTCAGTTTTTCTTCTACCGCTACCCATAGTCTTACGTACATTTCCACGTACTGTACGACTGTTGGTTTTTGTTCTTTGACCACGAACTGGCATGTGTCTGGTATGTCTAACTCCTCTGTAGCATTTTACATCTTTTAACCTTTTTATATTTTGATCAACATCACGAGACAAATCTCCTTCTATTTTGATCAATTCTATCTCAGCTCTTATCCCAGCCTCATTTTCTTCTGTTAAAGCAGAAGCTCTGATGCCGTGATCAATACCAACTTTTGTTAATATTGTTTTTGCTAAAGGTCTGCCGATGCCATATACCGCAGTAAGGGCTATCTCCATTCTTTTGTTTTCTGGTAAATTGATACCTGCTATACGCATATATTTTTGTTGATAAGTTATAAATAATCAAACTCAAGGTTGATTAACCTTGAACCTGTTTACATTTTGGGTTCTTACATATCACACGGAGCGCGCCACGGCGACGCACCATCTGACAGTCTGAACATATTTTTTTAATTGATGATCTTACTTTCATGCAAGTTAGGCTATTATACTACAAAATGGACATTTTTGCAAGCATATATTATATATTCTCTAAATACACCAAAACTAAAAAGAAAAATAATTGTAAAAATAAAAAATCAACTAAGTAAAAAGAAAAGCCCCTTCGCTTGCGAAGGGGCTTGGAATCAGCTCTTTAGTGATTTTATGCTTTAACTATATGTCTTTTCAAATACCCAGCTAACCTCTGGGTCTCGCCGCATATCTGAGATTATCTCATCTATCTTTGTCTCACTATAAATACTCTTTAACCATTTTTTCTGCTCAACTGACACTTTGTTATTAACGTTAGCTAAATAAAAAAATTTTTTAACAAGTAATCTCGAGCTACTGTCGCTAAGACTCCATGCATCTCTATATCCTCCATCTATCCAAGAATAAATACTAGCCAAGAATATAGGTATCATGGAGTAAATGAATAACTCGTAAGAAAGAAAGTGAGATATAAGCGTATGCATAACTAGACATATACCAAATTTTATCACAAACCAGACAGTACCACCTATCGGAAGTATTTTAAAAAAAGAATTGTCATACATCTTATCTTCGTTATTATCCAAGTTTAAGATTTTTTTATATAGCCAATCTCTAGCTGCATACTCGACAGCAAACCCTTGATACCTCGACTGTTTTGTGGATTTCCTAATTATATTCTCAGAAGACTTTTCCGTAAACATAACTGCTGATATGAAAATCATTATCATAAGGTGAGAGGTTTTAGCCTCTAAAGAATACATACAAATAGCGTATGCTAGAAAAAACATAGCATAATAAAAAAATTGAAAGCGCCTATTTTCTTTTTTATGAATCAGAAGACCTTCTTTAGTGTTATATTTTTCCACCAGCAAAGCTTGCTCTTTGGTTAATTTCATTTAAATCTCCTAATTTTTAGGTTGCATGATTTTTAAAGAATAGATAATATGTAAAATATACATTTACCACAAGTGGTATAATATATTATTTTTAACAAAAAGTCAAACAGGTCTAAATAAACTTACTTATAAAATACTCATTTACAGCTTCTAATTTTATCCTAACTTGCTCCATAGTATCTCTATCGCGCACACTAACACAGCCATCATTTTCAACAGTTTCAAAATCAATCACCACACAGTATGGCGTACCTATCTCGTCCTGCTTTCTATATCTCTTGCCTATATTACCACCATCATCATACATGACAATTCCTATATTATATTTTACAAAATCTTTTTTAAGAGAAGTATACACTTCTCTTGCTTTACTTACTAACACTTCTTTATTTTTAAGTAGCGGCGAGATACATACTTTTACCGGGGCGATATTATTTTTAAGTTTTAACACTGTGCGTATATCTGACCCGTCTTTTGTGGCGCTAACATCCTCTTCAGAGTACGCAGTAGACATAACAGCGAGTACGGTACGCTCAAGACCAATAGATGGCTCTATAACATGTGGTAAAAATTTAGTCTTACTTGCTTCATCAAGATACTCTAGATTAACCTTGGAGTGTTCTTGATGACTCTTAAGGTCAAATTCACCACGATAAGCAAGTCCCGCTAATTCCTTTTGACCTATAGGGAAATCATATTCAAAGTCTACTGTCCTCTTGCTATAATGTGCCCTGTCAGCATCACCAATCTCTACTTCGTGTATCTTACTTTCATCTAATCCTATTTCTAACATGAATAACCTGAACTCTTTTTGAAGCATAGCAAAGTCATCTTCCCAAGTTTTCGGATCTATAAAATACTCTATTTCCATCTGTTCCATCTCGCGTAGTCTAAATATAAAGTCTCTTGGAGTTATCTCGTTTCTAAAAGCTTTACCTATTTGAGCTATACCAAAAGGTAAATTAGGATGCAAACTATCCATAACATTTTTAAAATTAACAAATATACCGCCAGCTGTCTCGGGACGCAGATATACAGTACTGCTACTATCCTCCATAGCACCAGCCTGTGTCTTGAACATCATATTAAACTGTCTTACTTCGCCAAGAGTGTTTCCATCTATACTCTTATACTTTTTAGAATCTTCTTTCTGTAAGGACTGTATTTTTTCATTAAGTGCTGTTACATTTAATCCAACTGCTGAGTATCCCCAAGACTCTAAAACATGGTCAGCTCTGTATCTTTTGTTTGTTTTTACATCCTCTATCATCGGATCTGAAAATCCTGCTACGTGCCCTGAGGCTTCCCAGCACTTTGCATTCATTAATATATCTGCATTAATCTCATATATATCTTCACGATCCTGAACAAATCTTTTTCTCCACACATTTTCAATATTCCTCTTAAGGGTTACTCCATAAGGACCGTAATCAAAAGTGCCCGCTAGGCCTCCATATATCTCAGATCCTTGAAATATAAATCCGCGACGTTTGCATAGGCTAACTATTTTCTCCATTTGATTATTATTTTTATTTTCTGACATGTATTATTCTGATAATATTATAGCATAAAAACTAAATATGTAAAACTAAGAGCCGCGCCTTCGGCGCGGCTCTTTTAAATTTATCCCAAAAACCAAATCTTTGATCCCGTCATCTTTGCTATCCATATTAGTATACCCCACAAAGAAAACATCACCACCAGACCCAGAGTGCCATATACAAGGTGCTGCTTACCTTGTTCTAGACTATTAATATCCCCTCTTGCCCTATTGTAAAGAAACTTTACTCCGCCATATGCGAACATAGCAAAAGCTATAGCAGAACACAGTCCTATTATCGGACTAACTATCTCTGTGAGTATGAGGTCTTGCACTCTCGCTACTTCACTATTTTGTACTACGCCTGTTACATCTTGCATATATTTATTATTTAAGAAAAATTATTAAGAAATACTTTATTTTTTAATTCATAAACATAAATTATATGTAATTTATGTTTACTTTTAAAAAAGAAACTAATAAAACTAGTATGTTCTAATGGTTGACGGCACGCCAGGAGTTGGTATATCTCCACCAACACCGACTCCAAGATTTGCAGATAGAAATGAAACCAGTCCCCATATACCAACCATAACAAATAGTGCAACTATACCAAAACCAAGGAATTGATAAGACTCTTTTTTCCCAGAAGCATCTTTTGAAAAAAACATTCTTATTATTCCTATAAAAAATGCAATAAGAGCTACCACAAAAAGAGAAGAATAAACACCTGTAGATATATTTTTAAAGGAAATAACTATGTTTTCTAGACTTTTTCCAACGCTAGCTCCACCAGTACCACTACCCGCTGCTGATGGTGGTATTATTGGTGCATTTAAGTTCTGTGCAAAAGTTGTAGCAACTAGTCCAATCATTGCTAATGCTATTGCGGCTTTTTTAAATAAATTGATTTTCATATTTTTATTGTATTATATTTTAATAAGTTTTAATCTTATGTATACTAATTATAGTATTATTAAAGTCTTTTGTCTATGTAGTTATGCACATGGTATAATTTTATATTTTGGTACAAGTATTTTTAGTTATAGCTTGACCTCCTGATATTGTAGTAGAAGTTTTACACTGGTAACCTGATACACACTCACTATTTAATCCTGGTAAAATATTACATGTCTGACCTGCTGTTTTTGTACCGTTTGCAGAGCCTGTTGAACCACCACTAGTGCTGCCTGTGACTTTTACACTAGGTGCGACTATTGCATTGCCTGTCGGCGTGTCATTTTTAAAGATTGTCTGAAACAGTCCCACCACTCCCCAGATAGAGAACATCAGAGTGAGAGCGAGTATTGACCATCCGAGCATGCTTTTTGCATCTTCTAACCCTTTTGCATCTCCTGACGATCTCTTCATTATAAATCTAACTACTGCATAGAAAAACATAACAGTCCCCAGTGTCAGAAAAAGTCCCGCTACTGATGTGCCTATAAGGCTAGTCATGTCATCTATAAAAGTTTTTAATGTATCTGTCATATTTTTATTTATTTTTTATTTTTATTCTTTTAATAATCTTAACTCTTATATTATTTTTAATTTAAACTCTAAAATCTATTAACTTCTACCTATTTACACAACCATTATATACGTCAACTTTACAATAACTGCTGGCTGTTCCATATGTGCACTCACTGTTTGTAAGAGTGGTACAGCTTGGTCTTGCAGAAGGTAAAGTAGAAGGTCTTGAAGCGGACGATCCTGAGGTGCCTGATGTGCCTGTTTTACAATTATCTACTACTGCTTGACCTGGTATACTAGACGGCTTTGGAGCGCAGCCGCCGATAGCAACACCCAAGTTCTGAGAAAGAAAGAACGTTATACCCCACACTGCAACCATAACAAATAACGCAAAAGCCGATCCAAAAAGCATGTTACCTGCTTGCTTCAGACCTTCGGTATCACCATTTCTTCTTTTCCAGATATAGCTAATGACAGCTAATAAAAACGCTATAAATGCTACAGCCATCAATAACCCGCTTATCTTTACTATTATATTACCTGTACCATCTACTAATTTATTTATTGAATCTAACATATTTTTATTTATTTTTTATTAATTTACTTTCCATAATGTTTGTGGTTTTTCTACTGTGGTCTTGTTATAATCTGCACCTAAAAGGTTAGAGCTTATAAAAGACACTATCCCCCACACTGCAACCATAACAAAAAGCGCGAAAGCGGATCCAAATAGCATGTTACCTGCTTGCTTTAAGCCCTCAGTATCACCTTTTTGTCTTTTCCATATGTAACTAATAATTGCTAATAAAAATGCGATAAAAGCAACTGCCATTAGTAGACTAGCTACGCCACCTGAAAGTAATTCTACCAGACCATCTATCATTTCTTTGAAAGTTTTAAACATATAATTACTATTTTTAGTTTTAAATTAATTTATAATATAAGGTTTTGGAAATATAAAGCTGTGAATATTTACAGCTTTACCATTTATCACTTTGGACCAAAAACCCCTGTAGCAGTATTTGATATCAGCGATAACAATGTCTGAGCTCCAAAAACCACAGCCGCGATAGCGAGTGTCCAGATTATCCAGGTTTTGCCTTTTTTTATATTCTCAGGGTTTTCTTGGCCGAGCATAAGGTACATGACACCACGTATCAGACCATATATAATACCTATAACAGCTATAAAAGTTACCATGTTTACTAGTCCACCCAAAACACTTTGTACACTAGTTGTAGTTAATGGATTTACAAAACTACCGTCACCCTCTGCATAAGCTCTCTCTAGACCAAGAAAACTAACAGTAGTATTTGTATTTATTGTTTTTTTAAATACTCCAGAACCATCAAAACCTAAGCTGGCTAACAAAGACTGAACAATAAGATAGGCTCCGAGCACAAAAGCTGTACCTATTAAAAGTTTCATGCCATTTTGTTTTGCTTGTGTTCTATTTGTTGAACTATTTGGGTCTTTTATCAAAGGCCACAATGTCATGTATAAACCAAAGAAAAAGAGTGCAGGAAATATAACAGCGATAATATAGCTAGCAAATCTAGACCCAAGAGTAAACAGGTCATCTATCTTGCATCTATTTGCTGTAGATGTAGAGTTGCCGCAAGGGACTATACCATCTATACCTCCATCTACAGTATTATTTCTTGAGCTATTTTCTGTACCTATCGGGTTCGAGTTTTGTGCACTAGTTACAGAAAAATTAAAAGTAGAAAAAATAGTTAAACAAAAAATACTCATAAATAGAAGTTTCTTTATATTTACTTTATTTATTATTAGATTTATCATGTTCTTCATATGTAATTTGTGATTCTTTTTATATTATATAACATATATCATGTTTTACCTAGCAGAAAATAAGCTAATCCAGTCTGTAGAAAACTTTTCAGCAGCAGCGTCTATGGTTTTCCTTCCAGATAGAATATTTTCATAAAGCATATATATTATATTATTTATTTGCTGATAATTATTATCATATATGATTTTTGTTATAAGCGTACTACGCCCTACCACTTCTGCCCTTTCAGATCCATCTGTACCATAAAGCACATCACGCCTTGCTCCTGCTTGACCAGTAGCAAGAGATAAACTTCTAGAAAAATCTGCTCCAGAAAATACTTGCGCAGTTTCTACTGTGTACGGTATGTCTTTTGTAAATCTGCCCATGGCCACACCCGTCATGTCACCTGATACAGTCTGAAAAGCAGCATCTTGCATCTGAGGCATAAAATACATACCCATTTCTAGTGTTGGATTTTTACTTAAAATATAATTTATGTCACTAGATTTTGCAAAATATATAGCCAGACTACCTGATATAAACTTGTCTATGTCACTAATATCTGTCTCTGACCAAGTAAAACTTGTCTTTTGAGGATCGGAAAAAGAAGCCTGAAAACGCAGCATCTTAACTAGGTTTGGAGTAGGATCATCAAAAGTGGTTTGACCCATGCCAACATCAGCAAATATATTACCACTTACGTACTTTGCAGGACTTATACCAAGCTGTAAAAGCTGTGTATAAAGTATATGCTTTTGATTCATGACATTATTTGCTCCGATACCAAATGCTGATTGTTGTGGTTTATTTTCAGCATCTAAATATGTTAACTTTTGTCCATAAGCCGGCAAGTCTGTCCAATACTTTGGAGGGTAAGCAAATCCATTTTCAGAAAGTATTTTTTTATTATATAGCATAATAGCTGGATCTACTAAAATAGGATACATACTGACTCCATATGGAGTTGTAAGTATATGCGTAGCATCTACATAAATACTCTTAAAATCTAATTCTGTCATGTAATTATATGGCATAATACCGACCATAGCATTTACTGTCAAAATCTTATTGTATGGGGCTATAATCAGGTCTGGTCCTTGACCTAGAGCACTAGCTTCTACCAGTTTTGTACCTATCTCATTTTCATTGTATGAGATATAATTTACAGAGAGAGGCTTTAACCCTAGTGTTGAGTATGAAGTTAATGCATCTCTAAAAATACTATCTGGCAAAGTACCCCACACTTCTAAAGTAGGCTTATTAGTGTTTTTTGCTGCCGGACTCTCTATACCAGGAAATTTTCCAGAAAATATAAGTATAGCCACTATGCCAATCAGGACTGATAGACCTATGGTTACTGTTTTGAAAATTATTTTTTTATCTATAAAATTAGGCATAAGTAATAAGAGTTTTTATCTTGTATACATTATAACAGAAAACAAAGAAATAAAAATATAGTTTTACACACAAAACAAAAACTCTTTTATAAAAGAGTTTTTGTTTTGTGTGTATTTAATAAATGTTTTATATTATTTCTGCTCCTACAACTTTTTTTGACATATAATTATCCAAAAAATTAATCTCACTGTTAACTGCCTCATCCCATCCTACACCAGTCTCTTTTGATCTTTTTTTAGCCATATAATTAATATAACTAGGATATATCATGTCTCTGTTGTAATTAAATACCCTAAAAAGACTTATTTGTTCCTCAATACTAAGATTGGATATACCGAAACAAAAAGCGTAAACTTCGTCTTTTGTCATATTCATATCTTCAAAAAGATTAACTAATTGTTTTAATATTTTATTCATTAACAGATTTTAGCACGTACGCAAACAAATGTCAATAGGTAAAACACCAAAAACTTTTTAACCTCTTCTAATTATTCTAGCCTTACCCCCATACTCATCTAACTGCAATGTTACTTTGTCACCCACTAATATCCTTATTTTGTGTATGCGCATCTTGCCTCCAAGATAAGAGACTTTTACACCATCTTTTGTCTCAACCCTAAAGTGAGCATTTGGTAATGCGTCTACAACACGGCCTTCTATTTTTACGCTGTACTCATCCTCTCCATCTTCTACCTCCTCTTTTTTAGGGGTGACTTTGTTAAACTTTTTATTTCTGGTATTGTTTACCCTGTTTACATTTTTATTATTATACATATTTTATACATTATAACACAATTTTCTTAAAAAAATAAGTGCCTCATAAATAATTTTAGATTTATCACTATAGGATTCTTATGCCTTAGGTATTATATTTATTTTTTTATAATTGCTAGGAAAAGTATTTGACCATGGTGGGAATATTTTTGTTGTAGCTGACTTTATATTTGTAAAGCCAGACATTATTTCATTAAAATTATTTTGATTATTTTCTTTTGATATCAAAGATCTGCTTATACTATCAGAGTCAGTCTCAAATACCGCAGAGAATTCTCCGGAAACATTAAAATCTAAAGCCTCATCTACAGACCCAGAGTTTGTAGAAGAGAATGTGAAAGATAGATTATTTTTCTCAGAAAAATTAATCTTTTCATCTTTATAGTCTTTGTATATTTTAGATGCTATGTTTTTAGCTAACTCATCTTCATTTATTAATATAACTTTTCCTATTGCCGTAACCTTTAACTTGTCATCTGCTCCAGACTCTAGAGCTTTGATATTATTTTCGTAAACTATAGTCAAAAGGTTTTCAGCATTTATATACTTATTTTTTTTGACAAGAGATGTATCCGCAAGGATAGAGGTTCTAAGCTGGGCCTGCATTTCCATTTTTGAAGTCTCTATATCAGAACCCGCAAAGAATATCTTCTCAGAATTTGATCCTCCTGACATTGCTTTTTTAGACTCTGCATAAAAACCCGTGTATCTCGGTGATCCTTTGAATCCGGGTATGGTGAACTTTCCTGATGGTATATTATGACTCTCACCGACACTATCAGCTGTAACTTTTACATTTACCGACCCCGGAGCATTTCCAATTTTTGCGGGCACAGTAACAGAATCTACTATCCTAAATATCTTTCCATCAGCAGATTCAAACCTTGTATTCTTAACTAGTTTTTGGGTGTTGTTATTAAAATTGTTATAGATAATTATGTCCCCAGAAGCTTTTGAGACAACTTTCTTAACTCCACTTTTTTCTATAGTTTTTAGAGCTTCTTTTTTTATCTCAACTATATCATAAGAGGACTTATCTGGTGTATTTTTCATACTTATGACTGAAGATATATTCTGATTTATAGTCTTTGGTTCTATAAATATACTTGCACTATTAAATACAAAAGTTAATAAAGCAACAACGATAAAAGCCACTAATATAAATGTCCACAGCAGATTTAGTAAAGTAAATCTACTTTGTTTTTTTATTTTTCTGTTGTTTTTTTTATTTGGTCTACCATAATAATCAAACTCTTTGTTAGTGTCTGTATCTCCGTCACTATACTTATCTTGGTCTATCTCTTTTATCATCGTGTGAACATCTTCTTTTTTATAGTACTCATCTCTGTAGGACTCGTTTTCAAATTGCTCAACTTTTCTAAATAGATCTTTTTTATGATCTCTTTCTATTTTCTTTGTAACATTAATAGAATCATTGATGCGTAAAATAGGTACAGTTCTTGTTACTGTATTTCTATATTTTAAATTGCGAGAAGGTTTTTTTACGTCGTTCATACTGTGATATATTACTCTCTATTATAACACACGGTTTTTTATTTTTAATATAAAACTGTGTATAACTATATTCATTTAAAATATTTTCATACCACAAAGCATTATCTAAAACTACTACAGAAAAATTTTCTGGCACATCGTCAACATATGATATGGCATGTAGGCACCATACAATATAACTGATCCAATCATTTCCAGCTTTTTTATTAAAGTTATGTTTGAGTATATAATCCTGGCCAATGTTATAAGAAAAAGAAAATAATTTTGTATAATTATCTATATAATCTATATTTGTTTTATCTTCTAAAACTTCTATACGCAAGCTATTCATACATATAATTATAACAGATTTTTTATATAAAGATTTTTTTGTTATCAACATCTTTATATAAAAAATCTGACTCATACAAAATTATCTATCTGGACCTATTTCATAATAACTAATAACAAAGTCTATCAGCTTAAACAGAGGATCTGATAAAGTCTGTGATGCATACTCAGCTCCTTTTGGATTTGTATGATACATAAATATTATATACTTTGGCTGATACGCTGGAAAATAAGCAAAAATAGAGTGCAAGTATCTGTCATCATAGTAGCCACCATTTGGCTTTGCTACTTGGGCCGTACCTGTCTTTGCTGCTACTGCATAGTTTTTCATTTTATATTTACCGTTACCAAGTGCATTGTCAACTACATGTACCAACATCTTTGTTATTCTTTCACTGGTTCCTGGTTGCAATATTTGCTCACCTTCATCTGGCATAATCTTTTTCTCAATACCATTTTTATATTTTATACTATCTACTATGTATGGGTTAACTAATCTTCCACCATTGCCGAGACTTGCGAGAGATCTAACTGTCTGTAACGGGGTAATAGCTATGCCTTGACCAAATCCTGCAGTTGCCGAGTCAACAAATATTTTACTATCCAGATTCTTTGTGAGACCAGAGACTTCATTTGGCAAGTCTATACCTGTCTCAGAACCGAAACCAAATTTTTTAAAATACTCTTGAAAATTTTCTATACCTAGTTTTTCTACTAAAAATACTATACCCACATTTAAAGACTTGTCTAATATTAATTGTATATTTGACCAGCCTCTCGCTTTGCTATCATAGTTTTTTACTTTATATCCATTAAGTTCTCTTATCCCAATATCATTATAAAAAGTATTCTCATCTACCACTCCAGAGTCTAATGCTGCTGCCATAGTTAATGGTTTTATTATACTACCCATCTCATATACACCTGTCACCATATCATTTTTATAAAGAGACGCATCTGTTACGTCTATAAACTTATTTGGATTAAAAGTTGGCAACTCCTCCATAGCAACTATACGTCCATCATTTATATCCATGATTACGCCTCCTATTTTATCGCTATTCCAAACCTTTCTAGTTTCTTCTAAAGTGCTTGCCAGATATTTTTGCATCTCTATATCTACAGTAAGGTTTATGTCTCCCTCGTATGACGGCTTATCATTTGTTAAGCTGCCTTTTATATCACCAAATATCTCTGCAAAAAAATTGGTATACAACTTGTCTCCATCTCTCGCCAGCACATCATTATAATACTTTTCTATGCCATATCTACCCACCCTATCATTTTCGTCATAAGCTACAAACCCGATAGCTTTTGCTGCGAGGCTATCGAGGGGGTACACTCTATCCCGCAGAATTATCTCTTTACCATTTCTATCCACTTTTTTATCTACAGTATCTGCCGCCAAAACATTATCATCTTTATATTTTGAAAAATATATTTTTCCACGGTTAAATGTATCTTGTATGTTTTTAACATACTGAGCATTTGCGACTAGCTCATATTCATTTTTTTTTACTATCTGTATATTAAAAAGTTGATATATACACATCAAATAAAATACCATAAATACAGAAAAGGTTATTTTGTATCTTGAGTTAGAAAATACTTTTTCTAAAATACTTTTCATAAAAATTACCTTATTTCATAATTAAAAGAAAAACTACTTAGATAATCTTTCCTGACTGCAAAATTAGAACTATTCAACTTTTCTAAACCAAGCTTTGTTGCATCTTCTACTTTTAAACTATTTTTTATTTTATTAATATCATTTTCGATAGCAACATACATTTCTCCCTTTTTCTCATATTTTAACTTTGTTTCTTTGTAAGATATCAAACTAAAAACTACAGATATATTCATGTACATGTATACACTTATCGATATAATCAAAAGTATAATTGCTGACTTTACAAGCTTTTCATCTGCATTTATTTGTTTTTGTATTTTTATTTTATTGCTCATATAATTTTTCGTATGTTCTAAGTTTTGCGCTCCTGCTTCTTATGTTTTTTGATATCTCTTGATCGCTAGATATTATGGGTTTTTTATTTATACTTTTAAAATCTAATTCTTTTGCTTTTAATTTAACTATTCTATCTTCTGTGCTATGAAAAGTGAGTAGCACTAGCCGTCCACCATCTTTTAATATATCTTTGCCGTCTTTAATTAAAGTAATCACACTATCTATTTCTTTGTTTACAGCCATACGCAATCCTTGAAATGTTCGTGTAGCAAAATGAGTCTTGCTTCTATGGTATGCAAATGGGGTGGCTTTTTTAATAATATCTACTAATTCAAAAGTTGTGTCTATTTCTTTTGTTTTTCTATATTCATATATTTTTTTGGCTATATTTCTAGAATATCTCTCATCTGCAAAATTGTAAATAATATCTGCAATAGTTTTTTCACTCCAAGTGTTTACTATTTCTTTTGCGGTTAAAGTATTTTCATCCAATTCTGATTTAAAAGTCATAAGTAGTGGCTCATCTTTTTGAAAAGTGAATCCTCTACCAGAAACATCTATTTCTTGTGAAGATATACCAAGATCCGCAAATATTTTATCAACTTTTTCAAAACCTAGACCAGAGATTATGTTTTTAATATTTGCAAAATTATCATTTACATAATATATTTTTGCCATATCTTTTTTACCACTTTCTAATAGAGTGTTTGTATAGATATTGATATTATTCTCTGCCTCTCTTAATGCTTCCTGGTCTAAGTCTATACATATCAGAACTCCAGTAGCTGAAAGTTTTTTAAGTATTTCTATAGCGTGCCCTGCCCTATTTACAGTGCAGTCTATGACTATATCAGAAGCTTTTATATCTAGCATTTCTATACACTCGGATAGCATTATCGGCATATGTAAACCTGGAACATTTTGGTCATCTCTTTCTATTTTTTCTATTTTCTTTTTACCTAATCTTACTTTCATATAAATATTATCTTGAATTTAATTTTGACATACGCTCTGCTGTACCTTGCACATCTTGCCCTATTTTTTCCATAGCTTTTTCATATAAAGACTTATCCCATATTTCAGCTCTTGAAAAATTACCGGCGAGCACCACATCATCTTTTAACGAAGCAAAATTAACTAATTGCTCTGGCACAAGTATCCGGCCATGACTGTCTATAGATAACTCGAAAGCATTAGAAAGTATGAACCTTGAAAAATTCCTAGTGTCAGCATCTAAAAAGCCATTTTTAGATATATCCTGCGCTATTTTGAGCCACTCTGATTCTGAAAAAACAAAGAGCGAATTATCCAATCCTGTAGTTAATATAACTTTTTCACCAAAAGAAGCTCTCCATTTGGCTGGTATAGACAATCTTTTTTTGTTATCTAGAATATGAGAAAAATTACCTATTAACATACAATATTTTTTAATTAAAACTTAGGTGTAGAAACTTAAAGAATCAATTTTTATCCCATTTTATCCCACCTGATAGTATTATACACCCACTTTGATATTTTTACTAGTAATATTTCTAAGTTATCCACAAAAAAGCGCGACTTCGTCGCGCTTTTTTGTTTCTTAAAATTTAGCCAAGTGCTTACTTGTACTTTTTTTCCATCCACTCATTCATTATCTTTATCTCTCCCTCTTGTGCTTTGATTATATCTTCAGCAAAAATTTTTATTTCTGGTGAAATACTTTTGTCTTGGAGTAGTTTATTTGCCATATCTACCGCTCCTTGGTGATGCGGTATCATGCCGACTATAAACTCTTTCTCTAACGCCTTACCAGTTTTCCCTTCCATCATTTTTGACATGTCATTCATGGTCATGTCCATCATGTTCATACTACCCATATTCATTTTACTATGATCCATAGAATTATCCCCATCGCTCATCATTTCACCATTTGGCATTTGATGCATATTTTTCATGTCTGACATTTTACCTGACTGCATATTCATTTTTTCATAAGAGTAGTCATGTTTAAAGATAGCTTTCCAGTGCAAAGCATAGGTAATTAGTAATATTGCAGTAAGTATAATTGTAACTATTTTGTAATTTATTTTCATATTTTTATTTATTTTTGATTATTGTTTTTTAATGTCCACCTGTTGAAATATTTCCACTTTTTGATTGAGTGCCTGCGTGATGATCCTCTCCCAATATTTTCTCATCCATAAAATAATTAGAAAATACAATTATTAAAATAGACAATATTATAACAGTAAATATATTTTTCTTTTTAATTTTTATATTTTCTTTTATAAAATAAGTAATATATGTCACAAATAAGCCTACACCAAGTAATATCCCTGCATATGACGGATTGTCCAAGTAATGCTGCACACCTCCAGACAAAAAACCAGTAGCAAAAGAAAGTCCTGTAATTAAAAGTAAATAGTTTAAGTTTATCTTTTGTCCATTCTGTTTCGTTTCTAAAATATTTCCTGTAAGCATTAATAAAAGTCCAATAAGCATTAATACTACATACCTAGTAAAACCATTTTGAAGTGTCCCCATATGCACCACAGATCCAGCGATCAGCGCTACCCCAAGATATTTACTTACATAGATTAAGAAATTTTTATTTTCTTCTGAAATTTTTATCATACTTTTACTTTTTTATTTTTATTTATCAAATTTTTCATATATTTACATTATAGCACTTTTATTAAAAACACAAAATCGCACCTGGGTGCGATTTTGTGCCGTTTTTATTTTTTTCTGGAAACAACTTTAAATAAATAATTTTAAAAATTACTCAAAGCTATCTTCCATTTTTGCTATAGCACGAGCTGCTGCATCTTTTCCTCCTAGACCAAATGCAAGTCCTAGAGCAACCGAAACAGACGCTACAATACCCATAAATAATATCTCCATAAACCCTGTAGCTATCTTTAACTGCGCTAACGCAGCTATAGATCCAACTATTATAATAGCGTATCTAGAAATAGCTGCAGCTGCACTACCTTTTACTCCTGCTGCTTGTGCTGAGCTAGATACTAGCTTTGCTACAAAATCAGCTAGTAAAAATGTAGCAACCAGTAACATTGCTGCTACTATAACATTTGGTATATAAGCGACTATCTGCCAGAACATGCCCGCAAAAGCGTCTAGTCCAACTTGTTGTGTTGCCATCATTAAAAATGATATTACTATAGCCCATTTTACTAAACCTCCGAAGAATTTAGCTAAAGAAAAATTAACACCATTAAGCATCTGGCTAAGGCCAGCTGCTTTTAAAGCATTATCTATCTTAAGTATAGATACAAGGTGTGCTGCTGCACGGCCAAGTATACCACCCAAAACAAAACCTAATATAACCCAGACAACTGCCATGATTATATTTGGAAGAAAACTAACTACACCAAGCAAAACATTTGTTAATGTTTCTCCTAATGTATTAACTGAATTTGTTAATGTATTCATATGATTTTAAAATATTTTAAAAATAAGAAACTTATTTTTATATATTTATTATACTACTATTTGTTTAAAATAAAATAAAGTTATCCACTTTATTAAAGAGAAAAAAGGGCGACAGCTTCGCTGTCGCCCTTTTTCACATCTGTGCCGAGACCCGGGCTCGAACCGGGGACCCCTTCCTCTTCAGGGAAATGCTC
>JAYTBU010000043.1:0-27546 GCA_043736875.1 bacterium
AGAAAACGGTACGGTGCTTATCATTAATGGTGGTGGGCAGAATTATGCGTATTACCGCTCAACGACCAGTGCGATCGGTCTGGTTTATGTCGTCCGCGCAATTGGTGCAGACGGTAAACCGATTTATGGTAGTGCTGGCGTAAATGCTCAGGGAGTATCAGCGGTTCAAGATTGGGTCATGGGTACAACTAATACTTACCCTAATGGTATTATTATGCATCAAGCTACAGATAACACATGTTGGAATATTGCATATGTTCAAGTTACTTGCCCTGCATAATTTTTGATAAAACAAAGCACTATTTTTTAAATATAAAAAGTAGTGCTTTTTCTTATCCACACATACTAATAATTAATAATGCATAATAACTATATATTTGGTATAATGTAGTTATATGAAATTATTTAAATCAATATTATTTACTTTATTAACATTATCAATTTTTACTAATATATCACTGGCAGTTAATAAATGCCCTGGTGCTCCAGCAATACTAAGATGGTCAAGTGCTAATTGTTCTACAGCTTTTGAACCAAGTGCAACTGCAAATCAATGTCAATTTGAAGCGATAGCAAACACATCAGGATCTAAAAACATAGTAGCAGGGAATGCTGTTGGGAGTTTTTGTACTGTTACCCTGTCATGTAAAGGAAATCAAGGAACTACTGCTTCATCTCAAGCTGAGCTAGTTGTCGCAGATGGCCCGCAGTGCTGTAGTGCGCTTGGTACTGCACTGACTGAAGGGAGGAATATATGGAGGACAGGGACTGGTGTAGCTGGCGCAAAATATGAAAAATCGCAATGCTACAAATACACACCACCAGTTATAACTGCAACTACGACACCCACTACTACTGCACCGAATACAACACCTGCTACGACTGCACCGACTGTAAAGTGGGACTGTGAGAGCCCAGCGACTAGCTACAGCATCGTACGTACACCAGCATGGGCGAGCGCTCCGGCTTGGGCTAGTGGGACTACGACTAGTACTAGTACAGGGTTGGAGGGATCGGCTAGCGATACAGATACTGTAGCAAAAGATGTAGAAACCAGATACGATTATACTCTAACATGTAGAGGCGCAACCAATAATACAAATAGCGCCATAGACACAGCGGTAACTGCACTGGGAACTGCAACTACTACTATATTGGTACCTGCAAAAGTAAATATCACAAATGTTTCTGATACAGAGTCTGTGGTTGGTGGGGATGCAACAATAACATGGGCAAGTACTGGTGATAGTTGTGATGTATATGACAAAAACACACCAGCAGTCAAGATAAACAGCAGTCCAATATTAGCAGCAACGACAACAGCTGGTGGCATTTATGCTTCGGGGACTTTGAATAGCAAATTTTCTTTTACTCTATCCCCTGACGCTCCGATGTCTAGAACAGAGCTGAATACTAGCCACATAAAATCTGCTGCACTAGGTTACACGATAATATGTAAAGACAGTACAAGAGCAATCAGAACAACTGACACAAAAGATGCTGTGGTAACTGTATTTAAAAAACCAGTAACCAGTATCACGGGACCTGCTGCTAATGGATCATTTACCCTTTCTTGTAAGCAGGATTTTAATTATGTTGATGTAACAAAAACAGTTGCTGGAGTTACTACACGTGTAGGCGGAGTAACTGGAAATAATAATGGCAATGACTACTCTATGACGGTAGCTAATCCTAGCAATAGCGCTTTTGTACTAGAGATAAAATGTGGACTAAAAAATGTATATGCGATTAGTACTGTCTACCCTTATAATGCACTATCTATATCTGGTACACTGATTCCTGGTACAGGATTAGAGTCATCAAAAACAGTTTTACTAAATGATGTAGAATATATATACGCAACTACTACAGACGACAATTTTAAACAATTACGTTATGATATAAATAATCAAAATAGCTGGACTGTAGATGTGTGGCCTTTTGCTAGCTCATCACCTGCATCTGCATCATCTTTTAGTGGCACATCTGCAAATGCTGGTAACTTACCTGCAAAATACAAACCAAATGCTAGTGGTACAGTAGACCTAGATCGTAGCGCTAGCACTGGTTATCCAGATGGCTTAACTATAAAAGTGACAGCTACAAATGCTAGCTCTACCAAGACATTGTGGATAATACTTGTTAACTCAGAAAAACCGTTAGCCACTTTAACTGCTACAGCATCAAGCACGGCAGCTGACACATATAGGCTATCAGCCGTGTGTAGTAACTCTTCAGCTTGGGAGCTGTATCAGGATCCAAGTACAACACCTACAGCAACTGGTAGTACAAATAATGTTACGCCATTTAGTTTTTCTGGTGATATACTTGCAACTTCTACCGATCAAAATGCTACTACTGTAAACATAAAACTAGTATGTATATCTGGAGGTATGTCACCTCAGCGCTCAACAAGTACGGCTGTACTAAACATAGGATCAAGATCATTGGTTAAGTTCCATTCACTATCTGTACAACCTGCTGCTATAACATGCCCTGGAGGTAACACTGAAGCTGCTGTTAAATTTGATATCAGTAACTCATCAGGTAAAATATGTAAAATAAAAGCTACCAGCCCAAACAATAGTACAAACACAGATATATTGTTACAGATGTCAAAAATCAATGAGCTGTTAGGATCGACGGTTTATGACTCAAAGGTTAGTGGTGGTCCCCAAAACGTATCCATGACCTCTGTGATGTCAAAACTAGATGATAACCTGCACAACATAGCTGTTGCCACCCTAAAGCTAGACAATGCTACAGGTAAGTTAGATAACGGCAAGAGACTCTTTAACTACTCTACTCGCTTTACAATTGAGTGTGGCGCTCCATCAGCTGCAGGATCTAATACTCCAGTTACTAGCGGTCCTACATATTCTACAAAATTTGTAGACATCATGGCCAGCTGCGCATCTCAGAATTAGTAAAATACTTAGTAAAAATAATACTAAAACACCCTTTTACATAAAAGGGTGTTTTAATTTTAGTTATCAACATCTTTAAAATACAAAAATATCCTCTATTTGTATTTTGTGTTATAATATAGACATGAAAGATGACTACGCAAAACAATCTGATCTAATAGCTACACAAAAAGATGTGCAGGCTTTGCAGTGCGATGTCACGATTTTAAAAGATGATGTATCTGTTTTAAAAGAAGATGTGACTCTGTTAAAAGAAGACATGAAGGAACTGAAAGCTGATGTAGTTTTGTTAAAAGAAGACGTAAAAGAACTGAAAGCTGATGTAGCTTTGTTAAAAGAAGATGTTAAGGAATTGAAAGTTGATGTAAAAAGATTGGATGAAAAAATGGATAAAGGATTTAAAGATGCTGATGACAAGATGCACGCGATGTTTGAAAAGTTTACTACTGTCATATTGGAGGCAATAAATGATAGTGTAGAAAAAGTTAAAGACGAAACACACCTAAATACAATGAGAAAAATAGAGGTTGAGCGCGACAGATACGGTGTGCTATTTGAGATACACAATGACCATGATACAAAGATAAAAGGACTAGACAAAAGAGTTCTAAAATTAGAAGAATACGCATAATATGATAACCTCTGCTTGGCCTTATATATTACGTGTTGCTCTGGCGTTATACTATGTATACGCTCATTTACCCGTACTACTTGCTGGGTTTAAAAACATAGCCCTACAAAAATCCTCTCTATTTTCTTGTGTCTCATCGTACATACCTACTGAGGTCAGCTTTACTTTGTGGCATGGTGCATTTTTACTTTTAGCAGTACTTATAGTATTGTGGCCTAGACCATTAGTATTCTTGTGTATTTCTTTCTTTATACTACTAGCAACAGGTTATATAGGATTTGCTGGTACCAATAACCCTGCCAACCTACTGACCATCATATGTCTACTACTTAACCTTGCACTGATCATAATTTACGCAAAGAGAAGGTATTAAAAGTAACTTATCTGTAGCAGGTGATAATGTAATTATCACCATAGTTGTCTATTTTTTAATTTTGTAAAAATTTTATTATTTCTTCTTTTAAGATATTTTTGTTTGTAGTTATGTTGTGATCGTCATCTTCATAAATCAACAATTTTGAACTTGGCAACAGTCTGTGTATGTCTAAAGAATCTTGAACATTAACACTTTCGTCTACTCTACCATGAACTACTAGTATAGGAATATTTTTAATGTTCTTGTAAAATTTTACTGCAGACCTTTTACCCAATTCATTTTCATCAGTAATATCAAAAAACTTTTGCTGTAGAAAATATTCTCTCCAGCCTTTTCTCCACCCATCCGTGAGAGACCTTTCCATATCTGTTGGACCAGCTATAATCACAGCCTTTTCAACCGGTATATCATATGTAAGGGCCTGATAAGCCATAAGACCGCCCCTACTTGCACCCATGAGTAATATATTTTCTTGCTCACAAAATTCTAATTCTTTTATAATATCAAAAAGCGTCAACACATCTTTTATATCCTCACCACCATAAGCATCAAAACCCTCACCACTAGCTTCTCCTCTATATTGAGTATACAAAGTTATATAACCCAAATAATTTGTTAGAGAAAAAATAGTATTTTTGTTAATCAAAAAACCAGAATACGTCTCTCCAAATTTGTTATTTCCTCCCCTTAAAAAAACTGCCGTTTTATTTTTTTTATTTGTATCTATATTTTTAGGAAAAGATATGAAACCTTTTATACTTAAATCATCAACTGTGTATATAATAGTGTAAACGTCTATAAGCTTGTCTCCCTCTCTCCAAAGATCTCTAATCTTTGGATTTATTTTCTCATCATCAAAACTTTTAGTAAAGTCCACTTTTATAAAAGACTTTATTATTTTAGATTTTTTTAATTGTTGTTCTAGCATATGTTAATATTTTTATTATATCATCAAATAAATAAGCCAGCAAGAGAACTTGCTGGCTTTTTGTATACAAACCCTAAATTAAAACTTTTTTAGTTTGGTTCACACCCGTCATCTGTTGATGATCCTAGTATAGAACACTGTTCACCACTTCCAATCATGCCATACTTAAACCAATTAACAGTATAAAGTTGTGCCAAGCTTCATCAATTTTACCCGACGGAGCAATTTTAACTTTTTTTCCAGAGCTGTCACGATAGCCACATATAGCAAGAAACTTTAACATGTCTTGCTGTAAAATATTCGCATCCTGGGCAGATAAACCAAGTTTCTCTTCTAGTTTCTCAAGTAATCCAGAATGGCTATACAACAATACAGAATTAGCAAACAAATTGAAGTCGCTGTTAGGTGTAATTACGACTTGTTGTTTGGGTGTAACTTCTGTATTCTGGTAGTCCTCACTCACACCACCACTAATCAACTCAGCAACTTTTGTCTTAATTAAGTTTCTCATTTCAAATCTCCAATATAAATGTACACTTGTGGTTTCAGGGAAATCCTGAAACCTAATAACATTATAGCACACTACCCCCCCCCCGCTGTCAAGCAGGGGGTTCAAAAATATATAAATAATTTTCAAAAGATGCAAATATAACCAACCTACTGACCCTCATATGTCTACTACTTAACCTTGCACTGATCATAATTTACGCAAAGAGAAGGTGTTAAAAGCAACTTATCTGTAGCAGGTGATAATGTAATTATCACCGTAGTTGTCTACTGATTCGATTTCTATATTTATAGAAGTAAAATAGTCCTTGAGCACATCTATATCTTGCTCTGATACACATATAGCAGGTTTCAAAACCTTATCTTTATTTTCTAAAGTTATTACTGGGGTACTAATTATAAATATACCACCCTCATTTAAAATACTTTTAACTTTGTTTAAAAATGTTTTTTTATTTTCTATAAAAGCATAAACTAACTTACACACCATTACATCATACTTTTCTTTTACATCAAAAATATCTCCTATTAAAAATTTAATACCCTCTTTTTCATTTCTTTTTTCATTTACTGAGGTTTTTGCTTTATCTATTGCTACATCTGAGATATCTATACCTGTAACATTATAATTAGCATCATTCAAAAAAATAGATAGTTCACCCGCCCCGCAACCAATATCTAAAACTTTGATATCTTTGTTGTTAATATTATTTATTATTTCTAATATTTTTAGATTAGCCTTTTGATTAAAGACTACCCCATTTTTATAGGGCTTATTCCAACTTTCTCTCTTTAAATTTATTTTATCCATTTCCATATATTTATATTATATCACTAATTTTAAATTAAAAAAGTACGGTTATTTTATTAACCGTACTTTAGGTACTAATTATTGACTCGGGGCGTTTTGTACAATACATTACGGCCTCCTTTTTTTATCTATTGAATGATTGTTAGAATATCTTTCAGATCCTTAAATTTTACCTTACTATCGATCTTATTATAAAAATAGTCTAAATGCAAAATAACCTCTCCTAAAATATTTTCATCTTTTTTTGTAAGATGTATCTGCTTTGAATAAAAATCATTTACAAGCTTTTTAGAAAAATACTGATAGGAAAGAGATTTGCTCCCATCCTCCATACGATTAAATTCAGGACTTTTTATAAAATCAAAAATAGGTTCTAAGATATTTTTTATATACACATCTTTTTTTTCTATTTTTTGCATATTTTTATTATACTTTATTTTAAGAAAAAAGAGAAGCTTAGAGACTTCTCTTTTTATGTTATTTAGAATCATTTGCAGAGTTAGAGCCTCCATCAGTATCATAACAAACCTTACATTTTCCACGAAGAAAACCTACCGACCATCATATGTCTACTACTTAACCTTGCACTGATCATAATTTACGCAAAGAGAAGGTATTAAAAAGAGGCGCCTGCGGCGCCTCTTTTTAATTCTCTCCCATCACTTCACTCTCTTTATTTTTAAAAGCCTGTTCAGCTTCTGCATTTGCAGCGTCAACTTTTGATTGTAATGTCTCTAAAAATCTTTTTTTATCGTCTTCACCGTAGGCACTATCTTTTGCAAGCGACTCTATTTCTTTTTTACTATCTTCTCTTGCTTGTCTTATTTTTATTCTAGCATCTTCTAATTTTTCTTTTAGTATTTTCACATATTGAGTTCTACGCTCAGTGGTTAGCATTGGGAATATGACGCGCAGACCATCACTATCAGAAGCTACTGACAGTCCCAAATTAGCATTATTTATAGCGCTCTCTATATCTTTTATAGTAGCCTTGTCATATGGTGCTACACGCAAAGTCTTTGCATCTTCTATACTAACGCTTGCAACATGCGCCAGCTCCATTAGCGATCCATAAGCCATAACTCTCACATTATCTAACACCATTGATGTGGCGCGACCTGTTTGTATTGATTTTAGCTCAGTAGCTAGCCTAGCTAATCCAATACTTACTTCTTCTTGAAAGTTATCAAATTTGTACATATATTTTTATTAAGAGTATTATAACATATTTTCAAAAAAAATACATTTATGCTATAATGTAAAGATAACAATTTAAATAACTTAACCCAGTAGCCAAAATTAATTTCTTGCCTACTGGATCAAATAAATATATGGCAGTATTAGACTACTCAGAAGTAAAACCAAAAAAATGTATTATATACGATGATGAACCGTATGAGGTTCTTGAGTCACATGTTTCTCGCACACAAAAACGCAAACCACAAAATGCAGTAAAGCTACGCAACCTAATAAGTGGGCGCGTCATACCTGTGTCTTTTCATGCATCAGACACTGTAGATGAAGCAGAGGTTTTTAGAAAAAAATCAAAATACTTATATACAGCAAAAGGTGAACATTGGTTCTGTGACCCTAAAAATCCAGGAGAGAGATATACTCTAGGAAGTGATATAGTTGGTGATGATATGAAATGGCTAAAAGAAAATACAGAAGTTGATCTGCGTACATGGGGCGAGGATGAGGATGAGCGTATTATAGGTATGACCATACCGGTAAAGATGACACTAGAAGTAAAAGATGCTCCTCCAGCGACAAAAGGTAATACAGCTAGTGGTGGTGACAAGCTGGTGACTCTTGAAACTGGAGCTCAGGTAACTACCCCACTATTTATAGAAGTGGGAGAAAAAATAGTTGTAAATACTGAGACAGGCGAGTATGTTGAGCGCGCGTAGTCTATAAGTATCTTTGAAGCAAAGTAAGTGCTAAAAATAAGTCTAGAAATAGGCTTATTTTTATTTAAAATAATTTTTTATAATATCTAAAACTTCATCACTGTACTTTTTTAAAGTGTTTACAGAAATTATATTTTTCTCTTTATTGTATTTCATTGTATGTACTAAACCTTTTTTAAATCTTAAAATATTAAATAAAGATCCATTTTTAAATAAATCCAGACAACTATCAACTTCTTCAAGAGTTACATTATTTAAGTAAATAAAAATTGTATTATTGCTTATTTTAATATTTTTAATTTTGTTTTTCATATTTTTCTAACGTATATATAAACTTAAATACCTCTTTTTTAACCTCATCTTTACTCATGTAGTTACAAATATTTACAGAATTAGTCATTGATTTTCTAACAGTATCTCTTGTATATTTTTTACTATCTTCAATATACAAATCAATAACCAAATCAAACCATTCTTCTATAGCGTTTTTAATTAAAGTATATTTTACAAAACCAAACCCCCTCATACAATCTAGGATTATTAAGCTTTTATCTATGGAAATATACTGAACACATCTCAGACTTTCTTTGTATTTATTATATAAAATACAATCCAAAATTTGTGATATGTCAAAGATAAGATCATTACTTTCTAACTCAAAACATGTGTAATTATTTTTTAGAAAATTAATTTTTCTTTTGCTTAATACAAGAAAATCTTCTTTATGTGAAAAGACTTTTTTATTATTTAAATTATTTAACATACTTATTTTAAAAACATTATTTTTTAAATATTTTAACTTTTCAAAAGTCATGTTTATAATCTGATTAATGTCTGTTATTTCTTGATTATCCTCAATAATCTTTTTTTCTTTTTTTAATACTTTTTTGTTAATATGAGAATACTCTATCTCTATAATCCTTTTCTCAAAATCAAAATCTTCTTCTGTAAAATACCAAGTCTTATACTCCTCTAAAATAAGTTCACTGATTTCTGTGGGTATACTTAAAAAAGTACACTCTGTATAATCCAAGTAAGAGTGAAAACTGTCAAAATTTTTATTATCTACCTTATTTCTTATGTACATTTCCAAGGATCTTGACTCAGGAAAATTTTTAGTACGCATCAAAAAAAGATGCTCTAAAATGTGCCTCTCGGTTGCAGTTCCTCCTTCAATTATAAAAGTAAGATTCATAAAATGATTATAACATTAAAAATAGGGTTTGCAAATATGCAAACCCTATTAAGTAAAGATATTAAAAACTCTCAGCGACGATCACCAATTGATTTAAATGGAATTTTTGCAACATGACCCGCTGCTTTAATTGTACCTTTAGCAACTCCGTAAGTGACCTTAGCTGCACCTCCAGCAACAACAACAGTTGACTTTGCAGCCACTTTTGCTACACCACCAACAATACCACCCAAAAGATTTAACATACCCATGCTGTCAAGGGGTATGTAACTCTAGAGTTTATTTTTACAAAATATGATTTTTATGGTATAATAAATATAAATATGTCATTAGAAAACATGAAGATTTTAGGTGAAAATAAAAAAATATTTGTCGGCATGAGCGGCGGCATTGATAGTGCTGTCTCTGCTTTTTTGCTACAAAAAAAAGGTTATGATGTGACTGGGGTTTTTATAAAAACTTGGCAGCCAGACTATATAGAGTGCACCTGGAAAAATGATAGGCTGGATGCTATGCGTATCTGTGCGGAGCTAGACATACCATTTAAAACTTTGGACCTAGAAAAAGAATATAAAGAACATGTCATAGATTATATGCTGAGTGAGTATAGAAAAAATAATATACCTAATCCTGATATAATGTGCAATAAGTATATAAAGTTTGCTGGGTTTTTAAATTATGCAAAAGAAAATAATGCTATTATTGCAACTGGTCACTATGCAAAAATAGAAAATAATTTTTTAGTTTCTGCGAAAGATCAAAGCAAAGATCAAAGTTACTTTTTATATCAAATCAAAAAAGAAAATCTGGGTGGCATACTTTTCCCTCTTTCTGATCTATTAAAATCAGAGGTCAAGCAAATAGCAAAAGATAATAATTTATATGTAGCAGGCAAAAAAGAATCTATGGGTATATGTATGCTGGGTGATATTAGTATGAAAGATTTCCTTATAAAAGAATTGAACCCCGTAAAAGGAGATGTATATGATGAGAGAAGTATGGTAATAGGTACTCACGATGGGGTAATACTATACACTGTCGGCGAGCGTCACGGATTTAGTGTTATAAAAAAAGACAAACACAATAACTCTCTTCCCTATTTTGTGTACGAAAAAGATTTTAAAAATAATGTTTTATATGTAACTCAAGATGAAAATAAAATATCAAGCAATAATAAAATTAACTTTCAAAATGGTTTTGTTTTAAAAGAAGTGAATACTTTTATAGATATAAATAATATAAATTATGATAGCAAGGAAAAATTAGAAAATAAAATATATAAAGCGCAGACAAGATATCATGGTGAGTTATATGATGTAAGGCTAGGATTTGATAATGTGAAAAAAGAAATAGATACTGGCGGCGGCTACGCCGCCGCCCAAATAAAAATCACCCCCATAAATAACTTTTCTGCCATAGCTGGTCAGAGTGTTGTTATTTATGAAGGTGACAGGTTGCTATTTGGTGGGATATTTTAACAGCTGCAATTTATTTCACAGTCATGATCTGGAGATACCAGTTTGTAGTTTTTCCATTTTCCAGCTTTATCATTTTCATTTTCTGTCCACAACCTCATAAAATCTTTATCTTGGCACATAGAAATAAATCTACTGTCTTGACTAACTTCTTCCAAGCTAGTCTCCCCGTTTAGAAAATCTTGAGAATTTAAGTCTTTACCATTATTTTTTCTCCTTAAGTAACTATTGATAGCATCAAATCTCCTAAAACAAATACCGTCGACTTTACAATGTTCTCTAATCTCATATAAAGTATTTAAAGTTTTTCCTGGCTCATTTTGATAAGCCTGATATTTGTACCCTATCCAAATTAAAGGATTTTGAAATTTCATACTTTCACCAATCTGATCTAGTTCTTTTTTAGCTTTTGCGAGAGGGTCAAGATTTTGCATTTTTCCACTATTTTTAAATAAAGAAAACTTAGGCTTTGTTTCTTCTGTGACAGTTCCAGAATTTATCTGCTGGGAAAGATTTTTATATTTTAAATAAGCTTCCAAAAGAGAAGTTATTTCTTTTTTAGTATAAGTAAATAATTCTTGTAATGTTTGCATTTTGTCTCCTTGACTTGATTGATTTAATTGGTTGAACATATATTTTTATCTTGCTTTTATTTTAACTTTATTTTAAATTTTTTGCAAGATAAAAAAAGAATTGATTATAGAATTGTGTGGCCTGACTTCTAACATAGGATTTAATTTCTTGAAAATATTTTTATTTATAGGGCTATACATAATTTTTCTACTACCATGTGAAGACCGGCATAAAAATAGAGCACTACTTTTTATTTGTTTATATATATAATTAATAACTTTATTTTTAGAAATCTCATTTTCACCGACAAGCGCCGCCAAATACAGAACATCATAGTTGTCATATTTTTCATATTTATCAGCATCTATATTTATTATTTTTATTTTTTTATCTAGCTTAAGTTTTCATACAACTTCTTTTGCTCTTACAAAACTCATCTCATCTTTTTCCAAAACACTACATTTTAAATTAAATTTGATCGCTAATATTATTGCAGTTAATGGTAATGGGCCACCGCCAACAAATAAAACTTTTTTTATTTTATTACTAATATTAAAAATATTTAAATACTCGAGAGTTACCAGATCTTGATAATTTTTATAATACCAAAAATTTTCCAATTCCTTATTTGGATTTTTAGAATGTATTATTTTATCAGCCCAAAACAATTCCATTTCATACTCTGCCTGGCAAGAAAGTTTTCTAAGTTTTAAAACCTCTTCATCTTTTAAGCTTATTTCATTAAAGCTATTTTCTCCAAATTTTACCAACTCTGAAAATGCTTGATTGGTTTCTTTGGAAGGTTTCAAGGTTTTTAGACTTAGTATTTTATTGAATATTTTTAGATCTTTCATATAATTTTTATACTTCTATTAAAGATAGTAGCATAATATATTTATAAATGCAAATAACTTGCATTTCATTTATTTCAACTTTTTACTTTATAAATTTTTGATGTAATAAAAAAATATTGCAATACATATAATAACCCCTCCATATGAGCCCACATGTTTTCCAAATTTACGACTCTCAAAAGCAAAGTACATAGAACCAAATATGGCCCAGCTAGCCGCAAAAGCATAATCACCCCTGTATAAATCTATGGCACCTAGACCAAGCAATAATATACCTGTTAGATAATTAGCATTTGTATGGCTACAGTGCTCTTTGCAGCTCACAGCACAAGATTTACAAGTATTTATTATTTTATTTTTCATATTTTTTTATTTTTATTTTTATTTTTTAATGGTTATTATTATCAGCAGGTACAATTAACCCCGCAGCTTTGGACGTCTTCCAAATAAAAATTATATTTTTTGTAATATTCTAAAAATTCTTTTGTTTTTTCTGTATCACCCAGTCCACATCTATTTGCTATTTCAGATGTCACAGTCGCGTATCTCATTCTAAATTTGTAAATAAAACAAAGTATAATATTTTTAGAGTGTATTGACGGTCCTACAAAAAATAAATTTTTAGTTTTTTCTGACTCATCATGTATATTTATTTCTAAATCTCCATCTTCTTTTTTACCCACAAGATTTTTAATGAGTGAGACGCTACCCTCAAAACCACCACAAAATATCGGCTGATTTTTAGTTTTATATTCTATATTATTTTCACAAGTTATTACATATTCACCTCCCTTCAAGTCTACTTTATTTATTTTAGAGTCATATTCATAAATAATAGTATCATTATTAATATACTCAAAACATCTATCTATTGTGTACGGCGATAAAGATTTTGAAGGGTCATCTATGTCAAGGCTTAATCTGTTAAAAGTATCTAGTACAAGAGTTTTTATATTTAACTTTGCCAAATTGTAAGCAGTGTCCATACCAGCTTCATAACCACCAATTATTATAACAGGTTCATCAAGGTTTTTTATTTTTAAATTTTTAAATGATTTTATGTTACTATAATATTTGCAAAGTTCTGATCCTTCAAAACTATTTTTCTTTGGATAAAAATATTCACCCACTGCCCATATAAGATACTTACTCTTATATATGATATCTTGTTTAGTTTTAATTTCAAAAATCTCAGCATTTTTTTCCACACTAAGTACTTCTATATTATTCTCTATTTTGATTTCAAAATACTTAGCTATATCTTTTAGGTATTTTACATACTCTGTGCCACTAAGATGTTCTGTATTATAAGAATAACCAGGAGAGGTGAGAGGTGTGATTGCATTTAGGTCTGGTTGCATAAACATATTACTGGTAAAGCTTGGGGTTAATAATTTTGTTTCTTTTGGCCAATTTTTAAAACTCTCACCCACACTACCCTTTTCTAAAATAAGATAATCTGTTATACCTATTTCTTGTAATGCAGAAGCAACTCCAATACCGGCTGGACCAGCTCCAACTATTATAATATTTTTTTCTATGTAATTATTTTTCATCATATTTTTTATATATGGTAACATTTATATTTTTTAAAATAAGGAATTATAAAGTCATAAATTTTTTTAGCTCTTCATAAGCCTCTCTCATTTTAACTTTATCTATACTGTAACCAATAAAAACAATTTGCGAAGTAGTAGACTTTTCTTTTTTACTTGCATTTAAAAATCCTGATTCAGATACAGTATTAACTACATGTATATAGAATGGTTTATTACTACCCTCCACATTAAACAATCCTTTGGCACGAAGCATTTCTTGCCCTTCTAAATCAAGACAATAATTAACAAAAGTATCTACTTGCTCTGGCTTAAAAGCCATATCTTTAAATTCAAAAGCAATAGAGCTGAGCTTATCACTCTCTTTGTATTTTGTAGTCAGAGAAATAACATTTACTTTCTCTATAACTACTTTGTTTTCATTTTTCATTTCTAATTCATCTGGTATATGCTGTGTTACTAACATGTATACACCATCTTCTTTTACTTTAAAATTAGCAACGGTCTTATTATCTGTTAGTAATTTTTTGTAAAGTATATTACTTTCCATAGCACCTGTAACATCTGTACTTAATTCAAAAAACTTATTATATAAAAATCCTTTAGCCTCTTCTGTATTTATGTAATCATGATTAGATATCTTTTGTATATAAAATAATTCTGATTCATGAGGCGTACCACTCGCGGTTATATTCATAGTGTAAATACTAGACTTTAAATCGAAAGTTCCAATCCACTTATATGGCTCTTCTTTATCTTCTAATCTTATTTTTGTATTTATTTTAGTATTTTGTATGTCATTTAGGTTTTCAAAAATATCATTATCTTTGAGGTTAGTAGTGTTTGTCTCATATATTGGAGCAAAAGTATTAAAAGAATGTACTATAGAGTTAACTATATCTTTTATCTCGGTAGAAACCAAATCTATTTTTGTCATTACTAGTGCGTCAGCAAAAGCTATTTGCTCTTTTACCAAAGCTTCAGTCTCGATCTGATGTTCAAAGTTAGCAGTGTCTACAACAGTTATAATTTTTTCTAATTCAAAATTAGCATATATATCCTCTAAACCTAAAAATGTTTGAGCTATCGGTGAGGGATTAGCTATACCAGAAGTTTCTATTATAATACGATCATACTTTTTATTTTTTTCTATTAACTCACGCATAATACGCACCAGATCCCGGCGCACAGTGCAGCACATGCAACCATTTTTGACTTCCATGATTTCTTCTCCTTGCCCTAAAAGTAAATCAGTGTCTATGGATATAGACCCAAATTCATTTTCAACTACTGCCACACTCTCGCCTTTTTCTTTGTGAAAAGAAATCATCTTATTTAAAAAAGTTGTTTTTCCTGATCCTAGAAATCCAGTTAATATTATAATTTTAGTTTTTTTTATTTTCATAAATATATACTATCATAATTTGTAACTTGTTGCAAGTAATTCGCATCTAAATAAAAATCCGCACTACATCAGTAGCACGGATTAAGTATTGGCTATTTTATTTTTACATAAATAGCATATTCACAGTAAGGCCAATAATGGCAACATAGAACGAGTACCAAGCTATCAGTCTTGCAGTTGTCGCATAGTTATACATTTTAGCTAATACAAATATCTGAGGGATACTAGTTACTGTCATAGCAAGCATGAAGGCAACTAAAGTACCCTTGCCTATGCTAGAAAACACTCCAGCAATTAATGGCAATGATGAGGCTGCATTTACGTCAAGTGGAATACCCACTAGTGCAACTAATGGTGCATACCACGAATAAGCAACTACTTTTAACATCTCCACAGGGACAGCGTTAAAATGAAAAAGTAAAGCCGCTACTGCACCAGTTACGGTCAGAGCTACAAATAACTTTTTCATTAACTTCCAAGTCTCATGTCCTGCTTGAGCAAAAATATTACGACTTTTTACAGAAAAGACATCATTCATGATTTCTTTGTTCAAGAGTTCCCGAGCGATACCAATTTTGTTTGCTAACTGCGCTGTTAGAAATGCTCCTAGGAACCCTGCCACTAGGTAAATGCCAATTAATGTAAATCCTCCTATATAAGCCATTACGGCCATAGCAAATACATTCATAGAAGGTGCAGCAAAAAGAAATGCTGCTGTAGCTTTTGTAGAGCCTCCGCCAACTACCAGCCCTGCATATATTGGTGACACTACGCAAGAGCATACAGGAGTTAGCATACCAAGTAGAACGCCCTTACTTTGGCCCACAATATCATCACGTGATATAGATTTTTCTAACCAAGTACGCGGTATTGATAATCTTATTACTGAAAGTACATACGTCGTAGCACCTAATATTATTGGCAACTTTACCATTTCATAGACAAAGTAGGCAATAGTTTTTTGTAATACGCTAGGCTCCATCCAAGAAGTTGACAAAGCTCCGATCATTTTTCCAAAGTCAGCTACTGCTCTTTCTGGATTCCACATACCTGATTTAAAATCAGCATTACCAACTGAGTGATTGACTGTGAGCCATATCACTAACGATATAGAAATAAATCCAAATATTCCCACATAAAACGAATTGTTTGTTTTGTCTTTCATATTTTTCTCCTAAAGGTTAAAGGATTAATTACAATTTATTAAAAAGTAATTTAACTTAAATATTAGCACAAATTTTTTATAAATGCAAATAACTTGCATTTAAATAAAATAAATGTTAAGATTTATATATAAGTAAATTTGCTTATATCAATATATGGAGAATATAATGAACACAATTACAGGTTTATCAAAATTTTGGGAGATGTTAATAGTAACTAGCTTGCTACCTTTTTTAGCAGTATTTGCTTTACTTTTAAGGCGTAATATTGTTACAGGAAAAGTAAAGCTTGTAATGCTTGTGCTTGGCTTGTGTCTTCTCTCTTACGCTGTTTTTGAAGCTATTTCAGATCACGCAAAAGAAATCGGTACGACTGAAATAATAATAGCAAGCATAGCTGCTATTATTACTTATTTTATTTTATCTTTTGGACACAAGCACACATTAAAAGATGGTGACGTAAAAGGTATAGCACTTGCAGAATTTTTCCATAGTCTTATGGATGGTCTTGTTATTGGGGCGGCTTATTTAGTTAATCCTCTGCTGGGCTGGGGTACTGCTCTTGCCATAGCCACACATGAGCTACCAAAAATACTTGGCACAGTGATACTAATAAGATCACTTACAAATAACGTCTGGGATGCAGTAAAATACTCTGCTTTTTGCCAGGCTGGTGTCCCATTATCTGCGGCTTTTGTATATACTTTTGGTAAAAATATTGGTGGTGAATGGACTCATGTTGTAGAGCTGTCTGCACTGGCTACTCTGGCAGTTATAATAATAAGAGTATTTTACCATTCTTTTACACATCGCGGACATTCACATAATTAATAGAAAAGTTTTAATTTTATTGCTAGATAATTAAAAAATATCTAGCAATTTTTATTTGCAAATGATTTGCATTTATGTTATTATTATTTTATAATTAATTTAAACATAATATGATAATAGGATTTTTAGGAAAAGGTGGGTCAGGAAAAACTACACTAGCTACTCTGTACACAAAATATTTACTAGAAAATAATAAAAGTATTTTGGCTTTGGACAATGATCATAATATGGATTTCAAATATAATCTGGGTCACGAGGGTGATATGAACTGGATGGGACAAAGCCTAAAAGAAATATTTGAAGAAATAAGTATAAGTAGCACAAAAGAAATAGTGAATATAGATGCTGATCATATTTTCTCACTAAGCCCAGTAGACAAAATAACAGAAAAGTATAGCGTGGAGATAATAGACAAAGATACTGGTAAAAATTTTAGACTAATGAGTGCCGGACCACATACACCAGACATGATGTACGGCAATATGTGCAGCCATGGACTGACTACACCACTCAAAGTGTATTTACCATTTTTGAAATTAAATGATAATGAGTGTGTTATAGTTGATGAAAAAGCTGGTACTGACGGCGTCGGCACTGGTGTGACTACCGGTTTTAATTTGGCCGTCGTGGTCGCAGAGGCGACCACGCATGGAATCAAAGCAGCAAAACAAATCATAGACATGTTAAATTTTTATAAAACTCCATACATAGTAGCTATAAATAAAATTAGATCTGAAAGTGAGAAAAATAAATATGATAAAGAATTTTTAGGGTTAAATGAGAATACTTTGATAACTCATTTTGATTTTAATGCTGATGCATTTGATTTAAAAAGCAACACTGAATATAAAGCAGAGTTTAAAAAGATATTTGAATGCGTAGGCAAGTTAAGTGACGACAGGAAAGAAAGAACAAGAGCAAAAATTAATAAGCAGAAAGAATTTAATGAAAATAAGTAGTTATTTTCTATAAAGATAATATGAAATACACAGTCTATAAAAAATAATTTTTTGCAAAAATATGAAATATACAGACTACTTAAAATAATTTTTAATCATAAAAATATGAAATACACAGAAAATGAACTTATAAATATAATAAAGATTTCAGAACTAAAAGTAACACCTCACAGATTGGCGGTACTGAGCCGTATCTCAAAAGCTAAAAACCCAGTAGCTGTGCACAAGATAATAGAAGATTTAAAAAAGAAAAATGACATAGATCAAGCTACTGTATATAGAAACCTGACATCACTAGAAGAAGCCGGTATTATAAATAGATTTGATTTTAATCATGGACATGCTCATTATGAGATAGCTACAGATGAGGTACAGCACAAGATAATATGTAACAACTGTGAGAGTATGGAAAAACTAAATGCTAGCTACTTTGAAGAAGCTTTAAAAAAATTAATAAAAAAGAGTAAAAAGTTTTCTGTATCTAGCACTACTCCATCTGTTGATATATATGGGATATGTAAAAGCTGTGCATAAAAAATAAAATTATGGAAATAGAAAAAGATAAAAAAATAGAAATAATAACTCCTGAAATTAAAAGTTATAAAGCTGAGGTTATAGAAATAATTTATGGCACAAGTACAGATCAAAAATTTCCAGACTATATATTAAATATCACTGAGGGTCAGATGAAAGATAAAAAAATAGAGACTTATTCAAATGGTATAAAATATAATATAGGAGATGCAGTATTCTTGCAACACACAAAAGAAAATGATGGTTCTGAATATTATAATATTGGTGAAGCTGTTAGATACGACTCGCTACTTATATCATTATTTTTATTTATCTTTGTTGTATTTACAGTCTTTGGTAAAAAGGGTTTACGCTCACTGCTCTCTCTCTGTGTATCTCTATGTATTATATTTTTTATATTATTACCTCTAACGCTAAAAGGTTACAACCCTGTCCTTATTGCTGCTGGAGTATCTGTGCCCCTACTTTTTTCTGTAATGTTTTTAACGCATGGTAAAAATAGAGTTACCATATCAGCTATGCTCGGGTGTTTTGTTTCTATTTTTATAACAATAATATTATCATATATCACAATAATACAAGCCAAGATCAGCGGCTTTACAGATGAGACTAGTACTTATTTGTATTATAATAGTAACGGTAGTATAGATTTTACACTACTTGTCATAGCAAGTATAATTATAGGAGTGATAGGTGTTGTTGATGATGGTGCTGTGACTCAGGCACGTATAGTAGCTGAATTAAAAAGTGCCAATCCAAACTTGACTAATTTAGAATATTATAAACACGCCATGCGTGTCGGGTCTGATCATGGCGGTGCTATGGTTAATACTCTGGTGCTCGCATATGTTGGCTCTGCATTACCTTTACTACTTTTAATACATACTTCAAATATACCATTTTTAGAAATCATAAATAAAGAAATAATAGCGACTGAGATATTTAGATCTCTTATTGGTTCTGTAGGACTTTTACTTGCTATACCGCTAACGACATATATAGCTGTTAAGCTGGTAAAAACTAATGATGGTCACTCTGGGCATAATCATTAAATAAAAAAAACCACACTAGGCGTGTGGATTTTTTTATAACTCTTATTTCTGATTTATTTTATCTCTATACTTTTTATGATAACATCCTCGAGTGGCTTGTCTGAGCCATCTGTTTTCACATTTTGTATAACCATTACATTGTCTATACCTTTTGTAACTTTACCAAAAACTGTATAGCTAGGTGGTAGTGGGTAACCTGGCACTGCCGTAACTATAAAAAATTGTGAACCATTAGTATTGGGGCCAGAGTTTGCCATAGCGAGTGTACCCTGATTGTACTTCTCATCTCCAGAAAGCTCATCGTTAAATTTATAATCTGGACCTCCTGTTCCCCAATATTTTTTGTTAGCAACATCTTTTGACAATGGATCACCGGTCTGTATCATAAAATCTTTTATGACTCTGTGGAATCTCACACCATCATAAAAATTAGATTCTGCTAATTTTATAAAATTAGCCACCGTCTCTGGAGACTTGTCTCCATTTAGCTCTATCTCTATATCACCTTTATTTGTTTTCAATATTGCATTTTTCATACCTATTTTTTGATTATTTTGTTTGTTACTTTCTTTGTTAATTGTATCATTACTTTTTCCATTACTAGCGGCAATATCATCGCTACTAGGTATTTTATTATCTTGTTTTTCATTTTGGTTATTTTCTTTTGTTATGTTTATCTCTTCTTTTTTTATGTCACTTTCTGTATTTACTATTTTAGTTATGCCCATTACGGCCATCAAAAATATTAATCCTAGTATTATCCATTTTAAATCTTTCATATATTAATTTTCAAATCTTATAATATTTTTAAATGATCTTGCAAATCTTTTCATCATACTCCTTTCTTTATCTCCTTTATGAGCCAGCTCATCTAAAAGTTTGTCTTTTGCTTCATCTATAGCAAAATATAAATCCTCTTTTATGCTACTTATATGTATGCTACGAGTTCCATACTTTAGATTACATTTTACTTCATAATGATTGCCGTGTTTGTGATGAGGGCTTATCTTTCCTAAATCTATAAAAAGTGTAGCCTCCTCACTTTTTTCTATGTGTTTTTCTGCACTACCTAGCTTTTCTTTTGCATAAGCATTTATAGCATCTGTTAATTCAAAATTATTATGATTTATGTTTATTTGCATATTTTTGTATACTCATATTATATCACATATTTTATTTTTTAAAAATAAAATATACTATTTGCTGTACAGATGTATTTTCGCATTGCATCTACAGCCTTTTTTAGCTATATATTCTTTGAAAAATACTTCACCATAATCATAACATATCTCTTCTCCATTCTTTATTTCTTTTTTTGCTATCACATAGACCTTGCCTTTTCTTATCTCACTTTCTGCATTACCCGCGCAGCTATGATTTATGTACCTTGCAGTATTCCACCTGACACTGCCGTCTATAGTTTTATTTTTAGACACTTCAAACAGATACATATTCACTTTTATATTTTCTGCATCTGGACCTAGCAAAACATTGCCTATATACTCCACTATTTTTTCTCCTGTTTTTATATCCTCTTGTGCAAATAATCCAAAACCATCTATACCTCTTTTAACTTTTATTTTTTTAAAAATATTATTTCTATCTATTTTTTTATCTTCTTTTTCCATCTCATCATTTTACCACATCTTGCGTTTTTTTAAAAATAATAAAAGTTCTTTATTTTATATTTTTAACATCTGAATATTATAACACAAATCTATGTCTAAATAAATAATCTACCTTATTATATCCTTCTCGCCTTAAAACCAAGCATCTGCGTATATCTATTTTCTCCAAAAAGTATCGGGACAAAGTCTTCTGTAGTCACAATCTTTTCTCCATTCTCTAATACACATACAACTTCACCGCTTTTTAATAATTTAAAATTCTCCAGCCCTAGCGATAACTTGTGTGGTAAAGTAAACTCTTTTTTAAAAACATCATACACTTCAAAAGTTTCTGTCTCTATTTTTATTTTGCTGGTTAGGTATGGATTAGTTTTTAAGATTTTATAATGTATTAAAACTTCAGCTATATCGTATAACATAGCATTTAAAACTCTATCACTATCATCTCTACCATACTCAAAAGCCATACCTATTTTAGCTTGTGATATTAGAGCATTGCCTCCTTTATATTTCATATATAATACTTTTGGAGGGTTTATTATGTCTATAATTTTTTTAGTATCATCATTGTAACTGGTAACTATCAACATTGATTTTTCAGATAAATCAGTGGTATTTGTAGAGTGTATGTCTATAACTAATTCTGCTTGTTTTATTTTTGGAGATAATTCAAACGCTCTACACTCTTCATATGTGCCATCTTTTTTCCCAGGAAAAGACCTGTTCAGATCGCTCTCTGTAAAAGCAATATTTTGCTGTGAAGCTCTTGGGTTACCGACTTCAAAATCAAGCAAGTTTTTATCTATATTTAATTTCCTTAATTCATCTATAACTTTTAGACCGATTCTCTCGTGCCCGTGAGTGCTACCCACTATTAGTATTTTTGACATGTTATTTTATGCTTTAATTTTTACTTTTAAAAATCTCAAATTCTTTGTCAAAGTTTTCTGGTTTTTTTATAATTAAAGATGTGCCTCTTGGTATATAATAACTTAATTTAAATAAATCATCTTCACCACAAGATAGCACAAGTTCTATTTCATCTTTATTGCTTTCTATTTTTGAAATGAATATTACGAAAAATAACTTAAACTTGTATCCATCTTTTTCTATTTTGTATTTATGTCCACCATAAAAATGCTGAGCAAGTTCTTTTGCTGGAGCTTTGATCCATTTTTCCATTTCTGATTTTAATATATTATCTATTATTTTTTCCATATCTATATTATACTTTAATTTTTATTAAAAATAAAGAGGGTTGAAATATATTTCAACCCTCTTTTTATAATTCACCTTCAATAGCTTACAAGATTTTCAATAATCTCTCAAATATGTTATATTATATATATGCAAAATACAAATAATACAGATAAAATACCAGATCAAAATAAAATTAATTTTGATACAAAATATCCAGAACTGATAAAGCCGTACGACTGGAAAAATGTGGAGAAAAGTATATATACTATGTGGGAAAACTCTGGCGCTTTTAATCCTGATAATCAAGAGAAATTTTTCACAAAAGAAGATATACTGCTGGATGAAGATGGAAAAGAGAAAACTTATACAATAATACTACCTCCGCCAAATGTAACAGGCACTCTACACTGTGGCCACGCCCTAATGCTAGCAATACAAGACTCGCTGATACGCTATAAACGTATGCAAGGTTACAAGACGCTCTGGTTACCGGGTACTGATCACGCAGCTATCTCAACTCAATCAGCAGTTGAGAAAAAAATATTAAAAGAAGAAGGGAAAAGTAGACACGATCTCGGCCGCACTGAGATGATGAGCAGAATTAATGCCTTTGCACTTGATTCTCAAAATACTATAATATCGCAGTTCAAAGATATGGGATCATCACTAGACTGGTCACGCCTTGCTTTTACGCTCGACGAGGCTCGAAGCATTGCAGTGAACACTATGTTTAAAAAAATGTATGCCGATGGACTGATATACAAAGGTCACCGCATAGTTAACTGGGATCCAAAAGGACAGACTACTATTAGTGATGACGAGACTAATTATGTTGAAGAGAAGACAAAGTTTTATTATTTTAAATACGGACCTTTTGTTATAGGTACTGCAAGACCCGAGACAAAGTTCGGAGACAAATACGTGGTGATGCATCCTGATGATGCAAGATATCAAAATTATAAGCATGGTGATAAATTAGAAATTACTTGGGTTGGGGATGAAAAAATAGTAGCAACTGTAATCAAGGACTCTTCTGTAGACCCAGAATTTGGTACTGGTGTTATGACCATCACGCCGTGGCACTCTGTAGTTGATTTTGAATTAGCACAAAAACATAATCTTGATTATGAGCAAATCATAGATAAGTACGGAAAAATATTACCTGTTGCCGGCATAGAATTTGCAGGACTAAAAATAAAAGAAGCTAGAGAAAAAATAGTAGAAGCATTGCACGCAAAAGGATTACTCTGTGACAAAAATGGAAATAAAATAGAGATAAGTGAGATAGAAGATTATACTCATAATATAGGCACAGCCGAGCGCACTGGTGGTATCATAGAGCCGCAAATAATGAATCAGTGGTTCGTAGCAGTGAATAAAGAATTTACACATGAGACTGGAAATACAACTTTAAAAAAGCTCATGCATGACGCGGTAGAAAGTGGGAGAACTAAGATAACTCCAGAAAGATTTGACAAGGTGTATCATCACTGGATAGAAAACCTGCGTGATTGGTGTATCAGTAGGCAGATATGGTATGGGCACAGAGTGCCAGTATGGTACAAAAAAAATGAATCCGGAGAAATTAATTTGGATAATTTAGAAAATATTGTGATTGGTGAGGCTCCGGAAAATATAGAAAATTATATTCAAGACGAAGATGTTTTAGATACTTGGTTCTCGTCAGGAATGTGGACATTTTCTACTCTTGGTTGGCCAGAGAAAAGTACAGACTTTGAAAAGTTTCATCCGACTGATGTACTTGAAACTGGTTATGACATACTCTTTGCTTGGGTCGCGCGTATGATATTATTTTCTACTTATGCCCTAAATGATGTGCCCTTTAAAGACGTATATTTACATGGTCTAGTTCTAGATCCAAAAGGTAAAAAGATGAGTAAGAGTGTTGGTAATGTGCTAGACCCTAGGGACATGATAGCAAAATATGGCACTGATGCTCTGCGTATGGGACTGATGGTTGCTAATGGTGCAGGTAATGATCTGAGGTTAGACGAAAATAAAATAAAAGCATATAGACTATTCTCAAATAAAATCTGGAATGCTACTAGGTTCACTCTTGAAAAATGTAATGACTTTGACGTAGAAAAAATAAATGTAGACAATTTGACAGACGAAGATAAAAAAATATTAGACACGTGGAAAGAAAAGAAAGTGGAAATAAGTAGCGACATAGATAATTTTAGATTGCATCTTGCTACAGAAAAAATATATGACTATTTTTGGAAGACTTTTTGTGATGTGATCATAGAAGAGAAAAAAATAAATATACTGGAAAATAACAATAAAGAAAGTGCTCAAAATCTACTACTTATAATACTGCGTGAAAATATAAAAATCTTGCATCCATTTATGCCTTTTGTTACTGAGGAGATCTGGAAATATATAAAGTTAGAAAAAGAAAATATGCTTATGGTTACGAGGTTGTAAATATAAAAATAAAAGCGGCGCCTACGGCGCCGCTTTTATTTTTTTACGCACTCTTTCTAACTTTATCTAAAAACTTTTCAAAATTAACTTCTGCATCGGGAGCAGTCATATTGCCACAGACTAAAAATGTGCTTGGTGTTATGCCGCAAAAACCATTGACTGCTTTTTGCCAATTTATTTTAAATGGCGAAAAAAAACAAGAATATAGCCAAAGTGGACCTCCAGCTGTAGCAAATACTTTTGCAGTTTTACCTTTCAATAAACCTACAGGTTTTCCATTTTCATATTTAAAAGCAAAGTGAGCTTGAAATATGTGATCTAACCAATTTTTAAGTATAGCAGGCTGAGCACTCCACCATATAGGATGCACAAATACTATCTCATCGGTTTCTAAAACTAATTTTTGATAGTATTCGCGAGCGTGGTGATCACCCCAACTTTTCGACTCTTCAAAAGACAAAAATGGGAGCTGATACTCTGTAGTGTACAAGTTTTCAAGGGTTACTGTGTGGCCGCGCGCTTCGCGCGCGGCCTTGTACGCCTCTGCTATTTTATGTGTATGTCCAGTTGCACTTGGGTGTGCTGTTATTATTAAAGTTTTCATATACTTTTTATATTTAAATTATTTTATTTCTAAAAATATTTGTTCTTTTGATTTTCTAACTTTTACCATGTCGCTCATGCTATCTGACTCACTTCTGTATCCAGCAGGTAACACTACACACGGTGTTAATCCAGCATCAGAGAGCCCTAATATTTCAGAATATTGTCCCGCATCAAAACCTTCCATCGGACAACTATCTATCTCCATATCGGCACATACTGACATCATAAATCCTAATGCTAGGTATACCTGCTTTGCATTCCAAGAGTTTTGATCAGGATTATTTTCTACTGATCCTGTCATCATATTTTTATAACCATCTAAAATAGAAAGGTCCTGTATACCTTTTGCCGCTCCAACCTCTTTTATAAAGCCATTTACATATTCTGCATCTATATTATTTTTTCTACACAAGACAAAAAGATTAGAAGCTTCTGTTATTTGACCTTGATTCCAAGATGCTGCTTTTAATTTTTCACGAGTTTCAGGATTTGATACCATTATTAATTTCCATGGCTGTAGTCCATATGACGAAGGAGATAAACGAAAAGCCTCTATAAGATTTTCCACCTGTTCATCTGATAATTTTTTATTTGTATCAAAAATTTTTGTGGCGTAGCGCCAATTTAATTTGTTTATTAGGTTCATATATTGATATTATAACATATAAAAAAAATAACTCAATAAACTTGATAAATAAAGTCTTTTATGCTATTATGTGTGTATTACTTTAGATATATTATATAACTAAAAAAACAAAAGTAATTAATAACTAGCTTTACATATAACCCTATTTTTAAAATATTATTTTTAATATTTTAAAAATAGAATATGTATAAGTCGCGCAGAAAGTTTTTTCTCACTGCGTGTGAGAATTTTTTTTGCACAAAATAAAAAAATATGAATAATTTAGAAGAAGTTTTAAAAATAGATGAGACGGTAGAAGGTACAGTGGTGGCGATAGAACGCTCTGCTGTATATATAGAGATACCAGTATATGGTACAGGCATTATCTATGGTAGCGAGTATATCAATGCTCGTGAGATGATAAAACGTGTTAACATTGGTGACACTATAAGCGCTAAAGTTATAGACACAGGTAACGCCGATGGTTACATAGAGCTATCACTACGTGAAGCAAAACAAGCCATAATATGGAGCGAGGCTGAGTCAGCAATACGTGAAAAACGTGTTATGGACCTAGTTGTAAAAGAGGCTAACAAAGGTGGTCTACTTATAGACTGGAACGGTATAGTAGGATTCTTGCCATCATCACAACTATCAGAGGAGTTCTATCCAAAGGTAGAAGATGGCGATAAAGATAAAATAACCATAGAACTTAAAAAACTTATCGGTAAACGTATCTCTATGAACATAATATCAGCAGAGCCAAAAGAAGGTAAGCTAATATTCTCTCAAAAAGGACTAACTGGTGAGAAAGTTGATGCCAAAACTGTGATAGCCGAAGCTGAAAATAAGCACAAGCTTGGTGACATAGTTTCTTGTACCGTAACTGGTGTTGTAGACTTTGGTATCTTTGTTAAGATAGAAGATGGTACAGAAGGACTAGTACACAAATCAGAAATAGACTGGGGTCTAGTAGAGGATACTAAAAACCATGCTAAGGTAGGAGATAAGATGAAAGCTAAAATAATAGAAATCAAAGATGGTAAAATATCTCTTTCTGTTAAAGCTACTCGTGAAAACCCTTGGAAAGACGCTAGTACAAAATATAATAAAGGTGACATAGTGTCAGGACTTGTAATCAAATTCAATAAGCATGGAGCACTAGTCTCTGTAGAAGAAGGTGTGGCAGGACTTGTTCATATGTCAGACTTTGGCGATGAGGCTAAAATGAGAGAGAAGATATCTCTTGGAAAGATGTACAAATTTACAATAAATGTATTTGAGCCAGCTGACCAAAAGATGACTCTTGAGTATAAGGCATAGTTAAAATTATTTGAAATAAAAACAAACTA
>JAYTBU010000044.1:0-25496 GCA_043736875.1 bacterium
GGCGCCGCTTTTGCTTTGTATTTCTATCACCCAGTTTTCTATTTACTTTCTTCTATTTGCTTTTTTCTATTAATTTACCCAGATCAAGTGTCTGATTTACTCCCACTTGCCTCACAAAGTCGTTAACGTGTGATACTAGTATTATAACACCTGTATAATTTTTAATAGCCTCAGCTATAACAGGTATATGGCGAAAATTAACATGATTAGTCGGCTCGTCTATCATTAACACTCCTGGTTCACACATAGTTATATATGCCCACATCAGGAGGGCTTTTTGCCCCTCAGATAGGGCGCCTATTTTAGTTGCGAGCTCTTTGCCTCCAATTAAAAATCCAGATGCTACAGCACGCAAGTTTTGATCGTCTAGTCTTTTAAATATCTTTGCCAGTTCCTCATATGCAGTCTTGTTAAAATCAAGAGTAGAAAAGTCTTGTCTATAATAACCGACTTTTACACCTTTTGCAAGTTTTATTCCTTTTGGGTTTTCTTTATCAAAGAGATTAAAAAACGTAGTCTTGCCTATACCATTTGGTCCAGTGATTTGTAGTTTATCTCCTTTGCGCAAATTTATATCAACAGGGAAATCTTTTCTATCACCGCCAACCATAAGTTCTATACTTCTGATTTCTATTATGTTACCACTGAGATCGTCACTATTTTTGATGGTGAACTTTTTTATAACTCTATCATCTTTTCTTTCATCTACTTTACTGTCTTCCATTTCTTCTATCTCGTCTCTTAATTTACTTGCAAGCTTTCTCATTTTACCTCCTTTTAAAGCAAAGTAGTTAACCTTGTCTTTATTTTCTTGTATCTCTTTGTCTAATTGTGCATTTACTTTTCTCTCAGCTTCTTTCTTTTTTTCTATTTCCTCTATCGCTTTATAGTAATTACCAACATATTGTTCTATTTTTAAAAATTGTGTATTTACATATATAATACCATGAGAAAAATCATTTAAAAACTTTTCATCATGCGATATAACTATGGCAGTGCTAGGGTACTTTTGCATATATTCAGTCAACTCTTTTACTCCTTGTTTATCAAGGTTATTTGTAGGCTCGTCCATCAGCACTATGTCAGGATTAGATACTAGTGACTTTGCGATTAGTAGCCTACCTTTCTGTCCACCACTCAGGTCTTTTATTTGTTTGTCTAGTGGTATCATCCAGCCGAGTTCTCCTAGGATTTTTCTAGCTCTCGGCTCTATGTCATAAACTTTCTCATCAAAAGCTTTTTGAAAATAATCTAGTACAGGCAAGTCCCATTCTTCGTGGGGTATGTATTGCTCGGCTATAGATATGTTTAGTTTTTTATCGGTCACAACTCTGCCTTCCCAGGGTTTCAATGCTCCTGTAATTAATTTAAAAATCGTTGATTTGCCAGCTCCATTTGGACCCATCAAAACTAATTTCGCACCTTTTCTTATAGAAAAAGTAGTCTCTTCAAGTAGTGGTCTATTTTCGTCATAACCAAAATGTATATCCTCAAATCTGAGTAGTGTCTCGCCGTGTATTGGTACTTGTTTTTCTACTGCCATATATGTGTATTTTTTATTGTTAATTATAGATATTATTAAAGTGTGATTAGATATTTAAAATCAGTCTGTATTATAACATATTTTTATCATTTTGTATATCTTTTAAAAAAATTTTATTTACGATTTTTATATAAGTATTATACACACATTCTCCTATTGCGTAATATTTTTATGTGTGCTATAATCTAAGGACATTATGAAAAAAATTTATGTTGGTGGTCTACCATTTCGTTTTGAAGACGCAGACCTTGCAGAGCTTTTCACCCCGTTCGGGAAAGCTGTATCTGCAACTATTATCAGAGACAGGATGTTTAACAACAGATCAAAAGGCTTCGGCTTTGTTGAGATGGATGCCGCTGAGGCTGATGCTGCTATAGCTGCCCTTAACGGTAGTGAACTAGACGGCAGAACATTAACAGTTAACGAAGCTCGTCCAATGGAGGAGCGCGCTCCAAGAGCACCAGGAAGCTACAACCGTGAGGGAGGAGCATCACGCGGTGGCTTTTCAGGAGGATCACGTGGAGGAGACTCTCGTGGCGGCTACGAATCTCGTGGACGTGACCGTGACTCTTACTAATTTTTAAATTAGTAGAATCTAAAACAAAAAACTCTCCTTTGGGAGAGTTTTTTGTTTTTATGTTATAATATACCCAGTAGGTGATACTGCTAAATCAAACATGAAAAATATAACTTTTAAAAAAATCTTAATTATAATATTTACTATATCTTTTTTATTTTGTGCCAGTATAGTATACTTTCTGACAGTATCTACTCAAGAAAAAAATTATATAATAAAAAACATAAAAGAAGATAAAAAAGAAATCTTAAAAGAAGATGATGATGTAGTAAGCATTAGTATAGAATATCCAGAAAATAATAAGATGGTGAAAGAAATGGTTTTAAAAGATTTTGAGGAATGGAAAAGAGAAGCGGGGATAACCGCAACAGCAAGTAGAGAATCTTTGTATCTAGATTATGAAGGTTATGACAAGACTGTCCCAGTAAAAGACAGGATGCATTATGGTTACGATGCGACATACTCTATCGCTAGCAGTTCAGAGACTTTGACCTATAGATATAGTATATATACTTTTACAGGAGGTGCACACGGATCTGCTTATATAGCATTATATACTTTTGATAAAAACGGAAAGAGATTAAAAGCAGAAGATATTTTACCAGAAAAATATTTAGAAAGAGTGAGTAAAGTATCTTTAGAAAAAGCTATACAAGAAAAAATAGAGAGAAACAATTTTGATATTTCTAGTCAAGATTTTAAGGTAAAATACCCAGAAGATTATAAGTGGATACAAGATGGTACAAAACCAGTCAGAGAAAATTATACAAATATCTGGTTCGAAAAAAATAAAGATGGACAAGATGAGCTTGTTGTTTATTTTGATGATTATCAGTTATGGAGTCATGCTGAGGGTGGCGGTTTTATTGTGAACATAAGTAGAGATGAGTTAAAATAGTTTTTAAAATACTTATAAATACTTATAAATACTATGTATAATTTCTTTGGTATAAAAATAAAGAGGGTAAAGTTGTATAAGAAAAAAACCTCTCTTAAAAAAAAGTTAGATAATCAAAAGTATCTAGAAAACAAAGATCAGACACTATCTTTGGTTTTAGAAAAATTAGAATACTATAATACTTTTTACAATTTTAAATACAACAGAGTCAGTATCAAAAATCAAAAGACAAAGTGGGGCAGTTGTTCCAGTCTTGGCAATCTTAATTTTAATTATAAACTTTTGCACTTGCCACAGAGACTATTTGACTTTGTCATAGTCCATGAGCTGTGTCACTTGGGTCAGATGAATCACTCAAAAGACTTTTGGTCCATGGTAGAAAAAACTTTCCCAGACTACGAGCTACTTCGTGCCGAGCTAAAAAAAGTTAGGTTATAATTTTCTATTTAAAATGTGATATAATATAATTATGAAAAAATGTACACAAAATATTTATGAAAGCATACAAAAGTTTGATAAGTGGAATAACTTGAAAAAAGAGTTGAGTGCAAAAGAAATAAAAGTGCTTTTTAAAGAGGGTGAATTATGGTGGGTCTCTATAGGATATAATTTAGGAGAAGAGGTTTATGGAAAGGGTGAAAAGTTTAGAAGACCAGTGCTTGTTTTTAGAAAACTAACAGGAGATACTTGTGTTGCTATACCGCTAACGTCAAAAGAAAAGGTCGGTTCTTGGTACCATTCATTTGAGGTCGAGGGTATAAAAAGATGGGCCATGTTACATCAAACAAGAATATTTAGCACAAAAAGATTTGAAAGCAGAATGACAACTATTTCTGAAAAAGATTTTACAGAAATAAAAAATGCTGTAGGAAAATTCTACAACATTTTTTAAGTATTCGTCACCTCTTTCGAGGCTCAGTGGGTAACCCCAAATATACTTACATTATATATTATTTAAAAATAAAATGCAAGATCACTTTTAAAGTTTTAATTATGATATAATATAACAAATAAAAAACCATGAAAAAAATTTTTGAAATAAATATGCAAGAACCATTTTTTACTCAAACTAAAAATGGTATTAAAAAAGTAGAAGGCAGATTGAACAAGTCTAAGTTTTTAGAGATGGCGATCGGCGATGAGATACTTTTAAATGAAGAAGTTAAGTTAAAAATAACTAATAAAACTATTTATAAAACATTTAGAGAAATGATAGCTTTTGAAGGTGTTAAAAATGTGATACCTGACGCTAAAAATATAGACGAGGCCGAGGCTGTGTACTATAAGTTTTATAGCAAAGAAGATGAGAGTATTTTTGGAGTTGTGGCTATTGAATTGAGGGTGGTGTAAAATGTTTTTAAATATAAAAAACTTTTCTTATGTTTTCAAAATTTGACTTTTTAAAAATAAAGTAATAGCATAGAGATACAGAGATAAACTTTCTCTGCGGTACAGATTTAAGCAAAAAGAAATAAAGTGTTTGATAGTTAGGTTTATTTAATACGATTGAGTTATAGATAAATAGATTAAAACATCTCTCTACATTTTACTGGCTTTAAGGGGTTGCTCGTGGTCGACTGGTGGTTTTTATAAAAACAGATAATACAGACAATAAATATATGGCACTAAAAGATGCAAAAGGCATGGCTGGAATTAGAGGTAGGAACGATAGGGGTCCACTCAGAGAGATCAGGAATGATATGTTGGTAAAAACTTTTGAAAAAAAGTATGATGTTGATTTTGGGGTTAGGGGTGATATGAAGCTAAAAACTTTAGAAAAAAAATTAGGAGTAGATAACGTGAAAGATTTGCTTAAAAAAGCTAATTAATAGAAATTAAAACACCGAGGTAAAACTCGGTGTTTTAATTTTAAGCTATTCTAACCCCAATCTGACCTCTTCCGTTATTAGAGGTTTTATAAAGTCATACATTTCTTTAATTGTTTTAAAATCTAGAAACGGATTCTCTTTAATCGGTTTTTGCTGCAAATATGCCGATGCCATAGCATCACAAGATCTTCTTGGGTGTTTTAAAATCCAGCTACTTTCTAACTTGTTGAATATGCAATAGTTACGGCTAAAGAATAAGTTTTTCCAAGTTTCTTCTATCTTTATCCTGTCCTCAGTATTAATTATTTCTATCTCACCTTGTTCTAACAGGGGAGATTCTGTACGTGCGTTTATAAAAATATTTTTAGCCTCTATATCTGATTCCGGAGCACTGTACCCAAATATTGTAACTATATAAGCTCGGGATAAAACATTTTTTAACTTGTCCCAGTTCTGTTTTATTAAAACATCAGAATTATAATCTTTTTTACCTACTGGATATAGTAATTTAGACCTAGATTGTTCTTTGTAACAGTTGTGACAGATTTTATTATAATAATTGCACAAAACTTTACAATCGCAACACTTTCCTTCTGCAACGTTTCCATGTAAGAACAATATATCCGGCAAGTCATCTTCATTAATCTCTTTATGTCTAGCATAGGAAAGAAGCAAGAGCGGGTCCCAATTAAAAGTAGCTATTGTGTCTTTACCTCTCAAAGAGAGTATTAATTTGTCATAAAGATTTGGTGTCGGGGCAATCTCCATATCACTAAAATAATTATAGATATAATCTTCTAGGTCTTTTATTGCTACATGCTTATCCATAAACAGTCTTGAAAAAAACATTTCAAAAGACTCTCCTTTCTCTATTTTTAGAGAATATTTTTTAATAATCTCTTTGACACCTTCCAGATAAAACAAATCATTCATACTGGGGAGTTTTTTACCGTTAGGTGTTTGTCCAATGCAAGCTATGCTAGCTCCAGCACCAAGAATAACCAAATGAGGTGAATTATTAAAAGTCTTTCCACCTATTATTTTTATTCTTGGAATACATTGCTTTACACTCATACTTTTATTTACTACTTTCTATAATTTCTACTTCCCCCTCATTCAATCCAGACAACTCATTGCACCTACTTCACCCCCTCAATAACCTGATCTAACTCACTTCTTTTTATTTTAGAATCAAAACCTCCCAGAGTATCAGTCTCGTATAATTCATTACCTCCAACATAATTTAAACTAGCTTGCTCAAATCTTTTAAAGGCAAAAATAGCAGAGTTCAAATGGTCTGACCTAAAGACCCCAATCTCACACATAGTTTCAAAATCTTTTATGCTTAGTCCTGTAACTTTTGTAAATAGTTCCGGTTCAAGCTCTGTTATAACGTCTCTCAATGTTTCTTCTCTGTAATCTGTAAGATACATAAAAACTGGTACTCTAGTTATAAACTTTAAGAGTTTTTCTCTTAGTCTTTTTTTGAATCCTTTATTTTCTTTCTCTTCTTTTTCTACTTCTTTCTCCTGTTTTTCTGTTAGAGGTTTTTCAACTTTTTCCTTTTTTAATTTATCTATTGCTTTTTCACTAGATATTACTTTTGAAATATCGTTAGAGAGATTACGAAAAGCCTCTATTTTTTCTAATGCGTCTAAAACTTCCTTGTTGTCTAATAACCTAGCTAATGTGATGTCACTAACATCTATAAGTTGATGACTCTGCCATCTCTTTGCGAGCATAGTAGAAGCCACACCGGTTACAGCTATGTCCAAAAGTTCTATGGCATTAAGAGCTTGCATTGTGGATCCGTCATAGCAAAGCACAGGTAGAAAATTTAAAAACTCTTGGACTCTTTGTTCAGCCTTTCTTGTGTCATTTATATCTAGTCTACTACTGTATTCGCTTATTAAGTTGAGGGCTCTGTTTGGAGAAAAATCAAAAACATAACAAATGGGTTTTATTATCTCTTTTCTTTGTTTATCTGTCACGTCAGCATTTCTAATATACCAAGGAGTCTGCACACGAAAAGCGGCTTGAAAATAAGTTTCCGGACTGGTTATACTTCTTAAAAAGAATACACCACTCCACTGTGGAACAGATACACCTGTTGTTAATTTTCCGCATGATAAAGTTATGGTTTTCGTATTAAAACCTCTACCAATATTTTCTTTTACAGGAGTGAGTGCAGCCAGACCGCTACCAGCTTCTGATCCTGCAGATACAATTACTTTATATTCATGGTAAAAAATATTATTAGGCATAGAAAGTAGTCTGGCCATAGCTTTACAACTGGCTACATCGGGCAAAAACCAAAAAGTATGATTAAGGGAAGAGAGTAGGTTAGCATCTTCAAAAGGAAGAGGTGGTTTTGTATTTGTTTCTAGGGATACATTTTTAAATATTTGATCTGAACCTCTTATAATGTTTAGCCACTGTTGCACCTGATTTTCATAATTGAAAATAAATTCTTTTTTACCCTCCACGTCTTTTTCAGTAGCTTTAAAAAATAAGTTTAAGTCGAATTCATTTTGATCTGTACTGAGAGCAACTTCACGAACTTTTTCAGGTAACTGATAAGTCATAAGTACTATTTGTGGTAATTCAGAATACGGATTTTCTCCATCTTTGTCATTCCAAGAAGTCTTGGCTCTTTGTTCGTCTGAGTATGTCCAATTATATATTTGGTCTTCTGTGAACTCACCTGCTGACATAGCTCTAAAAGGAGTACCAGAAAGATAGAGGAAGTTATTTGCTGATAAAGGGAAAGAGTTTTCACTAAATTCTTCTTCCAGATCAGCATCTAAATCTGCTTCTTTTGCAGTTTCCTTATCATACAGATCTTTAGCTCCGTCGCGCCACGCTCCAAAATGATACTCATCTAAAATAACACAATCCCAATCAATAAGATGTGCCAATTCTAACCTCTCTTTTATTTTTCCATTATTTGTTTTACCTAAAATATCTTGAAAAGAAGCAAACCAGACAAAAGGTTTATTTTCATCTACATCTTTTTTAAAGTCTGTATTTTTATCTATAAATTGCCACCCTTCAAAGTCAACATGATCCATCAGGTCGTCTCTCCAAGCAGCAGCTACAGCAGGTTTATATGTTAAGACTATAAGCCTTGTCCAACCCATTTCTTTTGCTAGTTTATAGGAAGTAAAAGTTTTACCAAAACGCATTTTTGCATTCCATAAAAAATGCGGAGCTATTTTTTCTTTTTCTTTAGAAAACTTTTTAAAATACTCCGCAGTAAGAGACACGGCTTCTGCTTGTTCAGGGCGAAGAGGGAAATCCTGATGCCTATTTCCTTCTATTTTTTGACCAGTTTTTATTTCAAGTATTGTCGCCTTCAAGTCCTCAAGGGTACATTCGAACCATTCACCGTTCACTCTTTTAAAACCTTTTTCTGTTAATTTTGTATGCACTAAATTATCTTTAAAAAACTTTCCATTTTCACTTATAGCAACATCTTCAAAGACTATTTCAAAAGGGTTTTTATTTGGAGTTATGATTGGAAACTGTTGCGAGACTCTGTCTAAAACTTTTTGCTCAGTATAACCAACTTTTAATAATCCCGTACCAACTTTTTGTCCGGTCCAAATAGTATCCTTATATTCAGGGGTGGTATATGCGTATATTTTTGGTTCTCTTTTTTTGTAGAAGTATGTTTCTTTCATATTTTTATTCCATTTCTCTCACTATACTTTTTATAAAGCCTTGCTCCTCCTCATTTATCTCATATCTCTCATACAACTTCTCATCTGTCCACTCTTCGTCCATAGGCAAATCAGGCACAAAAGAAAATCTGTCCTTACTTAAATGTTGTGTATTTTTCTTTAGAGAGACTAAGAATCTAAAAAATCTTGTCCTAACATATCTATCAAAATTTTGTGCTTTTTTCTTTGTGTCAAAAGAATTAGCAACTAGATATGTTTCTGTGCAGCAACTATTTATTCCAGCTAAAATCGGCTTACCGGTTATGTTGTTAGGATAAGTCCCTTTACCTTCTGCTGCCATAGCCATTAAAACTTTGTACTTATCTAACAGACCAAGACCTTGTTCAATCTTATTCAAAGCAACATATCCAGTTTCGCCTCTAGCATAAACCATAACCGAATCTTTAAACTCTTTATCTTTATAATCTGTAAAGTTTGTAGCAAAACCAAAAGGTTTTCTACTTGAAACTTTCTTTTCCAGAGTCTCTTCATTTTTACTTCTTATTTTATTTAAAATACTTATTGATTCATTGAATCTGATAAATGTATCATAATCATCAAGACTTCTTTTTGCTCTACTTATCTCTTCACCTCCAAGCATACTTATAACCTCACACTCACCAGTGTATTTGCCTTCCCACAAGAAATACATAACACCACCTTTTATTTCCACCCCCGGAAAGCAGTCCTGTGCATTTGGATGATCAACCAAAGTTCTGAGCCTTTTATCTTTTAACATCATAGCTCTAAAATCATCAAGACCTTTACCACCAGCGAACCAGCGACTGGGTATAATCATTGAAATATATTTTGGTCTTAGAGATATGGCTTGCTCTATAAACTTATGATATATAGGCATAGCACTTGCTCCATGACCTCCGTCTTGTAATTGATATGGTGGATTTCCTATTATTACATCAAATTTCATATTATTATATTTTAAATTATTTGGGTGGATAAATTGATAAGCGTATCTCTCTAGCGTCTCATCACGCCGCAGGATAGAGTCACCCAAGCCACAGTATTTACATTTTCCATTTTGATAAGTGTGATCATTGTTTTGATATGATACGTTGCCACCTGACTCATCAAAATGAGTTACAGAATGTTTTGAATCGCCGGATTTTGAATAATAAAGTGTACGACGAGACATGAGGGCGGTTATCTCTGTTATAGAGATACCGTATAGCATATTTTGAAATATGTGATCCCTTCTTTTTTCTTCATCCGGTATAGTGGCTTCAAGTCCTGTCATTAACCTTTTTGCACATTCACGTAAAAATATACCAGTCTTGCAAGCTGGGTCCAAAAACTTTAGGTCTGGATTTGACCATACTTCAGTCGGCAACAAATCTAGTATGTTATTTGCGAGTTGAGGCGGAGTAAAAACCTCGTCAGAACTGAGGTTGGCGATGCATTCTAATATATCAGGGTTTCTTTTTTGATTAAGTTTCAGCATATATTTCTAAATATTTACAGACTTTGTATGACTTTAGAGGGACATATAGGTCGTCTAGCATAGAGTCTCCTTTTTTAGATGTCTCATGGTCTTTTAACCAGAACTCATTCTTTTTTATAAAATAAGGTTTAGGGCTGGAATAGTCCAGTAACTTAATTGTGGATTTGCTATCCAGCATATTACCAACTACTATATTTTTTTCTATTATATATTTTACAGATTCCCAAAATCCTTCATTTGGTTTTTTTGTATTTAGCGTATTAAAATAAAAATCTTTTACATCCATCAACATTCTGTGTCTAGCTTCTGCTATATTTTCTTCAGATATATCGACACCGTAAATAGTGGATATAGATTTTAATATGTAAAATTCAAGATCTATTTGTTTTTTATATTTAACTTTTACAACATTTAATTTTCTTCTTAGTATTCCAATTAAAAAATTTCCATTACCACAAGACGGCTCCAGAAAAGTACTTTCTATATTCTCAGAATTTAATTTTACCAGATCGAGCATAGAGTTAACCTCTCTTTCATTTGTAAATACTTCAGCCAAGTCACGGACTCTTTCTTTTGATTTAATTTGAGTATTTTTAATTGTCATCAATTTGGAAAAATATATTTACATTTTAACACATTTTCACCCAAAATCATAGCAAAACAGATACTAATTTTGTCTACTTCTACACGCCCAAGTCACCCAGACTTTATCACAAGATTGCGTCCGGCGAAAGATTCCACTGACCGATCCCCCGATTCACTTGTGGGGAAATTTTTATTATGTTATATATATTAATATGCAAAACGAAGACAAAACATTTTTATTTATATCTTCAGGAGTCTCTGGGGGTATTGATACTGGCCTAGTGATTAGTACTGATAAAATATTAGGAGAAAAATATAATATTTTAAAGTTACAATTTGCTAATGATCCTGATTTTAATGATTTTAATTTGATAGATTATTCTAAAATAACTTTAGAAGAAATATATTCTGAGTTTGATAAAGTGATAGGCGATAAAAAACCAAAAGTATATATTGGACACAGCTTTTCAGCGCTACTTATAATTTTTTATTTATTAGAAAGAGAAGAGCTTTTAAATAGTGTGCAAAAAGTAGTATTACTTGACCCGTCGGACACGAAAGAAATATACCCTTATCTTCTATGTAATGAAGATGATTTCGCTCTTAATGAAAGTATCTTAGCTCGCCTGAAAGAAACTTTAAACCTTGAGCTGATCAATTCTTTAAAAGAAAAGGGTATAGAAGTCATGCAGATTGATGCGGAGAAGTATGGAACAGATCATGAATTTAAGGATTTTGATATACTTAAAAAAGTTTATATAGATTTAGGATTGGTTTAGTACAAGATGACTACAAGTTCAAGACAACCTATTATTTTTAGTGTATGCCTCATTTGGCTACCTGGCTTGGGATCGAACCAAGATTAACAGCTTCAAAGGCTGCTGTCCTACCATTAGACGATCAGGTAATACTCGCAAATTATTTAAAATTATTAGTAAGTCTAACAAAGTTAAGTTAATCTGTAAGTGATAATATTATAACATAAAAAAAGAATTTTTAAAAGATTGTTTTTTGTTTTAAATAGGAGTATAATTGTATTATTAAAAAGGGTAAAGATTTTAATCAAAATACAAAACAAATATATGAATTTTAGCGCTCCAAGTTTCAATCAAGTTCCTACAATAAAAAAGTTGGGTGAATTAGAGATTATAGACAGGCCAGAAATAAAAAATTTACCCCCATACCCACAGACAGAGATAGTTAAAGTTTTACAAAGTTTAAATAATAAAATGTTTGCATAGTTTTTAATTTAAAAATAATCATATATGAGTAATAATAGCAGTCCATTTTCAAATTTTACAACAAAATCAAAAGAAGCAATCAGGCGAGCGCATGAGATAACAGTAGAGCGTGGCCAGACAAATGTAACACCAATGCATATGCTTGCGGCGTTACTTTCTTTTGATGACAGTATCATATATTCTATACTTGAAAAGTTAGAAGTAGATACTATACTTTTTTATGACAATATACTAGACAGTATAGAAGTTGCTGGTGGTGGTTCAACTATGGCGCCTAGCTATCAGATGTACTTAACGGGTGAGCTGGCTAGCGGCTTGGAAAAAGCTACTGCTGTAGCGCAGATGACTCATGATGACTTTGTCGCCCCAGAGCATATATTTATAGCGCTCATGGACATTAATGGTCCTGCAAAAGAAATCTTTTCAAGATTCAGAATAACTCGCGATGCAGTATTTTCGGTACTTCAAAATGCAAGATCTCAAAATATAACTCAAAATGGTAGCGTAAAGAAAAATAAGACAGTAACAAAATACACTAGAAATTTTACTCAGATGGCAAGAGAAGACAAGCTTGACCCTGTTATTGGTCGTGATGTCGAGATCATGCGCCTGATGCAAATACTTTCAAGGCGTACTAAAAATAACCCGATACTAATAGGAGAGGCAGGCACAGGAAAAACAGCAGTAGTAGAAGGGTTGGCAATTAGAATAGCCAAAGGTGATGTGCCCGAGAGCTTAAAAGATAAAGAGCTGGTTTCTCTGGACCTAGGTATGCTTATTGCTGGTACAAAATATAGAGGAGAATTTGAGGATAGATTAAAAAGTATAATGAAAGAAATAGAGCAGTCAAATAATAGAATTGTTTTATTTATTGATGAACTGCATACTATAGTTGGGGCCGGTGCTGCTGAGGGTGCTGCGGATGCTGCCAACCTATTAAAGCCGGCACTGTCACGCGGCGAGATACGCGTAATAGGGGCGACCACTTTAAAAGAGTATCAAAAGCATATAGAAAAAGACCCAGCACTAACTAGGCGTTTTCAGCCGATTATGGTAGAAGAGCCGAGCGTTGATGACGCTGTCGCTATACTTCGCGGATTAAAAGAAAAATATGAACTTTTTCATGGTGTTCGTATAAGTGATGAGGCGATACTTGCTAGTGTGAACTTGTCAACCAGATATATAACAAATAGATTTTTACCAGACAAGGCAGTTGACCTAATAGATGAGGCGGCTAGTAGTATGCGTATAGCGCTGGAAAATAAACCACCAGAGCTGGACGAGGCTCATAGAAAGATACAAAGATTTGAAATAGAGCGCGAAGCCTTGCAAAAAGAAATAATAGTTCATGCTGATGATAAAAATAGTAAAAAAAGACTGGCAGAAGTAGAACAAGAGATAGCAGATATAAAAGACAGTATAAAAGATCTTGAAGTCAGATACAATACTGAAAAAGAGCTGGTGGAAAAGATGCGTGAATGCAAGAAAAATATAGATACATTAAAAGTAGAAGCTGATAACTTGCAGATGCGGGGCGAGTTTTCTGCTGTAGCTGAGATAAGGTATGTGAGTATACCAAAGCTTGATTTGGATTTGCACGAAGTAAATACAAAATTATCAAAGTTACAAAAAAACAGAAGAGTGCTACGTGAAGAGATAACAAGCGAGGACATAGCTGGTGTGGTATCAAGATGGACAGGTATACCGCTAAATAAAATGCTAGAACAAGAGCAAGAAAAACTACTTAATATGGAGCAATACCTAAAAGAGAGAGTAATAGGTCAAGATGATGCTATAAAAAAGATATCCGATGCGGTCAGGCGCTCACGTATGGGTATATCAGATCCAAATAGACCAATAGGATCATTCTTATTTTTAGGACCTACAGGAGTTGGTAAAACAGAACTGACAAAAGCTCTTGCCGAGTTTATGTTTGACGATGAAAAAGCGCTTATAAAAATAGACATGAGCGAGTACATGGAAAAGCACAGTATATCAAAACTGATAGGTAGTCCAGCAGGTTATGTGGGTTACGATGAGTCAGGGTTTTTGACAGAGGCGGTTAGACATAGGCCATACAGTGTCATACTTTTTGACGAGGTTGAAAAGGCTCATCCAGAAGTTTTCAATGTATTTTTACAAGTTTTAGACGAGGGAAAACTTACAGATAATAAAGGTAGGGCAGCAAACTTTAAAAATACTATTATCATAATGACTAGTAATATAGGGTCAAATTATATACAAAAAATGCAAGGCTTTGGATTTTCTAGTGGGCTAGCTGATAGTGAGTATGTAAATGTAAAAGAAAAAGTAAATGATGCGCTGAAAGACTTTTTCAAACCAGAGTTTTTAAATAGACTGGACGAGACTATAATATTTGATATTTTAACAAAAGAAAATATAGAAAAAATAGTGAGACTGATGTTGTCTGAAATAGAAAAGAGGTTAGCTGAAAAAGATATAACTATGAATATTAGTGACGAGGCAGTAAAATTGATAGCAGAGAAATCGTACGATCCAAAGTACGGTGCAAGGCCAATAAGAAGATATGTACAAAATGCCATACTTAATAAAGTGGCTAGCATGATGATAGATGGTGTGTATAAAATGGGAGGCGTAGTCAGTATACAAGTTAAAAATAATGAGCTAGATATATCCAGTAAGAAAAAAGTAAAAAGTATTTTGAAGATAGGAAATCATAATGATATGGCTATTTAATTAATTTTTGTCAATATACTCACTTTGATTAAAACTTGCTATAATGTAAGTATTGATCAGCCATAGTAATAAAATTAGAAATAATTTTGAACTGATCAAAAGCATGTACATGCTAAAAATATATGTCAAATCATAATAAAAATAACAATCACAACAATAGTAATAATACTAATGTTGTAGCTGAAAAGAAAAACTGGAAGATGTGGCTATCTCTTGCTCTATATGCATTACTTGGACTTGCTCTAGGTTACGCTGTAGCAAAAGGTGTACTATATCTAGTTAATAGACCAAGCAAAGGTGCTAGTGTAATAGTAGAAAATAATGCTACTAGCACAAAAAGCGTAATGTTAACAAAGTATAACACTATGCTTTCTCATAACTTTGAAGGCGAAAATAAAGGAGATGTTTCTTTTGATTATGATGATACTTATAAAGTATCCACATCATCAAAAGTTGCTAATCTTTACACTATAAACAATGTAAAAGGAGAGAAAGTTGCAACTGTATATTTTTATTTTAACGGTGGACGTGGTGCTACTCCAGAGGAGTACATAACAGAAACTGTTAAAAAATCAGTACCTACTGTAAGTGCTCCTGCAAATGCAACATATGGTGAATCTGTATGGGCCAGAGCAGAGAGCGGTGCTACAGAGTGGCATTTAAAAACTGCTACAAATAAAAACTGGTTAGTATATGTTGAGAGTGCTAAAGCAAATAATGCTGAAGTGTCTAATGTATTAAAATCGGTGGATGTAAAGTAGTTTTTGTTTCAGAAAAACAAAAGCCGCGACGAAGTCGCGGCTTTTGTTTTTCCACACCTAAATCTTTTCAGCTAAATTCATTTTTATTATTAAGTTTTTTAAGTCCTCTTTTGTTATTTGTGTGGTTTTCATATTTTCATTTTCCCACATATTTATCTCATACAGAGTTACCTTATCTCTTATGGGATTGCTTAGAATTTTCGTAACATTTATAGAGACTATTTCTCTTTTCTCATTAAATCCAGAATATTTTTTACCGACACCAGGATTTAATACCATATTTCCAACTTTTGTTAGTAAGTTGCTTATTTGTTCTTTCATATATTTTTATATCTTAATTATACTACTTTTGAAATATTATGCAAGCTTAATCTATAAAAAATACTATTGTATATTTTGCGTTTTTGTTGTATAATATAACTTAAGTATATGTCCAAAGAAACAAAAAATAAAAGTAGTGCTCCAGTGGATAAGATAGTAGTAAAAGGTGCTCGTACGCATAATCTAAAAAATATAACAGTAGAGATGCCTAGAAATAAAATGATAGTTATGACAGGGTTATCTGGATCTGGAAAGTCTAGTCTTGCTTTTGATACTATATTTGCAGAGGGTCAGCGTAGATATGTAGAGTCTCTCTCTGCATATGCTCGTCAATTTTTAAATCAAATGCAAAAGCCTGATGTTGATGAGATAACAGGACTTTCGCCTGCCATCTCTATAGATCAAAAATCTGCAGGTCGTAACCCACGTTCTACTGTTGCGACCATAACTGAGATATATGATTATCTGCGTGTGCTGTATGCGAGAGTTGGCAAGCCATATTGTATAGATTGTGGTAGCAAGATACAGAGACTGAGCAATGAAGAGATAATTAACTTTGTAACAGAGAAAATAAAAAAAGTAAAATACACTGACATAAAAAGCAGTGTTATGGGGGTGGAGTTTTCTCATAAAAATATTATTGTTTTGTCACCTATTATACGCGGCCGTAAGGGTGAGCATTATCAGATGTTATATGATTTTTTAGGTAAAGGTTACACTGAGATAATTATCGATGGTGAAAGGAAAAGTCTGCGTGAGCGCATAGACATGGATAAAAATAAAAAGCATGAGATAAGTCTGATAGTAGACGAGATAGCCATAGACGAGTTCAAGTTAAAAGAAAGTAACAAAGACGCGATGATGAGGTTAAGTGAGGCTGTGGAGAGGGCCGTCAGCGAAGCTGACGGCCTCGTAGAGTTCGACATACTTGGCGAAACAACAATTATGAGTAACAAATTCGCATGTGCTGCTTGTGGCTTTTCTTTTCCAGAGATAGAGCCAAGATTGTTTTCTTTTAACTCACCGTATGGTGCCTGTGTTACTTGTAATGGTCTGGGTGTGCAGTACATTGGCGCACTTGATCCATGCGATGATTGCGGGGGTAAGAGACTACGCAAAGAGGCACTTAATGTATTTTTAGATGATACCAGCAAGATAAACATAGTGGACATAACAAATCTAAGCATAAAAGATGCTACAGATTATTTTAAATCTTTACCACTTTCTGACAAAGATCATGAGATAGCAAAAGTTATAATACAAGAGATACAAAGCAGATTAGTTTTTATGTTAAATGTTGGCCTTGATTATTTACAGCTTAACAGAAAAGCAGATACTCTCAGTGGTGGTGAGGCGCAGCGTATTAGACTTGCTTCGCAGCTAGGGTCAAAACTTGTTGGTGCACTTTATGTTTTAGATGAGCCGACCATAGGACTACATCAGAGAGACAATGATAGACTTATAAAAACTTTGATAGAGCTGCGTGATATGGGTAATACCATAATCATAGTAGAGCATGACGAGGATACTATATACGCTAGCGACTACCTCATAGACATTGGTCCTGCTGCGGGGGTACACGGCGGCAATGTGATAGTTGCAGATTATCTAGAAGAATTATTAACAGCAAAAACTAATAAAAGTAAATCAAGGACACTTGCTTATCTGCGCGGTGAAGAGAGTATACCATACACAAAACAAAGACGTGAGAAACATGGTGAGATAATAGTAAAAGGTGCCAACTCTTTTAATATAAAAAACATGGACGTAAAAGTGCCACTAAAAGTTATGACTGTTATAACTGGTGTATCAGGATCAGGAAAAAGTACACTTATGTATGAGATATTAAATAGAAATCTAGAGGCGAGATTAGAAAGAAAGCAAAGAAGTGCAAAGACATATAACTGTGAAAGTTTTACAGGGACAGAGTATGTGTCTAGGTTAGTTCTGATAGATCAGTCAGCAATAGGTAGGACACCAAGGTCAAATCCGGCAACTTATACCGGTGCATGGGGACACATACGTGATATATTTTGTGAGACAGAAGAGGCGAGACTACGCGGCTGGAAAGCAGGCAGGTTTTCTTTTAACGTTCCAGGAGGCAGGTGTGAGGCGTGTGATGGTAATGGTCAGATAGCAGTGGAGATGCACTTTTTGCCTACAGTGTATGTTTTGTGTGATGTGTGTAGTGGCAAGAGATTTATGAAGGAGACACTCGAAGTAAAATGGAAAGGTAAAAATATTTATGACATACTAGAGATGACAGTAGAAGAAGCTCTTGTATTTTTTGAAGACATACCAGCTATATACGATAGAGTGAAAAGTATGAACGACGTAGGCCTCGGGTACCTAAAACTTGGTCAGTCAGCAACCACACTCTCTGGTGGTGAGGCTCAGCGTGTAAAGATATCGTCAGAATTATACAGAAATCACGTAGAGAAAACTATATACTTGCTCGATGAGCCATCTATAGGACTTCATTACGATGACATAGCAAAGCTAATAGAGATATTAAATAAATTAGTGGATAAAGGTAACACAGTAGTGCTAATAGAGCATAATCTAGATATAGTTAAAAATGCAGATCACATAATAGACATAGGTCCCGAAGGTGGTATTGGTGGTGGTAACATAGTAGCGATAGGTACACCAGAAGATGTAGCAAATAATAAAAACAGTCACACAGGTAAATACTTAAAAAAAGTTTTGAAACATAGTAAAATAGAGAAATAAACATATATATTTCTTTTTAAAAGAAAAGTTTTTATGCTATAATATAGAGTATATAAAATACAAAAAATAAAAATAATATAATAAAATTATGAAATACTTGGGTATAGATTATGGTACAAAAAAAGTTGGTTTTGCAGAGAGTGATGGCGAAGGTAAGCTCGCTTTTCCTATGATGATAAGTGAAAATAACAAAGACCTTGTTCGTGACACATTAGAAATAGTAAAAGCAATGAGTATAGACGGTGTAGTTATAGGGCTATCTCTAGACCAAAAAGGCAATCCTAACCCTGTTGCAGAAAAGGCAAAATCTTTTGGAGATGAGCTAGAGCTTAAAAATATAAAAGTATATTATGAAAAAGAATGGTTCACTACAGCAGAAGCAAGGCGCCAGCCAGACGCTAATCGTGATGTAGATGATGCAGCAGCAGCGCTCATATTACAAAGGTTTTTAGACAGGATAAATCCAAAAGTATACAAAGATGAAGATGAACAAGAGGTTGATGATCAAGAATAAAATTTTAAATAAAAATAAATATGCAAGACAATAAAACAACAGAAGAAATAAAAAAAGAATTAGTTGCAGAAAAATTAGCAGAAGAAAATAAATTTGTTAGTATAGATGATTTTTTAAAAATAGAGATAAAAGTAGGTACAATAATAAATGCAGAAATAGTGGAAGGTAGTGAAAAACTTTATAAACTCTCTGTTGATTTTGGTGAGGAAAGTGAAATAGAAAATGAAGGAGGTATAACAGAAAAAGAAAAACATATACGTACTGTATTTTCGGGGATAAGAAAATATATCACATCTGAAGATCTGGTGGGTAAACAATATCCTTTCGTGACTAATTTGCAACCAAGAAAAATCATGGGACAGTATAGTGAAGCCATGATACTTGCCGCTAGTGAGGCTGAAAAATTTTCACTATTAAGTATAAATACTGAGATGAGTAACGGAGTTAGAGTAGGTTAGTTTCCTGTATTAGGTATTGTAACTGTATTTGGATCTTCTGGCATGTTTATTATTATAGGATCTGGTATCGGAACATTTGTATTTATAGTATCAGGAAAGGTGGTGATTGTACCGTCTTCAGGTATACTACTGCTTGCATTACCTCGGTTACAATACCCACCAGAAACTATAGGAGTATTCCATAGATTATATTGAGAATCTCCATAACCTCCATTACTACCATTTCCCCCAACATAACGCAAGATTGTACCAGCTCCATCGGCACAGTAGTTTCCATTTATAAATGATGGTGAGTCGGCCGGTAACGGTGCTGGCGTATCAAAACTTTCAACAGGTAAATCTTTTAAAACATAATTCATATATTTACGCCACACAGGAGACAGTACTGCACCGGCTACATTTTTAACTGACCTATTATCATTATTACCACCCCAGACACCTACTGCTATACTTGGAGTATAACCCATAACCCAAACATCTCTAAAATCATTGGTTGTACCTGTTTTTGCTGCCACCTGCCTCTCATAAAAGTTTATCGGGTTACCATATGAAAAAGTTAGAGAGCGGGCAGCAGAGTCAGATAATACATTAGATAATTTGTCTGTATATTCTTTTGGTATAACATCACGGCTTTTTGTTGTGTATTTTTCTATCGCGTTACCATCTTTATCTGTAACTTCTAATATAGGTGTTGTAGGATTATAGACGCCACTATTTGCAAAAGTAGCATATACATTTGTCATTTCAAGTAGGGATACTTCACCACCACCAAGCACAAGAGAGAGACCAAATCTAGAATAATCACCAAGAGAAGTAACCCCTAATTTTTTTGCAAAGTCTAGTGTATTTTTAACTCCCACAAGGTATAACATTTTTACTGCAGGTATATTTAATGAGTTTTGCAGAGCGATACGCAGTGATACTGGTCCATGAAAATTGCCATCATAATTAACAGGAGCATAACATTTGCCACCATTTAAACTTGTGCCATAAGAGTCACAGTTAGTTGAGAACTGGGTGGGTATATCATAGAGCACTGTTTCAGGTTCAAAACCTTTCATAAATCCAAGCAGATAAACTATTGGCTTAAAAGTTGATCCTGGCTGACGAAGTGCAGTAGCAATATTGTATTTACCGTCTATTTGCGTGTCAAAATAATCACGAGAACCAACCATGGCAAGTATCTGTCCAGATTTTGGGTCTATGCTTACCATGGCCGAGTTTTCAGCGCCATAGTTTTTAGAATTTTTAAGAGCTCCTTCTTTTATTATTATCTCTCCTTCTTTTTGATAATCCCAGTTAAGAGTTGTGATGACTTTTAGTCCACCATTTTCAACTACATCTTTACCGTATTTTTCTTCTAGATAATTTTTAACATAGAATACAAAATGAAAAGCTTTTCCATTTGAACTATCTCTAGATAAAAAGGTAACTTTTTCACTCATCGCTGTTTCAAACTGCTTTGCATCTATAAATTTTTCTTCATACATTTTTTGTAAAACTATATTTTTCCTTGTCTCAAGCTGCAGTCTGTCACCAGAAAACGGAGAGTATCGTGACGGAGCCTGAGGCATGCCAGCTAAGTATGCTGCCTCTGCAATAGTTACGTCTTTTGCGTGTTTACCAAAATACGAAAGAGAAGCCTCCTCGACACCATATATAGTACCACCATATGGGGACTCGTTAAGATAGATATTTAAAATATCGTCTTTGTTAACCTGCGCATCAAGTTTTATTGCTAGTACCCATTCTTTTAATTTTCTGGACAAAGTCCTCTCTCTTGTAAGCAGGGCATTTTTAACTACTTGTTGTGTAATAGTTGAGCCTCCTTGGGTCACTGATCCATTTGTAAAAGCTACCCAAACAGAACGTAGTATACCTCTTGGACTTATGCCAAAGTGATTATAAAAATCTCTGTCTTCTATAGATATTGTTGCTTGCTTTATATAATCACTTATCTCATCATTTTTAATCTGTGTCCTTTTTATATTGTCATGGAGATTATAGAGCAATACTTTTCCTGTTCTGTCATAAATCTTTGTACTATTAGCTATTTTCCTATTTTCAAAATCATTAAAATCAGGTAGCTTTATAGTTGCTACCCATATTAAAAAAACAGCAAGTGAAACAAATCCTAGACCAAAAAGAAAAAAAGTGGTCTCTTTGAAAAGTTTTGAAAAAAGTCTAGATTTTTTGTGTTGTCTAGTTTTGTGTATTATTTTTTTAAGCATATATAAGTAGAAATATTTTTTAATTTTATTACTATATAATAACATATTTTAAAAGACTTTTACAGTCTTTTTATTTTTTGTGTGGTATAATGGATATATAAAAATATGCAAAAATTAAAAGTAGAAACAATATTAAACAGCGACATACAAAATGTCTTGGATAAATGGATTAATATTGAAAGTGTAAAAGTCTGGTGTCACGCTGGTGCTGACTGGGGTGTAGGTAATGTAGAAAATGATGTGAGGGTGGGAGGTAGATTTTTAACTAATATGCACGCGCTTGATAACTCGGCGAGCTTTGATTTTACTGGTGAGTATACAGAGGTAGAATTGTTAGAAAATAAAAATGGAAAATATACAGCAAGATTAAAATATAAAATGGATAAATTAGATAGTGAAGCAATGAACAGGGAGTGCGAGGTTTTATTTGAAAGTGTAGAGGGTGAGAATATGAGTGGCGGAAGCGAAGCTTCCGCCACAAAAGTAACCGAAATCTTTGATTCAGAAAATCTTAACAGTATAGAATTACAAATCAGTGGCTGGCAATCAATATTGGATAATTTTAAAAAATACGTAGAAGATTTAAAATAATTATTTAATATAATTAAATTATGAAAAAAAGAAATCCGTGGAATAGAGTAGAGTCGCAAGTTTACAGCTTGTCTAGTGTTGATGAAAATGGTAAAGTAAATATGAACATAGTCACATATGCAACACCAATAACAATGAGTCCAAAAATGTATGTGATCGCAATATATAGAGAAACTCAAACACACAAGAATATATTTGGTAATAAAAAACAAAAATATTTTTTATTACAAGCGCTTTGCGAGGCTCAGATGAGCTTGATACGAGTTCTCGGCAAAAAGTCTGGAATAAAATATGATAAAGTAAAATTTTTAGAAAAACAAAGTCTAGATATTTTTAAAGTTAATATAGAAAAAGATGATTATAAAAAAGAGGGTGATAAAAATATTAAAATAAAAAGCACAGAACTTAAATATTTAAAAGAAAGTGCATTTGTGCTACTATGTAAAATAGAAAAATATATAGAAGTAGATGATCATGATCTTGTGATAGTAAAAATAGAAAAAACTATTTTAAATAATCATGATAAGAAAATGTTAGACACAGAGGACTTGATTGAAAATAAAATAATACTTTAATAAAAATATGCAAAATACAATTCTTCTGTTACTGACAATGGCTTATCATAATATTCTATAACTCCGTTTATGTCGAGGTAGATTTTCATTTATTTAAAGTTCTTTATGTTGTGTATTATATCATTTCAATAATATTTAAAAGATCTTTCACCTCTTTTAGGCTTTTTAAGTCTTCTGGCATTATTTCAGGGACTTTAGATACGGTATTTTCAATCCAAAAGGCATCGACCCCCACTTTTTTTATTGCTTCATAATCATAAAAATAACTATCCCCAATCATAAGGGCATCTTCTTTTTCAAGTCCAAGTTTCTCAATAATCTCTAGCAACACTGAAGCTTTACCATCAGGATTATCACCAGGAGAAGACCTTATAGAGTAGAATAAACTCGTTATTCCAAAATAGTTTAGCCTGTCTTTTATTTCTGCTATAGCAATATCTTCAGCATAAGGATTTGCAGATATTATAACTAAATATATACCCCTCGCTGAGAGTTTTTCCAATGTATCTTTTGCATTAGGGGTTAGTTCTAAATGCTCTAAATAATTATCTTTAGTCTCAGCATCATGATACACCCAGTGAGGCTTTACAGTTCTTTTGGTTTTTTTAGGATACCAAAGTGTTCCGTCACCATCTAAAAATATTATTTTCTTTTTCATGTTGTATAGTATATCATTAATTATTGTTAAATTATTAATTGTTTATTGGGAAATTTTCAATTACAATAGATTTCTCTTTTGCACTAACTAGTTCTTCCTCCAAATGATGCTCGCTGGTGCAAGTGCGGTTCAGCTATACACCGCACCGGCACTGCACGGTCCCAGTGTATTTGAGAGCATCACCAGTGGCTTAGAAAATTACTTTGCGGATCATGAACTGTTCTCGAACTGTGCCGAGCTGGTTGGGTATTCACACTCTTTGACCGAACAGCATGTGTTTAAAGCGCTTCCCCCGCTGGTGATTGCTGACCAATGCACAGGATGTCTCGAGTGTGCATCTTCATGTGCATTTGACGCACTCAAGTTTGTCAGCCGAGGAAAAGAGCAGTCGAAGCTCGTGGTCATCAAAGACAACTGCATCGGTTGCAACGCTTGTGTTGGAGTCTGTCCTCCAGAATTCTATGCACTCAAGATCCAAATGAGGTAACTATGAAAAAAACCAAACGCCTCTTTGGCATAAAAATCCACTGTGATCAATGTCTTACTTTCTTGTTTAAGTACGAGAAGGAAGGGCCTGGCTCGCTGGTAAAGTGCTTTACGAGCAACATAAGCGAAGACACTACTAAAGGGGACGGGGTTTGCGCTTCGTGTGGTATGCAGTTCGCTCGTGATGGGATGATTGGTAATCGACCCATCCTCAAGATAATCCAAGGTCGTGTCAACGTGAAGGGTAACACCGGAAAGAAGTGACGACATTGGATCTGGCCATCCCTGGTAATAGGGGTGGCTTTTTATTTTTTAAATTCCAAAATTTTCTTTGAAATAATCTTCTGACTCAATATTTGCATCAAATATTTTATTAGCCTCTTTATTTAGTATTTCTATATATTCAAAGTACTCAGTATCCGTATATACTGTTAGCCCTAACTTTTCTAGAACACTCAGTATAATCTTTTGAGCTTTTTCTACTCCCTCCACTTCTGAAAGCTCTATCTCTGCTTCAAAAAAGTATGAGTGACCAGGGACTTCAACAAGAGCTATTTCTACACCTTCATATGTAAAAACATCAATATTCCTAATACACAGTACTCCTTTATCCAAGCCTATCAATTTATATACCTGCACTAGATTATCAAAAGGTGATTCACTCAGCACACTATATTCTTTTCTTACATCACTTCCTCCCCACGAACCTGACTTAAGTATTATTTCTGATTTTTTATTTGTATTACGTAGACGCACATCTAACTTACGCTTCTGTAAATCTCCTTCTGGAAGGCAATTACTGTAGTCTATTAACACTCTTTCTTTCCTATTTACAAACTTTCCTTCTTCTAGAATCTTTTCTATTAAAGATTTAATTTAATCTTTTTTTAAACTACCTCTCATCTCTATCTCTATGGTTTTTATCATATTTTTTATTTATATTTTTATGTAAGTGAGTTTACACCGATACTAAAATATGTTGGCGGAAGTGGTGAGATTCGAACTCACGGACCTTTAGGGTCGTCTGTTTTCAAGACAGGTGCCTTAAACCACTCGGCCACACTTCCAATAGATAAAATTATAGCATATTTTAAAATAAAATGCTATACTTGATTACACATAGCGATATAGTTACAAAATTATTTGTTGTAAATTAAAATAGCTATATTAAAAACATAATATAAACAATAAAAATATGGGAATTTTAGACACAGTAAAAGGATTATTTGGAAATAAAGTTAATGATATGATAAGTAGCGCTACATCACAAGTTACAAATGCAGTTAGTGGTGCCGCTGCTAACCTTGTTAATTTTGACGATATCAATGTTGAAAAGTTTACTGGTTATGTTAACAAGTTCGGTCTTATGGATAAAATAAAAGAAATGTCACCTGCTATAGCCGCAAAGCTCGAGGACGGTACTATTTCTGATGAAGATGTAAAAAGCTTTATACCAGAGATCAAAAGTGTAATAATGGCAAAGCTAGGAATGGGGTCTGATGCCGATACAACTGCAAAAGCTGAGTGCACAGATTGTACTGACGGGGTTTGTAAATGTAATTAGTTTTGGTTTTTTATCCACATATATAAAAGCGG
>JAYTBU010000045.1:0-24220 GCA_043736875.1 bacterium
GACCCCTTCCTCTTCAGGGAAATGCTCTACCAACTGAGCTATCTCGGCATGTTATTATATTAAAATTAATTCAATAATATATTTATTATAACATATTTATTATAACATATCCAGCCCAAACACTAAAACAATAAATTAATAGTTTTTATAAAAATAGACACAAGATTATATACTTAATCCTACTATTTTCTTAACTTCACTCATGGTTTTGCTTGCTACTACTTTTGCATTTTTGGCACCAACTTCTAATATTTGCTTTATTTTTGCTTTATCATTTATCAGATCATTGTATATTTCTATTTTACCTTTTCTAAAATTTAAAATAGTTTCTAGCAATTCTTTTTTTGCATCACCGTAACCATATGGATTTTCTATGCTGCTATTTTCAAATTTACTTCTAAGTATAACGTTTTCTTCTTTTGTTAAAAAGTGTTTATGTATGTTGTAAATATTATTTGTATCTGGATTTTTTTTATCTGTTGGCAATAGACTGTCTGTAACTATACCCATAACTTTTTTCTTTATCTCTTCTTCATTTGCAAATATCGGTATGTGATTATTTTTACTCTTGCTCATCTTTTGACCATCTATACCTGGTAGTGTTGCCACTTCTGCTAATATATAATCCTCTGGCAATTTAAAATACTCTGTATTGTATGCTCTATTAAAATACCCAGCCATGTCACGAGTGTACTCTATATGCTGTTTCTGATCAGAGCCCACTGGTACTATGTCAGCACCATACATGAGTATATCCGCCGCCATAAGTATAGGGTATGAAAACACTCCAACATTTGTATCGTTATCTTTTGCTTCGCTATCTTTGTATGCATGTGCGCGCATCATGTATGGTACTGTGACATTTGTAGATAATATCCATGACAGTTCTGTATGTTCTATCACATCGGACTGTTTAAAAAATACACATTTTGAAATATCTAATCCTAGCGCTACATAACTAGCCACCAAGTCATAAATATTTTCAGAAAGCTCTGCTCCATTTTTAAGAGTGGTTAGGGCATGATAATCTGCGACAAATATAAAGCTCTCAAACTCGCCGCTATTGGTCAGTTCTATATTTTGCTTCATGGCACCAAAATAATTACCTATGTGTATCTTGCCACTTGCTTGTACGCCGCTCACTAATGTTTTTTTCATATTTATATTATACCATAAAATAAAAATATAGAAAATCTTGAAACAAAAAGATTACTTGACTTTTTGTTTACTATACACTATAATAGTAACATAACTACGAAAAAGATCCCAGTACAGGCGCGCCCTCACTGGGAGCTTTTTCTTTTATGTCAGATATAATATCTAACATTTTCTCCATGTAAACTATTTTATTTGTAGACCTTTTTAAAAAGACTGAGCAACGTTTTATATTTGGAGCGATAACTCTACACAAAGATTTTCTTTCTTCTAGAAACTTTACAAGACAAGAAAAATCACCATCGCCACTTATTAAAATAGCATTATCGTATTCATTTTCATAAAAATCTTTTATGCAATTTAATATGAGCTCAGCATCACAATTTCCTTTTAATATACTATCTTCAAAAAAAGTTTCTTTAAATATTATACTGTACCCCATATCAGTAAGTTCGCCATAAAATACATCTAATTTTTTTATATACCCCAGAAAAAGATACACTTTTTTAACTCTATATTTTTTACGTAACCAGTCATACAGCTTTTTATAATTTATCTCTCTATCTAAAAATTCTATACCTTTTTTAAGATTTGCTCCGTCAATATAAACATTTGTATTTATTTTTTTATCTGGCAAATCTAACATATTTATATTATACCATAAAATAAAAATATAGAAAATCTTGAAACTATATACCCTCTGCTTTTAATTCTTCTACTAATTTTTTAGTTTTAGATGATAACTTTTTTGGTAGCTCTATGCTTAGGTTAATAAGCACATCACCTCTCACCTTTCTGCCTGTAACAGGAACTCCTCTGCCTGGTATTCTGATAACTTCACCTATACCTACACCACCATCAACAATCAGCTCTATGGGTCCATCCATGGCTTGTACTGTGTGTTTTAGTCCTAGCAGTGCATCGCTAAGCTTAATCTTGTGCGTCATCACCAAGTCATAACCTTCACGCTTCCAGACTTTGTCAGCTTGTACTCTGACTTTTATAAACATGTCTCCTGATATACCGCCGCGTACTGCCTCACCCATTTCTGTCATTTTTACCATTTCACCATTTTGTATACCTGCTGGAACATTGATAGAAACTTCCACCTTTAAATCTTTTACGCCGTGTCCCTTACAGTCTTTACATTTATCTTTGTAGCTTGTACCCACACCATCACAATCACTACAAACTTTTTGTGTCTGTATCTGCCCAAACACAGTTCTCTTCATCTCATGAACCTTACCTTTTCCATTACATTTTGTACAGCTAACTTTTCCAGCATTTATATCGCCGCCTGTCGCTTTACATGTGACACATTTTGAGGTTCTGTTTATAACCACTTTTCTCTCTGTGCCAAAAATCGCATCTTTGAAAGATATCTCTATCTCGAGAGACATGTCACGACCACGCCTCTCACGAGGAGCATTAAAGCCTCCTCCAAAACCACCGAACATCTCTCCAAAAATATCCCCAAGATCCCCCATATCAAACTCCATATTTTGAAAATCATTTGGATTGAAACCTCCGAAACCACCGTATCCACCCTGAGACTGTTGTCCTCCGGCATTTGATCCTGCACCAGAAAAAGTCTGACCATACATGTCATACTCTTTTCTCTTTTTTTCATCACTTAAAACCTGATAAGCTTCATTTACTTCTTTGAACTTTGCCTCGTCACCACCCTTGTCTGGATGATGTTTTGCAGCTAATTTGTAAAAAGCTTTTTTAAGCTCGTCTTTGTTAACTTTTTTATCAACTCCTAATGTACTATAATAATCTTTTGCCATATGTTTTGAAATTAAATTAAAATCTATTTATATAAATATACCATATTTCTCTGTAAAAACAAAGTTTTTCAAATACAATATTTTTACACCTAAAACTGATTTACAACACACAGATCCCCATCGTACAAGGATCTAACATCATCCACTCCATACTTTAACATAATCATACGATCGATACCACAACCAAAAGCAAATCCTCTGTATTCGCTTGGGTTTATACCTCCAGCCTCTAAAACTCTGGGGTGCACCATGCCAGCACCGCCAATCTCCACCCAGCCAGCACCACGGCAGACAGAACAGTTTTCTGTGGCGGCAGCTTCGCTGCCGCCACCAATAATACCACCCTTTTTCCCAGAACCTAAACACTTGAAACACTGCATATCCACCTCATTACCAGGCTCTACAAAAGCAAAATAAGAAGAGCGCAATCTGATTTTTATATCCCCTCCAAAATACTCTGAGAATAACTTTTCCATAACGCCTATCATCATAGCGAGACTAGCATCCTTGGCTACATATAATAATTCTATCTGGTGGAACTGAGCCTCGTGAGTAGCATCTGTCGCTTCATTTCTAAAAACTTTTCCAGGGGATATCATGGCGATTGGAAACTCTCTGTTTTCTTTTACCCATTTTTCCATGGTTCTGATCTGTACCCCAGAGGTGTGAGTACGCAGGACATATCCGACATCCTCACCGTATTTATTTGACACTCTTTTGTCTTTGACCCAAAAAGTATCTTGCATATCTCTTGCTGGGTGATTTTTAGGTATATTTAAAGCGTCAAAATTGTGCCACTCGTCCTCAATTTCTGGACCGTCATATACATCAAATCCTAGAGTAGTAAAGATTTTTGACAACTCATCTATAGCTAAAGTTATCGGGTGTATGTGGCCTGTGATTTTATTATTTTGCATATATTTTTAGAATTTCTACTTATTTATATTATACTACAAATAATAAAAAAATAAAACTTAATTTTAATTTGACAAAATGTCTACATTTGTTATAATAGTATTAGGTGCTACTGCACTTGCGTCAGGGCGCAAACCCCTGTCCCCTGCTACATTAGTAGCAGAACTTGAACAAAACAACTTATTAAAATGATCTATCGCTTTTGATAGGTCATTTTCTTTTAAAGAAAATAGAAAGTTTTTCATTCTTCTAAAATCCATAACTCTTATATTGTTAAAACAGAGTAAAGTTTTCTCTTGTTTATGATTGATTATCTCCATATGCCAAGAGTCATAAAAATATTCTGAAGTAGTGAGTGGTATAACCAGAAAAGAAGTTCTAGTTATTATTTTGTATATTACAGCTGGTCTAGTATAATTATTACTTTTACCATCTATCTCTTTTCCAATATTTAAACCAAAAGAAAACCAATACACGTCGCCTATTTTAACTTCTGGTGGTATGTATGACCTGTTATTTAATGTCTTTTTCTTTTCACTCCAGTCATCATATTTTTTCATATAAATATTATAACATAAAATAAAAATATGTTATTATATATCAATAACAATAGTAAAAATATGACAGAACAAATATTGCGTAAAATACAAAAAATAATACCAAAAAGTATATATAAAAATCTCCAGCCAATTTATCATGCTGGACTATCTATAGTAGGTACAATAATAAATAGAAATCCATCCAGAAAAATACATGTAATAGCAATAACAGGCACAAAGGGCAAGAGTTCCACTTCAGAGTTCATGAATGCGATACTTGAAAAATCTGGACACAAGACTGCACTACTTTCCACAATCAGATTCAAAATAGGAGAAAATAATAGACCAAATATGTACAAGATGACTATGCCTGGGAGATTTTTTGTGCAAAACTTTTTAAGACAAGCGGTGGATGCAAAATGTGATTATGCTATCATTGAGATGACTAGTGAGGGAGCTAGATTTTATAGACATATTGGCGTCTCTATTGATACTTTACTTTTTACCAATCTGTCCCCCGAGCACATAGATAGTCATGGGTCTTTTGAAAAATACAAAGCCTGCAAGCTGCGCCTAGCAAAAGCTGTGCAAAATAGTTGCAAACCCATAACAACAATAGTGGTTAATAGTGATAGTACTCACGCTCCAGATTTTTTAGATTTTAAAGTAGATAGAAAATTAAAATATAATAAAATAGATGCTGATAAAATAAAATTGTCAGTTGATGGTGATTTTAATAAATTAAACGCTGCAGCTTGTAAAACTTTTGCACTGTCTATTGGTATAGATGAAAAAATAATAGACTCTGCTCTATTTGATTTAAAAGAAATTAGTGGCAGAGTACAGCACATAGACGCTGGTCAGGATTTTGATATTATAGTTGACTATGCTCACACTGTTGATAGCCTGACAAAGTTGTATCAGACTTATACTGATAGATACATAATAGCTGTGCTGGGGTCTTGTGGTGGTGGTCGCGACATGGGAAAAAGAGCAGAACTAGGAAAAGTGGCTGAGGACTTTGCAGATAGAATAATCATAACAGATGAGGACCCGTATGATGATAATCCAAGAGAAATAATGGATCATGTCGCTAGTGGTATCAAAAATAAAACTTTTGAAATAATAGAAGAGAGGAGAGAGGCGATAAATCATGCAATACAACTAGCACAAAAATACACAGATCAAAAACTAGAATATAAAAATATAAGTAGCACAGAAAATATAAACACGAAAGAAAATAACACTAAATCAAAAACACCAATAGTTATAATCAGCGGTAAAGGTACAGATCCATATATAATGCGCGCTAACGGTGCAAAAGAAAAGTGGTCAGATGCGGATGTGGTGAGGGAGGAGGTGAGGAAAGTTTTGGGGAGGTAAAAAGGATTATATGCTATAATATGAAAATGAACGAATCTGAATCTAGAATTATAATTAACAAATTACTCGAAAAAAGTGGTTGGGACTTTAAAGTTAATATCAAAACCGAACAGCCCGTCAAAGCAGAAGATGATGGTACCACATTTGCGGATTATTTACTCTTTGACACAAAAGGTTTCCCGCTTTGCGTAATAGAGGCCAAAGCAGAGAAAAAATCCCCTCTTGAAGGCAAGGAACAGGCAAGGTGTTATGCTCGTGAACTGCGCGCACGTTATATCATACTCAGCAATGGCATCTCCCACTATTTTTGGGATACAGCTAGTGGTAATCCAAAGCCAATATCAGAATTCCCTACTCAAAAAAGCTTAGAATCAGCTGCAGAGATGGAGTTAAAACCAGAAAGATTAGCCAATGAAAAAGTAGATGAAAATTATCTGGCTTTAACTCAGCTACCGAGTTTTCTAGAGAATCCAGAGTATAAAGTTGGTGGTGATACGAGAACTAAATATATTTTAAATAATAATCTTATCATATTACGCCCATATCAGCTCGGTGCCATACATGCCGTTCAGGCTGCAGCAGCAGAGGGTCGTGATCGTTACCTCCTTGAGATGGCGACAGGTACTGGTAAAACCAAGACAACCATTGCGCTAGCAAAACTGTTCTTATCTACAGGTAATGCCAAGCGTATTCTTTTTCTTGTGGACAGAATAGAGTTAGAGGAGCAAGCAATCAAGGACTTTAAAAATGTTTTGAAAGATTGGGTTAGTGTTGTCTATAAAGACAATAAAAATGATTGGCAAAAAGCAAATATAGTTATCACAACCGTCCAGTCGCTAATGCATAATGATAAATACAAAACTCATTTCTCGCCTACTGATTTTGAATTAGTAGTAAGTGATGAAGCACATCGCAGTATAGGCGGTAACGCGCGCGCAGTCTTTGAATATTTTATAGGCTACAAACTTGGCCTTACCGCAACACCTAAAAACTATCTTAAAAACCTAGGTGACAATATTAATAATAAAAAATCTATAGAGCGCCGTGAGCTGCTTGATACTTACAAAACTTTTGGCTGCGAAAGTGGTGACCCGACATATGAATACGACTTGGCCAAAGGAGCAAAAGAAGGATTTTTAATACAACCATACGTCATAGATGCTCGCACAAAAGTCACAACCGAACTACTTAGTCAGGACGGCTTAGAAGTAGAGCGTACCACCGAGGACGGAGCTACTGAAAAACAAATATATTATTCTAAACATTTTGAAAGAAAATTTTTCAATGACGAGACCAACTTTGAATTTTGTAAGCAAATTATAGAGAATGGACTTGTAGATCCTATTACTGGCGAATTTGGCAAGTCACTCATATTCTGCCGTACTCAAAAGCACGCTGTCAAAATAACCCACACCCTAAACCAGATAGCCATGAAAAAATGGCCAAATATTTATAATAGCGACTTTGCTGTACAAGTGACTATTAACGTTGATGAGGCCCAGCAAATGACTACAAACTTTACCAATAACAAACTAAATGGATTAAGTATATTTGCTGATAATAATTTTCCAGAATACAAAACTAGCAAAACTCGTATCTGTGTCACAGTGGGTATGATGGCGACGGGTTATGACTGCCCTGATATACTCAACATCGCATTTTTGCGTCCTGTATTTTCACCGGCAGATTTTGTTCAGATGAAAGGACGCGGGACCAGAAAACATACTTTTACATATAAGCCGGATAATCTAAATGAGTACAAGACATCATATAAACTATTCGACTTCTTTGCTGTATGTGAGTTTTTTGAAAAGACGTTTAAGTATGATGAAGCGATAAAATTACCTCCAAAAATAGGCACGTTCACAAAAGGTCCAGAGAGTGAGGCGGGAGATGTTGGAGGAGATACACCAAACACAATACAAGATGAGTACGATCATAAGAGCGCCGACTATCTGGCGAGTATAAAAGAGGAGCAGATAAGTAATGACGGTATGCGTATAGACCGAGAAGCCTTTGGCAAGCGTATGCGCGAGGAGTTAAGTAAAGACGAGACTCTAAAAGGGTATTATGAAAGTGGTGACCAAGAAAGCGCCGAGGAATATTTTAAGCAAGAGATATACAACAAGCCAAATCTTTTTATCACCCGCGACCTAATTAAAAACAAATTCAAAATAGACCGCCTCCCTAGTTTTAGTGAGATACTAGAATACGTCTTTGGTGACCGTGAGGGATTTGATTCACGTAGTACAGTAACTAACAAATCTTGGGATGACTTTATGACTACTAACAGCGACCTAGTCGACGGCACCAATTTTACTGTAGCTCATCATGCATTCACCGCGTATGCTGGTGACGCTGGTGTCAGGAGCGCGATAGACAGCAAGCGCTACGCTGATCTAGATGCTCTAGGCCTTGACCTTAACGACTGGTACAAATTAGGGCCCACTCTCCAGTCCCGCATCCCGTCTTATGTTAGTGACTTTGTGATTGATCGGGTGAGGTAAGATTAAAAATCTATGACAGAAAAGGATATATTAAGCTGGAGCAATAAAAATAAGAGAGAGATATCACTGAAACTATTTGGAGATATAAAAAATATTCCTTCGGACGGAAAGCCTTTTGCTATTTTTATGGCTGGGTCTCCTGGAGCAGGAAAAACAGAAACTTCTAAAAGATTTGTAGAGCATTTAAAAATAAAAGAGATCCTGACAAGAATAGACCCAGATGAAATACGCGAAGAGTTTTCTCCTGTTGGTTATAATGGAGAGAATGCTCACCTGTATCAAGCTGCTGTTTCTGCGGTGATTAATAAAACTTTAGATAATGTTTTTAAATACAATAAAAATTTTATTTTAGATGGAACTTTTTCTAAATATGAAGCGTCAGAAAAAAACATAGAAAGAGCTATTTCTAAAAATTATTATATTGATATTCTTTATGTATACCAAGACCCCTTACTTGCTTGGATTTTTGTGCAAGAAAGAGAGAAGGTAGAAAAAAGGAAAATAAGAAAAGAAGATTTTATAGATCAGTATTTCTTATCTAAAGAAAATGTCAATAAGATTAAAGATAAATTTCAAAAAAATGTTTCGGTTAATTTACTGATAAAAGATATGGGAGGTAAGCTCATAGACTCTCATTTAAATATAGAAAAAATAGATTTCCACATACCTGAAAAGTACACTAGAGAAAATCTGGAAAAGATGTTATAATACAATCATGTTAAAAAAACTATTTGGTTTAGAGAAAAAAGAAACTGCCCCGTCTGCTCTGGCACAATTTATGCACTCCGACTCTCGTAATAAAAAGAAAGTGTTTTCGATTATACTTAAAAAAGCTTCTGAGGATCAGATGAAGATCATGGCTAGATAAGCTGTTCAGATAAAAACTAATTAGATAATATGATTTTAAGTTTGGTGGAACAAAGCTATTTGTCTAACCTATTTTGGTGTTTTTGGTGGGACAAAGTCAATAGTGCCACCAAACTTTTAACCTATCCTCCAACCAGTCCCGCATCCCGTCTTATGTTAGTGACTTTGTGATTGATCGGGTACAATCCCTTGACTTTTATAAATAAAAAAACTACAATTAAATATCACTTAAGGCAGACATTCTTTTAGAAATTAATAAACTTACCCTGGAAAGTTTTTTGGCTTTTTTTATTTTTGAATTGTTTGTAACATAAGAAATACTTCCGTGTAATTTATTTAGATAAATTACATCTTTTGTACTCTCTTTGTCTTTATTTAATTTAAAACATTTATTACTTAATTCCATTACCTTACTTCTTGGAACTCCTATAATGTTATCATTAGGCACCATACCAAGAATTTTAAATTGTGTATTATTTTTATTAGTGTCATCGCTGATAACATATTTTTTGTAGGCTGTTTCAGTTTTTAGTTCATTGATTGAAATGAAACTCTCTGACGCAAAATCATTAATCCTTTTTAGGATATCCTGATTATCCTCCATACTATCTGAACTTATTATTCCATCATCAACATAAAAAGATATTTTCTGATTTTTATATAGTTCTAAATCTTTTAGAATAAAACATGTTACAATAGCAGATATTATTGGTGATGTTGGATAACCTTGAGGTAAAACATTATCTCTTGTACAAAAATTAGACAGAAATATATTTATATTTTTCGGTACATTAAAATATTTCAAGGACTTAGAAACTAACTCAGTTTTTATGGAAGGAAAATAATTTTTAAAATCTAATTTTATATGATAGTTGTATTTTATATGCCCAACTAAAGCTGTCTTTACAGATCTTTCTTTTGGTCCAGAATGAACAAAATTTGGCAAACTAATTTTCTGCAAATATTCTGAGTTTATTTTTCGAAGAATATGTTTATACTGAGCCTCACAATCAGTCAAATCTCTGTCTTTTTCTTTTATCTTTTTTTTAAAATTTATAGAATATTTATTTTTATTTTTTAGAATTTTATTAACTACAGGTTTTGGTATTTTTAAATAACTAATAAGAGCCTCTTTTGTGTAGATGTTTCTGGGCAGACTATTAAATTTGCATTTTATCTCTCTTGTCATTTACTATTCTTTATTCATATTTATAAATATAAAGAAAGAGCAATAAATGATTTGATAGGTAGATTTTCATAGTTTTACTAGAAAAAATCTTTTGGCTCTGAGAAAAACTTTACCACTGCTTTTGCAGTTATAATAGCTTTTTCCGGATTCTTTATAAAGAAATCAATTTTATCTAAAATAAAATTTTTTATATTATTGTTTATTTTAGATTTCTTTTTTTTGTTCATATATTTTATTTGGAGCAGTAGACATTAATATTGTTCGATCTTTGACAAGATCTTTCTACTGCTCCCTAATCGCTAATATTATAAAATATAAAACATTTCTGTTAAATATTACAATAACCTACATCGGGTTATCTGTTCTATAAATATATGCGAAAAGTTATGGGAGATATTTACACCACCCCATATAGCCACTTTCGTGGCGTGGTTTAAAAAACCACAAATATTAATGCCTAACTTTTACCTACCTAAGTCAAAGATCTACTAGATTTAAATCTAGATACAAAAGATTTGTATAAAAGAATTATATACCAATTGTTAACAAGTTACAACACTAAAGTAATAAAATAACTGTTAATTGTGTGTATAACTTTTACCCCCAGACTTTCTGGATCACACTCTTGACCTCACTCTCCAATTTTACAATCTCTTCTTTTTTGATTTCTACATTCTTCTGATATCCTTCTATCTCCTTCACTATTTCCTCTTGTATTTCGAGTGGCGGGAGTGGGATCTTTAATTGCCTTAAATCAGAATTAGAAAGATGTAAAATATTAGCACCTTTTGCAAATGTTGAAAGTTTTATTTTTAAGGGGGGTAAGCTAATTAAATAAGCTAAAAAATCAGAAAGTATATACTCATTTTTAGTTCTAATTATATTTATATCACCACCTATTATGACTCCGGCTTTGTTTAATGACCTACCAACAGATATACCTAAAGCGTCAGCTGTTGTTGTAGATGGTACTAAAACATCTCCTTTTTCTGAAAGAATTTTTCCTAAAACATTTGTTTTACTTTCAATATGTTTAATTATTGGTTCATAAATTGTGTAAATCTGACCATAGTGAATACAGTCATATAAACCATTTTCATTTAATTCTTTTTTTGAAACACCTTGCCCTCTTAAAAAGAGTATCTTATTTTCAGTTTCCAATTCACCCAATTCCACCATCGGCCATTTTGCATTAGTGTAATCAGTGGTGATGCGGTAGCGGCTGGCGGTTAGGTTGAAATCAGCCGTCGCTAGTATTTGCGACTTTGAGATTATGAGAGTGTTTAGTGTTGTGATAGTTTTTGACATATTATAATTTTAAGTAAAGATAAGAACTATTTCTTTTTACCCTTATTTAACAAGGGTTTTATTATCTTTATACTTTTCTTATCCAGGGTTTGAGATAAGAGATCTTTAACCTCACGATCAAAATCAGAAATATAATTCCTGTCTTGCTCTACCCTATACTTTTCATATTCACCGAGGGCCAGAGACTCTGCTACTTCGTGACTTATTTTACCATTGTCACTCAGTATTTCTTCTTGATTAAATTTTAAGAATGAATCTAATTTCTCTACCCAGTCCTTCATATACATGATGACACCTTTTTTAGACTGCATTTCTGCATAATCTAAATACATGGTAACTATTCTATTTAGAAAATCTAATTCTTTACTGTCTAAATAGTTTTTTGCGATAATAACATCAGTCTCTCTTATATCACCTCTTGGTCCATTTTTCCAACTAGTTAGTCCCAAGTTTTCTTTTTCGTTACTTACTCTACTATAGATAATCTCGGCAGCAGTTTTACCTGTCATTGCAAAGTGTAATTTATTTTGTACTGTAGCAAAAAATAGTTTTGTAATTTTTTCATTTGGATCATAATCAGCACTACACTGTGCATATATGTCTGTGACTTTTTGATACATGCGTCTCTCGCTTGAGCGAATATTTCTGATGCGTGCCAGCTGTTCCTCAAAGTAATCTTGCCCAAAAAAACCATTAGGATCTTTTAATCTTTCATCATCCATGGTAAAGCCTTTTATGATATACTCCCTTAATCTTTCTGTGGCCCAGATGCGAAATTGTGTAGCTTTTCCGCTACTTACCCTATATCCAACTGAAAGTATAGCATCTAAATTGTAAAACTTAACATCTTTGGTCTGTGTTTTACCTTCCAAGGCACCATGTTTTGTGGTATGTTCCAAAATGGAACTAACCAGACTCTCTGACAACTCTCCAGTTTCAAAAATATTTTTTAGATGTTTTGTGATGGCTGGTCTTTGTACCCCGAACAGATCAGCTATTTTATCTTGCGACAGCCATATATTTTCATTGTGTAAAAATATCTCAACTTTGATTTTTTCATCTTGAGTTTTATATAAAAGAAATTCAGAAAAAGTATTTTCTTTGTTTGTCATATTTTTTTTCATATATTTATTGAGAATTTTTTCTAAATTCTTGTATTTGCTTTATAGCCTCTGGCAAGTCATTTTTATCTATCTCTCTGCGCTGAGACCCGAGCGAGTAACCATCATTTTGTATATCAATGAACAAAAAGTCTTTTTTATTTTTGAGGGATTTATCTATAAAAAGTATACTAGTCTTGACCCCGCTATACGGCTGGAACACACCGGATGGTAGTGACACCACAGCGTACAAACCTTCTTCGAGTAGGCTTTTGCGTAGTGATTTATAGGCGACACCACTTTGGAAAATAATCCCTTCTGGTACCACTATCCCAGCTCTACCATTACGAGTCAAATGCTCTTTTATATAGTCAATAAATAATACTTCAGCGCGATTACTTTGTACTCCAAATCTTTTGTGAGGTATGATGCCACCCTTTGGTGTCATAAATGGTGGATTAGCTAGGATCACATCATACATATCGTCCCATCTGGTATCGCTACTGAGCGTATCGTACTCGTATATGTGGGGACTTTTGGCGCCATGCAGATACATGTTAACACGGGCGAGCTTGGCCATGTCTGGTGATATGTCAAAACCTTCTAGATTATTTAAAACTTTTTGTTTTTCTATATGAGTTAGTCTGATTTCTTTGTCAGTACTTTTACCTGTCTCATTGTCTAATCCGTCATGAGCATTCATAATATGAGTATACGCTGATATGAGAAAACCAGCAGTGCCGCACGCTGGATCGAGGATTCTGTCATCTTTACTTGGATTTATAACTGACACCATAAAATCTATGATGTGACGCGGCGTACGGAATTGTCCTGCATCACCTTGTGAACCCATAATAGAAAGTAAATACTCAAATGCATTGCCGAGCTCCTCGCTGTGCGCATAATCAAAATAGTCTATTTCTTTTAAAAATAAATTAAGGGTTTGCGGGTCACGATAAGGCAAATATGCCTGACGAAAAATATCTCTAAAAAGAGAGGGCAAGTTTTCACTAGTTGAAAACTTTTCCAAAGCTTCACTGTATATATTTAATTTTTCTTGAGCACCGAGCGCTGGACGCATAAGTTCTCGCCAAGAATATTTTTCTAAGTCTTTTGTAAAGAAGCTAGGGTTACCGCCCATACTTTTAGCTTTTTCATCCATATCATCCATGAATTTATAAATGAGTGCATTAGTAATCTGATCTATCTGACTTTTTGGATCTGGAACTTTACCTACCAAGACGCTACGAGCATTGTCTATTTTTCTTTTGGTTTCAGAGGTTAACATGTTTATATTATAACATAAAATAAATTAATAAAAAATATTTTTGCACTTGGAGACAATACAAAAAGCGGCGTCTTTGGCGCCGCTTTTTGTATTTAGTTTTATTTTAAAAAATTATTTTAAAAACTAGATTTTCTTTACATTACTAGAATGTACAGACATAGCAACTTCTACTATTTGACCTTTTTGATTTGCTGAGGTTGCTTTTGCATGTTTTTTTACAACATTTATACCCTCTAATACTACGCGACTAGTTTCCTTTATCGCTTTTAATACTATAGTTTCAACTCCTCTATTTTTACCAGTGATTACTTTTACTTTGTCACCTTTTTTTACATGCATATTCATATATTTATATTTTATTTTTATGTTTAATTAGTTAATAAAGTTTTATATAATCTCTGGAGCCAGTCCAGCTATCTTTTTAAATCCATCTATACCCATCTCTGACATTTCTTTTGGTATTGGACCAAAAACACGTCCTGCTTTTGGTTCTAGTTTGACTTTGTCAACTATAACCACAGCATTGTCATCAAAGCGTATATAAGAACCATCAGCGCGACGCATTGGTTGCACTTGTCTAACAACAACTCCGTATACAACGTCTTTCTTTTTGACTTGTTTACGAGGTTCTGCGACTTTTACAGATAATACCACTAGGTCACCGATGCGAGCGTAACGTCTTTTAGATCCTTTTAGAACCTTGAACACGCGCCCCATCTTTGCTCCAGAGTTATCTGTTATTTTTACATTAGTTCCTGCTTGTATCATATGTTTATTTTGATTCAGTAGAATCACCTACTGGGTGTTTTTATAATTTCAGAAAATATATCATTATTTATCTGTACCAATTTTTTCTATCACGACAAATGATTTGTCTTTTGATATTGGCTTTGTCTCTTCGATTATTAGCGTATCGCCTATTTTATAAGCATTAGCCTCATCGTGAGCTTTGTATTTTTTAGATACTGTATAGTATTTGCCATACTTTGGATGTTTTACGTATCTGTCTACTTTTACAGTTACAGTCTTATCCATCTTATCGCTGGTTACTATACCTTTTAATTGTCTTTTTACTTTTATCATAATTGTATTATTAATTGGTTTTTATTGAACACGAGCAACAATTTTAGTTTTAACTGGTAACTTTGTGCCAGCTTTACGTAATGCTTCTCTTGCTGTTGCCTCATCTACTCCGTCTATCTCAAAGATAATACGTCCTGGACGAACCTCAAAACAAAATGCATACGGATCACCTTTACCTTTACCCATCGGTACCTCTGCTGCTTTTTTAGTTACAGGACGGTCAGGGAAAATACGTATCCATACTTTTCCTGTCTTACCTGCTTTTCTCTGCATAGCACGACGAGCGGCCTCTATCTGATTAGACATAACTCTCGCCTGAGTCTCTGCTTTTAAAGCAAAAGATCCGAACGAGACCATAGCACCTTTTGTATCAGGTTTTACTAATCTGTCACCTGTTAGGCGACCTCTTTGCCACTTTCTAAATTTAACTTTTTTTGGAAATAACATATATTTATTATTTTACTGTTACTACTTTGCAGTAGGGGCAGTTGTATTATTTCTATAAGTACGACCTACTGTATCAGTGCCTGCATTTGCTCTTGGCACATATGATCCTGCTGGTCTTGGACTGCGAGGAACAAATGGCTTTGATGGGTCGCGTGGTGTATATGGTTTTGATGGGTCGCGAGGAGTATATGGTCTACGTGGCCTATCAGCCCCGTCACGTCCTCCTGCTCTCTCATATCTTGGTGCGCGAGCGCTTTGTTTGTCAGCTTCTATGCCATCAAACTTCATACCCTTGTATATCCACACCTTGATACCGATAACACCGTATGTCATGTTTGCACGTTCTTTTGTAAAGTCAACATCGGCGCGTAGTGTCTGAAGAGGTACATTACCTTTTCTTATCTCTTCGCGGCGTGCCATTTCGGCTCCTCCGAGACGTCCTGAAAGTCCGATACGAACTCCTTGTACGTCACGGCTAGCCATAACTTTTTCAGCAGTTGTTTTAAGTATTCTTCTAAATGGAAGACGCTTTTCAAGTGCTTCTGCTACCATATAACCGACGATAGCAGCAGATGATTCTGGTGAATTAACTTCTATTATGTCTAGTTTAAAATTTGTAGGTATAGTTATTTTTTTTCTTTTAGCTTCTTTTAAGATAGATGCACGTAATTTTTCTATACCATCACCACCTTTACCGATAATCATACCAGGACGTGATGTGTGTATACTCATACGATACATATCTTTACTTCTCTCCATAATTATCTCAGCTACATACATACCACGCAAAGTTTTATTTAAAAACTCACGAAGTAGTACGTCCCCGCGTAATGCGTTTACATATTCTGTTCCACCAGCTGCTCCTACATACCAACGACTTCTCCAGTCGCGTATGATACCGAGGCGCTGTGAAAATGGATTTGCGACGTGTGTCATATTTTTATTTTTGTGTGTTAGTAATATTAACCTCACCTAATTCGATAACTATGTGAGAACATTTTTTAAGTATTTGTGATGCACGACCAAATGCACGTGGCATTTGTCTTTTCATCACCATTCCTTTATCCACTCTTGCTGATTTAACAGTTAGAGTTTCTGGATTTTTGCCACTATTAGCTACAGCCGAAGCTAATAACTTTTTCATAGGCAGAGCTCCTCTTTTGATGTAGTGCTCTAGTTGATTCATCGCAACGTTTACGCTCTTCCCCTGTATGAGGCTAGCTATTAGACGTACCTTTCTTGGACTTTGGCGATAATTTTTTAATACTGCTTTCATATATTTTAGATTTTAATTTATTTCTACTTTTTTAGCAGATTATTTCTTTTTAGTGTCAGCAGTGGTTTTAGCAGACTTTGCAGCATCGATCTCATTTTGTTTCTTTTTCTGATCTATCTCTTTTTGCATCTTTCCTCCATGACGGGTGAATTTGCGAGTTAGTGAAAATTCTCCAAGCTTGTGACCAACCATATCCTCAGTTACAAAAACTTCGGTATGTACTTTTCCATTGTGTACTCCAAAAGTAAATCCTACAAATTCAGGAGCTATATCACAAGCTCTTGACCATGTTTTGATTACTCCTGTGTCTTCTGGTTTTTTACTAAGCACTTTCTTAAGTACTCTTTCGTCCACGTATGGACCTTTGTATGATGATCTTGACATATCTTTTTTTAATTACTACTTTTTTATTAGAGTTTTGAATCTCTATTTCTGATACTGTTCGACCTTCTAGCTACTATATGTACGTTAGAATATTTATTGTTCTTTCTTGTCTTGCGACCACCGGTTACTTTACCCCATTTAGTCTTTGGACGTTTAGTTCCACGGCGTTGTTTTCCTTCACCTCCACCATAAGGGTGATCTACGGCATTCATGGCAGAGCCACGAGTAGTCGGGCGTACACCCATCCATCTGTTTCTACCTGCTTTACCTAAAACCTCCAAGTGATGTTCATTGTTAGAAACTTCACCGATACTTGCAAAAGCTTTGTCTTCTATCTTTCTGATTTCTGTAGAAGGTAACTTGATAGAGGTAAAACCTCCATCATGAGCTACTACTTCTGCATAGTTACCAGCAGAACGAACTAGTTTTGCACCAGAAAATGGCTTAACTTCTATATTGTAAATAAAAGTACCCACTGGGATGTTTTTAAGCATCATGCGATTACCTGTGTTTAGATCAGCTTTTTCAGCAGTGATAATAGTATCACCAACTTTTAGCGATCCTGGTAAAAGCGTATAGGCTTTGTGACCATCAGCATAAGCGATCAAGGCTATAAAACCTGTTCTGTTTGGATCATACTCAACAGTTTGAACCTTTGCAGGTATGTTAAGCTTGTCAAATTTCCAGTCTATCTCACGATAAGAACGTTTATGACCTCCTCCCTTATGACGAGTTGTGATGCGACCAAAAGCGTTACGACCAGATCCACGACGGAAACCAGTAGTAAGCGGCTTATGAGGCTCATTTGTTGTTATCACACCTCTGTAATCTACTGTAGTCATTGATCTACGCGAGTGTGTTGTTGGTTTATATGTTTTCATATGTTCTATATTTTAACTACATTTTAAGTGTATCTCCTTTTTTAAGAAATACTGTAGCTTTTTTTATACCAGATTTAACACCTCTTTTTCCTTTTACAATTACTTGTTTAGAAGGTAAGTTAGAGATATTAACTTTTATCGGAGTTACGTTTTGCGTAGTTTTAAGCTCGCTTATTAAGCCTAATTTTGTTGCCTCGTTACGAACGATAAAAGTGTAAGCGTTAGCACTTGATTGAAGGCTAGCTTTCTCTGTGATGCGAGGTCTTAATATCAAAGACTTTGTTACTGCTGTTTTTGATGCAGCTGTAGAAACTTCTGTTTTGTTGTCTGTTTTTTTCATAATTAATATTAAGCCTTGCTTGTTAAATATTCACTCACTAATTCTGGATTTGTAATAACTATGTAACGTGTATTTGCTATAGTAAGAGGGTTCATCTGATCCATATTTTCGAATCTTACATTTGGCAAGTTTCTAAAAGATAAATGACTATTTCTCTCTACATTTCCAGCAAATATCATTGCATTGTTGTGTTTTTTCCAGTTGATTGTGTTGAATCCTTCGACCTTTTGAAAGTTAATCATAGTAGATTCTGCACTTTTTGTTTTACCATCAAGTGAGATATTATCTATAAATAATATTTTACCATCACGAAATTTCTGAGAAAGTATAGCAAATAATGCTCTATTTTTCATAACCCTAGGTATAGTCTCTTTATAGTTTCTGTCTGATCTAGGTCCATGAGTTATACCTCCACCTCTCCATATCGGAGAACGAGATGAACCGTGACGAGCACGTCCTGTACCTTTTTGAGCCCAAGGCTTTGCTGCACCACCTCTTACTTCAGATCTATCTTTTGTATGAGCTGTGTTAGCGCGCTGATTAGACTTTTGAGATTGTAAAACTTGGTGAACCAAGTCTCCGTTCCAAGCATAGTTAAATACTGCTTCGTTTAATTCTAACTCTTTTGATTTCTCTCCAGATGTGTTATATATAATTGCTTTCATATTTTTCTATTCTTAGTTTTGTAGAGATTTGATCTCAAGAATTGTTCCGCGACGACCAGGTACGGCACCTTTTATAAGTATAAATCCGTTAACTGCATCAACTGAAAATACTTTCAAGTTTTTTACAGTAACTCTCTCACCACCCATGCGTCCTGGCATGCGCTTACCTTTATTTACACGCTGCTGTCCTGTTGAACCGATAGATCCGATCTCACGGTGTGAGTGCTTCTGACCATGCTGATTCCATCCACCCTTCATTCCATGGCGTTTTACACCTCCTTGAAATCCTTTGGCTTTTGTAAGACCTGCAACTGCTATGATATCGCCAGCATTAAAAATGTCAGCTTTTATCATTGCACCTTTTTGTAAGTCACCGGTATTAAGCCTGAATTCACATACAGTCTTGTAACCTACTCCTCCAAAATGTCCAAGCTCAGCTTTTGACACTCTTTGAACTTTCTGTTCATCCATCGCTACCTGAACAGCCTGGTAACCATCACGAGCATCAGTTTTGATGTCTGTGACTACTACTCCTGGTGCACGGCAAATGGTGACAGCGTGTACATTACCCGCTTCATCAAATGCTTGTGACATTTGTAGTTTCTCTGCTAATTGAAATTTCATACTATTCGTTATTTGTGATTATATCATCTTTACATCAACATCGACTCCAGAGGGAAGTGAGAGGTTGGTGAGAGCTTCGATAACTTTTTGACTAGGATTTTCAATCTCGATAAGGCGTTTGTGAACGCGCATTTCAAATTGCTCGCGAGCGTTTTTATAAACAAAAGTTGAACGCAATACTGTGTACTTTGTAAATTCTGTTGGGAGAGGTACTGGCCCCATCACTGTTGCCTCTAATCTCTTTGCTGTATCTACTATAAGTTTTGCAGATTGGTCAAGTGCTTTTGATTCATATGCACGGACGCGTATTCTAATCTTTGGTGTATCTACACTCTTTTTTGTTTGCTTTGTAGCCATGTTAATAATTTATTTAATGTGCAATAAGTTTTAAATCTTTTAATCTGTGAGGACTAAGCGATTATTTTTGTTACTACTCCCGCACCTACAGTTTTACCTCCTTCACGGATAGCGAATCTGCCTTGCTCTTCTAGTGCAATAGGTTTGATAAGTTTAACTGTTAATTTTACTGTATCTCCTGGCATTACCATTTCTGTTCCTGCTGGAAGTACACAGTCTCCTGTTACGTCAGTTGTACGTACATAGAATTGTGGTTTGTATCCGTTAAAGAATGGAGAGTGGCGACCACCTTCTTCTTTTTTAAGAATATAAACTTCACACTCAAAGTCTGTGTGTGGTTTTACTGTACCTACAGCACACAATACTTGACCGCGCTCTATATCTTCTTTTTTAATACCACGAACTAGTATACCAGCGTTGTCACCAGCCATACCTTCGTTCAGGTTTTTATTAAACATTTCAATACCTGTTACAGTAGTTTTTACAGTGTCTTTTAGTCCAACTATTTCAATTTCTTGATTTAGTTTTACTATACCACGCTCGATTTTACCTGTTACAACAGTACCACGTCCTTCGATTGTAAAGATATCCTCTACAGGCATTAGGAATGGTTTTGTTGTATCACGCTCTGGGATTTCTATCCAAGTGTCTAGTGCATCCATAAGCTCTTTGATTTTTTGAGCCCAAGGATCATCCATTGATGTAGCTACTGACGCTTTTAGTCCAGAACCACGTATGATTGGAGTATTTGCTCCGTCAAAACCATTTTTGGTTAAAACTTCACGAACCTCTTCTTCTACTAGCTCTATCATGTCTGGGTCATCAACCATATCACACTTATTAAGAAATACAACCATACGAGGTACACCTACTTGTTTTGCAAGGATAACATGCTCACGTGTTTGTGGCATAGGACCATCTGTCGCCGCTATAACTAGTATAGCACCGTCCATCTGAGCCGCACCTGTGATCATATTTTTAATGTAGTCAGCGTGACCAGGAGCGTCAATATGTGCATAGTGACGCGCTGCTGTCTCGTACTCAGAGTGAGAAAGTGATATAGTGATACCACGAGCTTTTTCCTCTGGAGCTTTGTCAATCTCGTCTATTCCTTTTACTTTAATATTAGGATTAGTGAGGTGAAGTACGTTTAAAATACCTGCTGTTAAAGTTGTCTTTCCGTGATCCACGTGTCCGATAGTACCTACGTTTATGTGTACTTTGTCGCGATTAAATGCTTCTGCTGCCATAATTTTATTTTAGTTTTAGAATTAATTTGTTAAATAAGCTTTATTTTTGAGACTTTATTGTCTTTGTTTTTGAGGTCTTGGCTGACCGATCATTTGTTTTCCTTGCTTCTATTCGCAGTAAAACTAGAGGATCTTCGCATGTACATAGAACATATGTAAAGTTTATTAGTAATATGTAATGGATTATTACGATACACTAAGCGAATACCACATATTATAACACAAAACCTATAAAATATCAAATTATACTAACCTCCTTGAATATCTAATAAACCTCATCATGCGAACCTATATCCAAATAAGTATATTTTTTTGCAATAAAAAAACCTTTTTGATAGATATGAAATTAATCATGTCTAATCAAAAAGGTTTGTGTTTTGTTACTATTTCAGTAACAAGTTTGCCCTTGCAAGAATCGGCAAGGAAATCCTGCTCGCCCCGCTGATGCAGCTTGTTGCTGTTGTCCACCTTGCTGATGAACATATCTCGGATCACCTGCTGGTACAGGATAAGGCAAAGACCTTACCTGGTGTGGTGATGATTGTCCACCGTTACCTGGCTCGCATTGTATTTGATTCCCATTTACAACACGGAACCCTCCAGTACCACCGCGCTGCCTGCATGCTGCTGCATGATCAGGTTGTTGTTGGCTCTGGCCATACTGTTGGCCTGCATAGTTATTGCTGGCATGCTGTGCTATCACCCTCACTCCACCACCACTTTGAATGTACGGGGAGTTCACCTCCACACTAGGTGCTCGCACTGTTACAGTGCAAGCTCCAAGACTGAGTACTGAGAGCAGGAAAAATATTTTAAAAAAAGATCGTGTCATGTTAACTCCTTAAAAAGTTGTTGGATATTTTTGCGACTACCGCAAAACTTACCTCCGATTCATGAATATATACATTATACACTTTTTTAATACTTTGTCAAGTCTTTTTACTTAAAAATACCCGCGGATAAAGAGTGATAAAAGGATTCTAGTTCTTTAAAATATAAGTATAATGATAATCGCCTGCGTCTAACTCTTTGTATATTTCTAGATTAGATTTTTTGAAGAGGCTTATAGCATCTTCTTTTTTGATTATATGTTCATCTTTTGGACCTATCATACTCTGCCTATCCCCAGTCCACTCCACAAAAAGCATGTAACCTGTTGGAGATAGGAGTCTAGAACACTCACGTAGTAACTGCTCTTTGTTTTCTATCATATGTAAAGTATTGGCAAGTATAATATAGTCAGCACTGTAGTCTGGGAGTATTAACTTTTGTTCCAGGTCAGATACGAGAGTCTCCACATTGAAACCCCCAACCCTCGCAGTGTCACGAACAAGATCAAGTTTGTCTTTATCTATGTCTACTGCTACTATTTTCCCATTGTGACTATTTATTTTATTAACTATACATGCCTCATAGATATATGCGCCGCTGCCAGAGCCGAGGTCAAGTATACTTGATCCTGGTTTTATATTTAACTCATCTATCATTTGTTTTGGTGAAAGGAATGCCATAGTTTTGTTTTTAGAATTATTTTATATTTTTTATTTTATATATAGCTCCATCTTTGCGCGGACGACTTTTTTCATTTCTTCTTGTCCTGCTTTTCCATATTTGTACGGGGCTATTTCTTTTTTATTTTTCTCATCATTTAAATAACTTCTCACTCCATCAGTAAATGCTTTTCTGATCTCTGTGTTGATGTGTATAATACTAACACCGGCATCTATGCTATCAACGAGGTCCTGATCACTGTTACCACTTGCGCCATGTAGCACAAAAGGAGTATTAGGAAGTGCTTGTCTCAAGTCTTTTATGCGTTGTATATTTAGATCTGGTTCTTTTGCATTGACTAACATACCGTGCACATTGCCAACTGCTGGCGCAAACATATCTATGCCTGTGCGCAAGGCGAAGTCGAGCGCCTGATCTACTGTGGTCAAGTTTTCCTCACTCACTCCTGCCGGCAAGCTATCATTGAGAGATGATGATTGCCCTATGTATCCGAGCTCTGCTTCTACTAAGACTTTTACAACGTAACCCAGTTCTAAAGTTTTTTCTTTTTCATATGCGCGCACCCAGTCGCTGCACATCTTTACCAGCTTTATATTTTCCTCATAGTCTAATTTTGCCCCGTCAACTATCACACTGTCATAACCAGCGAGTACAACCTCGACCACTTTTTCAAAAGTGTATGTATGGTCAGCATTTAGATATATCTGTACTGCGTATTCTGTTTTCATCTGATCTACCATAGCACGGAGCATCTGGACACCTATGTATTCACGCTCGCCTTCACTTGCTCCGATAATAACTGACTCATCCATCTCTTGTGCCACTTCACATATAGCGCGCAGCTGATCTAGATTGGACACATTAAAATGTGCTATGCATTTGCCCTCGCTCTCATACTTTTTAACTAATTCAAAATATTCTGGTGTTTGGTTTTTCATTACTGTATTATACCACAAAATAATTAGCTTTGATTTTCGTTGTGCACATAAAAAATATACTCCTTGTTACCATCGCCGCCAAGTATCGGTGAGTCAAAAAGTGAAAGTATTTTTATATTATTTTCTTCAAAAATATTTTTAATTTCTAGTACTTTTGTGTAAGCAAAATTCATATCTTTTACTATGCCCCCACTACCTATATTTTCTTTTCCCACTTCAAATTGTGGCTTGACGAGTAGTAATCCATGAGCATTTTCTTTTAAAATATTTTTAACACTGGTCAGTATTTTTTCTATAGAAATAAAAGATATGTCACAGACAACAAAATCAAAATAGTTTTTGTATATTTCTATTTTTGCAAAGTCTCGGATATCTGTCTTTTCAAAGAGGTGTATTTTGGTGTTTTTGGCGGCAGCGAAGCT
>JAYTBU010000046.1:0-24159 GCA_043736875.1 bacterium
TATATTAAGCTGTAACCTCTACCGTCTCCTCTACTGGTTTCTGAACGTCAGATTTTAATTTTCTACGTACGTCACGCATAGCTTTGTCGCGAACATAATAAAGTTTTGATTTACGAGTCTTTGCATGTCTGATAACTTCTATCTTGTCTATGTTAGAGCTGTAAAGTGGAAATATACGCTCAACACCTATACTGCTAGCAACTTTTCTTATGGTAAAAGTTCCACCAACTTCATTGCCATGCTTTCTAGCAAGACAAAGTCCTTCAAATGCTTGTAGGCGTATTTTACCTTTTTCGTCTTTTAATTTTGTCGTTACTTTTATTGTATCTCCTGATCCAAACTCAAGTTTTGCGCGATCAGCTAGATTTTCTGGTATTGTTGATACTATCATATTTTTATTATTATTTAGATTTCCTTATATATTAACACAATTTCAATATTTTTGCAAAGTTTTAAGCAAAATACTTATCTAGACAACCTTGCATATCTGCTGGTATTGGACATTCTATCTTTATATCCTCTTTTCTTAAAGTAAACTCTAGTTTGTGAGCATGTAACATGCTCCTGCTTGCCATATCTTTTCCTGCTATTGATCCATACAGATCGTCACCAATTATAGGGTGTCTAATCGCTCTCAAGTGAACACGCAACTGATGTGTGCGACCAGTTAGAGGATAAAGTTCTATATAAGTGAACTTTTTGTCTGCGCTTCTTGCCAAGACTTTATACTTTGTTATTGCACTCCTCTCTTCACCACGAAAATCTTTTGTATACATGTCTATGATAACTTTTTTTCTAAAGTCACTTCTCGCTCTCGCCATTGGCTTATCTATAACCCCTGTGTCATCACGTACACTACCTTCTACTATTGCTCTATAAACTTTTCTAACTCTGTGATGCTTAAAGATATTTTTCATATCCTTATGTGCATCTCTGGTTTTACATAAAACTAGACACCCACTAGTATTCCTATCCAATCTATGAACTATACCAAATCTATCACCCTCACCAACGATACGCATATCTGGGTATTTGTAATAAGTAAGATCGCTAATCGTAACTTCTTTACTTTTATCATCTGGGTGAACCATCATACCTATTGGCTTATCTATAACTAGAACTCTATCATTTTCAAATAGTACCTTAAATTCAAAGTCAAGATACTCTGACATGTCTTTTGGTTTATAGTCCGCAAGTTTTTTATCGAGATATTTTTCCTCTTCTGTAAGCTCACTCTCTTCATCAAAAATACTCTCGTCTATTTTTAGAGTTTCTTTATTTTCTTCTATAGCTTTATCTGCGTCCCCATTCTCATTGTTTTCAGAATGAAAATCTTGAGCAGCTTTATTTCTTGCCTTTTGCTCCTTTCTACTCAAATCAAAATCCTTGTCTCCGACAATAGTGTCTAAAGTTTTCCTGTTATCTATTGGCTGTATCTTAACATTATTAGTTATAATAAAGTTGATTTTGTCCTGATATTTTTTAATACCGCGCATATTTTTGGCGGCATCTTTCTTATTCATATTACTCTTTCTTATTTTCGCTTGCATAAATATCTTAAATATATTATAATACTAACATAAATCACGAATTTAATCCACTAAGATAAATCAGATTTGTAAAGTAGCCCTACTTTTAAAACAAGGGCGATTAGCTCAGTTGGTAGAGCAGCGCATTTACACTGCGAAGGTCGGGGGTTCAAATCCCTCATCGCCCACTCGAAAAAATACAATAAAAAAAGCGTGAGATGACTATCTCACGCTTTGTATTTTGGATTATTTCTTTCCAACATACTGTTCTGCAACTTTTGAAACCGCTAACTTTCTTGCATGAGCAAGTGTTATGTCATTTTTCAAAACTTCTTCTTTTCTAGAATCCAAAAGATTTCTATTTACTTCTGATGAGTCTCTCATAAAAACAAGTTCTGCAGAGAGAAATTTTTTACAAAGACCGAGAAGTTTTATGCGTTTTTCTGTTATAAACTTACTCATATTAAACTCCTTTCTTAATGTTTACTTAACGAGCATGTTTATTATATCTTATTTACATAATATTGTCAATAGAATACTTACCTATGTCAAAGTCTTCATCTGTGTATATATCTAAAGCTAAACCTATTGCAAACATGCCGTACACAGCTCTATTTGGTGGAGTACTTAAAATTCCAGACATAAAAGAATTGTCAATATCTGCTCTAGCTAAACTCCTGGACCATTGATTTATTGAATCTATAGTTGCATCATGGCATCTGCCCCTTAGCAAGTCTTTTTCTTGAGATTCTTTGCTTCCTATACCACCATCATCTCGTGCATCCTGTAAATCTTTTATAGTTTCCAGATATCTAAAGGACTGTTTTACAAGGTTGAAAAAGGTAATTTTAGAAAGCTCAGATGAATCACTTATTTTTTCTAGCTGTTCTGCATTTTTAGGCAAGTTCTTAATTAACATATCTAAAGTATTTTCATCATCATGTAAAACAAGAGCTACATCATGTAGGTTTCCATGATCAGATAAATATTTTTTATTTGGCTGATCTAAATAATTTTTTGATAAAAAACTTGGCGCACTACTTTGGTTTTGGTTAGGGATATTTATCATAATAAAATTATAACATAAAAAATAAATATATAACAAAAACTTTTCCACGCCAGTCTAAGGTTTTTTATTTACCCCTTTCTTTTTATCTTATTTTATGTTATTATATAAATATCCAAAATACATAAAGCTTAACTTTGTGTACAAAAAAGTCCTCGTAGTTCAATGGATAGAACGAGAGCCTTCTAAGCTCTAGATCTAGGTCCGATTCCTAGCGAGGACACCACGTCAAGATAGAACGAGATTCCTTATGAATATTTTTTTACTAAGCTTAACTAACAACCTAAACACAGAATTAAAATCTGCCTTATCCCAAGAGATAAGTAATTATGGTAACAAAATAGCTTATATATCATCTACAAAACAAGTTGGAGAAAAAAAGTACTATCTCTCTACAATAGAAGATTTTAAAAAAATTAATAGCTGCAGTGAAATTGATTACTTTGATCTATCTTCTGATTTTTCTGATAAAGATTTAGAAGAATTAAAAAATTATAAGATAATATATTTATCTGGAGGTAACACATTTGCTTTTCTTGATGACTCTAAAAATAGAGAGCTGGGTATAAAATTACAATCAAAATTGAGTGAAATTCTTTTAATTGGTGCTTCAGCTGGATCAATAATGATGACACCCAGGATCGATATTTGTTCTATTTGTGATTCTAATGATGTTAACTTACAAGATCTTTCATCGTTTAATTTTATTCCTTTTGAATTTCATCCACATTTTACCGAAAAAGATATAGACTGGCTACAAAACTATAAAAAAAATAAACAAATGCCTAAAATACTCGCCTGTAAAGATGGCGATGGGGTACAATATAAAGACAATATTACTACTCTGTTTGGGAAAATAACCACTATTTAAAAGCAATGTGATAGTGGTTACAATATTACCTTAAATAATCTTTTCTCTTTTTTCTCTGTGATACTTTATCGCAAATCTATGGGCTTCGCTATTTGCTAGTATGATACTCTTTTTAAGATTTTCATCTTGGGCACTATTTTCTTTTTTGTTTAGGTCTATTTTTTTACCTATAATGTTTTCTATGCCTAGTATGTCTCTAGCTTTGTGTCTGTCGTCTTTTACTACACTGACTACTCTTATGTTTAATCCGAGATTAGCTATAACTTTTTCTGCTATATTTTTTTGACCTATGCCACCGTCTATAACTATCAAATCAGGGTAGCTCCACTCTGTGTGCTTTAGTCTTCTTTTTAAGATCTCGACTATACCGGCATAATCATCATTTGTATTTTCTTCTAATTTGAACTTTTTATATTCGCCAGTATTTTTTATTCCACTTTCAACAACAGTCATCACTCCTACTCTACTAGTTCCGCTAATATGTGCCACATCATAGCCTTCTATACGAAATGTTTTATTTGGATCTATGTTTATGTTTTCATTATAATCATTGTCGTCTTTTATAAGAGAGACATCTCGCACATGATCGAGCGCCCACATTGTGTTTCGTATTTTTATAGCTTTTTCAAAAAGTTCCATCTTAACAGCTTGCTTCATTTCTTTTTCTAAATCTTTTTTAATGACAGTCATCTTTCCTTCAAACATATCTTTTATGTGTTTGATATTTTTCTTGTATTCTTCTTTACTTATAAGTCCAGCGCACATACCTGGGCAAAGCTTTATCTGTGCGTTAAAACATGATTTACCAGAAAGAGCTTCACACCTATCTCTGTATGGAAATATTTTTCGTATTATTTTCATCGCTTCCCTTATTTGATTTCCATTTGTAAAAGGACCGTAGACTTTGTCTATTTTCTCTAGGGTGGCGCCGGAGGCGCCACCCCCGACTATCTCTCTTACACTTTTTGCTTTACTTACAAATCTCTTTTCATAATCACGCACACGCATAATCAGAACCCTAGGGTACTCTTCTTTTGTTATTACTATACATGTAAAAGTTCTATCATCTTTTTCTTTTGTATTAAAATTTGGCTGATGTTTTTTAATTAAAACATTTTCAAGTAATAGCGCCTCCAGCACGCTCTCTGTTTTTGTAAAAGTTATATTCTCTGCTGCGACTACCATATTAACTATTTTTAGTCCTCGCGTATCTTTTAGATCAGGTGAAAAATAAGATCTGGTCCTATCTTTTAAACTAGTTGCTTTTCCAATATATATAATATTTCCAGCAGCATCATTGCTGGTATCACCATCACGAAAAAAGTACACTCCAGGACTATCGGGCATATTTATTTTTTCTATTATTTTTTGATATTCTGACTTTGTCATAATTATATACAGTTTTTATTATAACATAGAAAAACTACTTGACAAAGTATATACATATAAAGTATAATATACACTTAACTTTAATAAAAAAAGTTAAAAAGAGTGAATGTAATTTTTTAGTTTAGGAATAAAAAATGTCAAATACTGACAAAAGTGAAGCAAAAAAAATCCTTTGTGAAGGATGTAGATCGAGGCAAAAATGTAATCAAGTAGGTAAGCCTATTTTTCACAAAGTTATGATTGATGGCACAATCAAAACTTCAGTTAGGCCACTAAGTCACCCAGAATACTTTAATGGTCCATATCATTAGGTTTAAGTTAATCTAAAACAAAGCCGTGTTATATACACGGCTTTTTCTTTTTATATTTTAGAAAATATGTTATGCTTTGTATATGTATACTCCAATAAAAGAAATATTTGAAACAGCAAGCTATATTACAAATGACTCTGAAAAAGCCCTTATTTTAAAAGCTTATAATATTGGTATGAATGCTCACAAGACTCAGCTACGTAAAAGTGGTGAACCATATTTTAATCACTGTATCGCTACGGCCATAAATATAGCTAGGCAGAAAATGGACTATGAGACCATATGTGCTGGACTACTTCATGATACATTAGAAGATACGCAGTACAAAAAAGAAGAGATGATTGCAGATTTTGGAGAGACTATAACCAAACTAGTTGAAGGTGTCACAAAGCTAGGTCATGTAAAATACACTGGCGTCGAGAGGCACGTAGAGAGCCTCCGCAAGTTTTTTATTGCCATGAGCGATGATATACGTGTTGTAGTTATAAAGCTGTGTGATAGGCTGCATAACATATCTACATTAGAACATGTTAGGCCAGACAAACAGAAACGTATAGCGCTAGAAACATTAGAAATACATGCACGCCTCGCTGACCGCTTAGGTATGGGTAGGCTAAAGGCAGAGCTTGAAGATGGGTGTTTTCCTTATGTTTATCCAGAAGAATATAAAAAAACTGTAGACATACTGCATAATATAAAAACTAGTGATGAGAAAGTTTTAGAGCAAGTAGCAAAAACTTTGGAAGAAGAACTTAAAATATTAGAAGTGAACATAGAGCACGTAGATCACAGAGTTAAACACCTATACTCTCTTTGGAAGAAATTACAAAAACATGATTATGACATAAGTAAAATACATGATGTCATAGCTTTGCGTATCATAGTACCAAATTTTTCTGATTGTTATCAGGCGCTAGGAGTGGTACATAGTCTATATAAACCAAAACCAAATAGATTCAAAGACTATATAGCGCTGCCAAAGCCAAATGGATATCAGTCTTTGCACACAACTGTCTTTACCGGTAATGGTGAGACTTTGGAGGTGCAGATCAGGACGCATGACATGCATATGGAAGCTGAATACGGTATAGCTTCACATCTATCGTACAAAGAAAATGGAGATGGTTTAAGTGCTGATAAAATAAAAAAGAAAACTACATGGACGCAGGATCTGCTAGAGTGGCAAAAAGATGTAAGTAAACACGATGAGTTTATGAAGCATCTTAAAGAGGACTTTTTCAATCATAGAGTATTTGTATTTACACCAAAAGGTGATGTTATAGACCTACCAGAAGGCTCTACACCACTTGATTTTGCATATCAGATACATTCTGATGTTGGAGATCATGCTCTGCGATCATATGCCAATGATAAATTAGTACCTTTTGAATATGTTCTTAAAAATAAAGACATAGTAAAGATAGAGATAAGCGACAAAGCAAAACCAAATAGAAAATGGATAGCAATGTGTAAGACTCAGATAGCTAAGCGTCATATCCGTAGCTGGTTACGCGAACATGGAGGAGTTATGGATAGATTTTTGGTAAAATAAAAAGCCCAACACTTTTTAGTGTAGGCTTTTTATTTTAGTATTATAAAGTAAATTTATTAATATTATAAATATCATCTTCCTCATTCTCATCTTTATAAGCATTTAGACTTGTATAATCATTTGTTTTAGTTATCTCTTCTACATTTTCTATGTTTATGTCCCCTAAAAATCTTTCTTCTTCTCTTGGCATATCATTTTGTAAAGCAAAGTCATTATTATTTTCAAAATACTCAGCTGGCAAGTTTTCTAATATTTCAATACTTGGCAAGTTTTCTGTATTTTCAACACTTAACAAGTTTTCCACTATCTCACCTTGAGGCACAGTATCTATATTTTGAGTTATTATATTTTCACTACTTAAAATAGTTTGATTTGGATATTGTGAAAAAGAGTTTTCTGCTTCCCTCTCTTTTCTTATAAAATCCATCATGCCAACGTGTGTTTTATTTGTGCTAGCATTTTGAAGTAGCCTAGACAAGCTCATCAGCTCGTCATGAGAAAAATAATCAATCAGTATCTTGCCACCTTTTTCCTTTGGCTCTATGGTTACACGGGTACCGAGCGCACTAGCTAATCCTTCTTCCATATCTACCACTTCTGGAGTTATCATAGTGCTTTTCCTCCTAACTTTTTCAAAGGCTATCTTTCTTGCTATTTTTTCAGCTTCACGTACTGTCATCTTTCTGATCATCATCTCTTTAAATAGTGTCATTTGCTCAGCTGGTTTGTCTATTAACATTAGTAGTGGTCTAGTGTGTCCTTCTGTTATTTTACCTTTTGAGAGGGCTTCTAGTATATCTTGAGGTAGCATGAGTATGCGCACAGTGTTGGATACATACTCACGACTTTTTGAAACTTTTTTCCCTATATCTACCCAAGTTAACTTGAACTCATCAGCCAGTCTCTGATAGGCCATAGCACGCTCTACAGCATTTAGGTCCTCGCGTACTACATTTTCTATTATTGCTAGCTCTAGCTTTTCCCTATTGTCATCACCTATACGTATAATACATGGTACAGTTGGTAGTCCAGCTAGCTTACTGGCGCGCAACCTCCTCTCTCCGGCTATCAGCTGATATATCACACTAATAGACCCATCTTCACTATGCTCCTCTATCCTACTAACAACTAGTGGCTGCAGTATTCCATACTGTCTTATACTATCTGATAGTTCAGATAGTGCCACAGGATCAAATTCTGTTCTTGGTTGATACGGATTAGGTACAACTTTTTCTACTTCTAGCCAGTATATTGCATTTTCCATTGTTGCTGCCATAATTTCTATTTTTAATATTTAAATAATTTTTAATAAAGATATTCTAAAAATACTTTTCTTTAATCTATTATAACATAAAAAAATATGTTATAATATGACGTATCCACAAATAGAAAAAAGCCGAAGTGGCGGAATGGTAGACGCGTTCGACTCAAAATCGAATATAGCAATATGTGGGGGTTCGAGTCCCCCCTTCGGCACAAAAAATAATAGTAAATAAAAAAAATGCAAGAATTTTTATTAATCAATAAAGAATACATAATTATACTCCATGTATTGAGTGTGGTTATAGGTATGGGGGGAGCAATAATCACAGACTTTTTATTTGTCTATTTTGCATTAAATAAAAAACTATCATTTTCAGAAATTAAAATCATAAAACTCTTGTCAAAGATAGTCTTATATGCCCTGTTTTCAATTATAATAACCGGAATAATTATATTTACATCAAATATAGAAAAATATTTAATGTCAGTCAAATTTTTAACTAAAATGAGTATTGTCTCTATTTTGACAGTAAACGGAATATTGTTACATATTTTAGTTTTTAAACATCTGAAAGATGAGGGTTATTTAACAAAGTTTAAAAATAGAAATCTACGCCGCTTTGCTTTTGCTTTTGGATCTATCTCTATAACTTCATGGCTATGCGCTATGTCACTCGGTGTTCTTGATAAAATATCAATTACATACCCACAGGCTATATTTGTATACTTTGCAATCATTACTTTTGCTATAGTGACCTCGCAGATAATTTTCAAAGTGTATGAAAATAGAAAATTTTAAGTTACTCCATCTCAAGTTCCACTAATCTGTTAAATTCTATTGCGTATTCTAGTGGCAAAGCTTTTATTATTGGCGATACAAATCCGCCAACTACTAATCTGTACGCATCTTCTTCTGTATATCCGTGGCCCATAAGGTAAAAAAGTTCTTTGTCTCCCACCTTACCCACTGTCGCTTCATGCGATACGTGGGCAGTTTTATTTTGTATTTTATTTGTGGGCCAAGTATTTGAAATGCTTTTTTCATCTAAAATGAGGGCGTCACAAGACACAAAACTTTTTGTATTTTCCGCACTTTTAGTAACTTGTACATAACCTCTATAATTAGAGATGCCTCCATCCATGCTCACGCCCTTACTTTTTATTACTGAAGTTGTATTTTTACCTATATGCACTACTTTACTACCTGTATCCTGATCTTGATTTTTACCCGCAAAAACTATACCCAGACTCTCTGACTTGCTGTTGTCGCCGAGCAGTATAGATGTCGGATAAAGCATGGTTACTTTTGAGCCCATATTACCATTGATCCAGTTTATTTCTCCATTTTCATAGACAATAGATTTTTTTGTGTTGAGGTTGTAAGTATTTTTGGACCAGTTTTCAACACTGATATATTTTGCTTTTGCATTTTTATGAACAAATATCTCGACACATCCAGCGTGCAAGCTGCTCGCATTATATTTTGGTGCGCTACAACCTTCTATATACTCAACCTCTGACCCCTCGTCAGCTATGATTAATGTATGCTCGAACTGCCCTGCGCTAGGTGCATTCATGCGAAAATACGCTTGTAGTGGCATAGAAACTTTTACATTTTTAGGTATATAAATAAAGGTGCCGCCGCTCCACACTGCGCCGTGCATAGCTGTAAATATGTGATCAGCGGCGGCGACACAATCACTCATAAAATACTTTTTTACAAGGTCTGGATACATATGTACAGCAGTGTCCATATTTTCAAATACTACACCTTGTTTTTTTAAGACATCTTTTATCTTATGATAAACTATACCGCTATCATACTGAGCTCCGACACCGCCAAGGTACTCATGCTCTGCAGCAGGTATACCTAGCTTGTCAAAAGTATCTTTTATATCTTGTGGTACATCATCCCAGCTATCTTTTTCTTTAGAAGTGGGGGATTTGTAATAAGTTATATCTTCTAGGGCCAGACCTGAAAGGTCTGGCCCCCACTTCGGCAAGCCTTTTTCATTTAAAATATTGTAAAAAATATCAAGCGCAGACAATCTTTTTTCCAGCATCCAAACAGGCTCATTTTTTTCAGAGCTTATTTGTTTTACCAGATCTTTTGAGATTATACTCGGAAGACCAGGAATGCTTTTACTAGTCTCAGATACTTCTTTTATCATATTCATATTATAACATAAAAGTTAAAGTTATTTTTTATTTGCATTATTTTTGAAATGTGCTATAATGTTATGTATGCAATCTCTCATTTTAGCTGCAAATGTGATACTATCGGTTATATTAATAATATTAGTCCTAATACAAAGGTCTAATACTGACGCGGGCGGTGCCTTTTCTTCTGATTCTAGCGGAGCCTTCAAAAGAAGAGGTTTAGAAAAAACAATATACCAGTCTACTGTTTTAGTTGCTGTATTATTTGCGGTATCTCTAGCTGCACACGCTTTTCTATAAAATACAATTTATAGACTATATCCTTGTTTTATTTCAGACACACATTTTGAATTGGTAAATTGATACAGAGAAAGCAATCATAAATATATGATTGATAAAAAACTATTTCAAGAAAAAACAATACAAGAAAAGATTAAAATTTCTTTTTTAAATATCTCTCAAGAAAAAGCTTTTTATCTTGGTTTGTATTTTGTAGCTCTTTTTGTAATATTTTCATTCTTGAGTTTTTATTTTCTTTCTAAGAAAACAAATATAGTACCTGCCCATAATACAAAATTGAACATATCTACTACAGATGCTGTAGTTTATACTTTGCCAGCATATGCAAAAAATAATACTGAAAAATTCTTATCTGGAATACTATATTCAGGATTAAAAAAGAAAAATGCTATGGGTATATACGAAAATGACATAGCAGAATATGTAACAAAAGATTCTTCTGAGAAAAATATTTATAACATTAAGATTAAAAATAATGCCAGGTTTTCAAATGGTGAGAATATAACAACTAATGATATTATATATAGTTACTCTCTAGAATCTGATATAGTAATAGACTCTTCTGATAGGGTTAAATATGAAGGTATGGCATTTGAAAAAATAGATGATAAAAATATGCGTATAGTTTTTGAAAAAAACTTTTTAGAAATAGATGACATATTTACTCTTGGAATAGTTTCTAAAAAAGACATTGAAACAGAAAAAAGAGACGGCTTACACTTGTCTTCAAAGTCTCTTCAAAGTGTTTCTAGTGGACCTTATAAAATAAATACAATTACAAAAGATGCCTCTAGTGTGTCTGATATTTCTTTAATTAAAAATAACTATTACCACTCTCTATCACCTTATAACAAACACATAGATTTAAAAATATTTAAAAATCTAAATGAGTTAGAAACTTATGAAAAAGAAACTGACTGGTCAGATATGATACTGGGTTCTCAGATCTTGCTTCCAGGCTTTAAAAGCGTCTCATACTCAACACCAAAAATAACTGCTTTATTCTTTAATCCAAGTAAAAATCCCACTTTTGCAAAAAAGGAAGTCAGAGAATCTATTTATAGATCCATAAATAGATCTGGTCTTATAGATAAGTTAAATCTAGATGCTGGGCAAGTATACTCTCTTTTATCATATACCAAAAATCAAGAAATATCAACAAATACAAAAGATTTTTCTACCACAACCTTAAACATAACCATTCCCGAAAGTAAACAAAATAGCCTTTTGTCTCAAGAGATAAAAACAGAGCTCGAGACTTATGGATATGTAGTCAATATAAAAAATGTTAGCACAGAAGAAATTTTAAGCAATACTATAAAAAACAGAGACTTTGAGATATTTTTATACACCATAGAAATAGATTCTCCGGCTATACTATATGCTTTTTGGCACTCTAGTCAGCGTAATGCTCCAGGATTAAATATCACTGGATATACCAGCAAAACCTTTGATGACAACTTAGAAAATATTAAAAAATCTACAAGTACCGAAAACATAATGACTTATTTAGATAATATGGAAAAAGAGTTTTTTCAAGAATACCCTTATATACCTCTATACTCTAGTAATAAAAATATCTTATTAAAAGACAAAGAAAATCTAGAAATAAATATACCTTTAAAAATATATAATCAAAAAGACCTAGGAACAGACATAATTAATTGGTACAAAGACAAGGAAAAGATTTGGCCAATTATACAAAAGTATAGCACTCAGATAGATAAAATTTATAAATTAATACATTAACAAAAATAAAAAAAGTATATGCAAAAAAAACCATTCAAAAACTTTAAACAAAATGACGAACTACTAGACAGGCGCGCTAGTTTTATATCTGATCTAAAACAAGGAGACATAAGAATAATAAATCTTGGTGGGACGGAGGAGGTCGGTAAAAATATGACCGCTCTAGAATATAAAGATACAATACTTATAATCAATGCTGGTGTTCAATTCTCTGCATCTAAGATGCCTGGAGTAGATTATATAATACCAAATATCAAATACTTAGAAGATAATAGACACAAGATAAAAGGAGTGATACTCACAAATAGTAGTCTTGAAAACTCGGGTGCATTACCATTTATGCTTGAAACTTTGGGTAATCCAAGAGTTTATAGCAGACTCTTTACAAGCACTTTAGTTCAAAAAAGAATGGATAATAGAGGCATGAACTGGGATAGTACTTTTGTGCCAGTAGAAGAAGATATGAATATAAATGTTGGTGATTTTGATGTTAATTTTTTTGGTATATCTAGTCAGAATTCTGAATATCTTTCTATAGCCATAAATACAGAATATGGAAATATTATCTACACCAATGACACCAGAAATATGAGTCTAAAGTCAGAAAAGTTTAACGGTAAAAATAATCTACTTTTAATAGCTGACTCAGCAAATATAGAAACTGGTGGAACATCTATCAGTATGCAAGATGTTAAAAATAATCTTGAGAAAATAATAGTTGGTGCAACTGGTAAAGTATTTGTTACTACTTTTGCAAATAATATTTATCACATTAAAAATATAGTAGAAATATGTGAAAAAAGTAATAAAAAAATAATATTACAAAGCAGGACCATAACAGAAAATATAGAAAGTGCCCAAGAGGTTGGTCTTATTGGTGACATATCTAAGTTTATAATTAAAAAAGAAGATATTAGTAAGTATAAAAATTCTGAGTTAGTTATATTTATTAGTGGTGACGAAGGTCGCGAATTTGATAACATTACAAAAATAGTTAAAAATCCAGCCGAAATAAAAGTTGAAGAAAATGACACTGTTATTATGGCTACCCACCCTATTATACATAATCAGCGTGATGCTCAAAACTTAAAAGATACACTATCTCGCCTAGGCGCTCATAGTTATCATTATAAATACAGTGACATGCTTATAACTAATTGTGCAACTTTTGACGAGCTTAAAAACTTGCACCGTTTATTACTTCCAAAGTTTTTTATGCCTGTATATGGTTGCCATTATATGCTTCGTGTCCATGCTGACATAGAGAGAAAAATAGGTACACCAGAAAATCATATTATAGTACCTGACAATGGTATGATCATAGAAATACGTGACAAAGGAACACGTATCTCAAATACTCGCGAAAAAACAGAGAGCGAGATAGTTGTAGTAGATGGAAATAAAATAGGTAAATTGCACAATGTAGTAATAAAAGACAGAGAGACACTAGGGGCTCAAGGAGTATTCTTTGCTATTATACTTCTTGATATGCGCTCACACAAAATCAAGAAAGCTCCAGATATTGCCACCCGTGGCTTTATATTCTTGAAGAATTCACAAGATATTATAAATGGATCAAGGGTAATTATAAGCGATATGATGAGTGACTACTTGGAGAAAAATAGACATATAGAAATAGATGACATAAAGTCAGATATACAAATAAGCTTACAAAAATATCTGATGATGAAAACTGCAAAAGAACCTGTAGTTATACCACTTATTATAAAAGTGTAATCATCCAAAATTTTAAAAAAATAATTATAAAAAAATATATGAACAATAATAAAAAATCAATGCCAGCACCAAAGAAAAACTTTATGAATAAAAGTAATGTTAGTGATAAACCTTTTGTAGCTAAAAAAGAAAAAAAACTGGTTCAGCCAGTATTTGAATCACATATGGGTGAGCCGGATGAGACAGCGCATATACCAGCTCTTGCTGATGGTGATATACGCATAATACATCTTGGGGGACTAGAAGAGATAGGTAGAAATATGAGTATGGTAGAATACAAAGACACTATTGTCATAGTTGATTGTGGTATACAATTTTCAGAACAATCAACACCAGGTATAGACTTTATATTGCCTAATACAAAATATTTGGAGGAAAGAAAACATAAAATAAAAGGAGTATTTATAACTCATGGACATCTCGATCATATCGGTGCTATACCATACATCATGCCACGTATAGGTAACCCAACTATTTATGCTAGAAACTTTACAAATCTGATGATAAGAAAGAGACATGAGGAGTTCCCTTATCTTGAACCACTTAAAATAAATGTTATAGAAAAAGGTGGTAGTGTTACTGTTGGAGATTTGAAAGTTAACTTTTTTGGAGTGTCGCATGCTATACCAGACTCTATGGGCGTAATAATAGAAACACCATATGGTGATATAGTACACACAGGAGATTTGCGTCTCGATCATATTGATAATATACCCAGCGAGAGAGAAGAAAAACAATATGAAGTATTTAAAGATAGGAAAATATTGTTACTTATGACTGATTCGACCAATTGTGAAAATCCAGGATTCTCTATTTCTGATAGTATAGTATATGCAAATATAGAAGCTGCGATACGTGATACTCCTGGCAGGCTTATAGTATCTACTTTTTCATCACAAGTTGAACGCATGATATTCATGCTTAAGATGGCTGAAAAGTATGGTAAAAAAGCAATAGTAGAAGGCAGAAGTATGAAAACGAATGTAGAAGTTACACGCCTAGCTGAACTACTTGATGTTAAGCCTGATACAATAATACCAATCGACCAGATAGATAATTATCCCCCAAATAAACTGGTAGTGATGGTAACAGGTGCGCAAGGTGAGGACTTTGCAGCGCTTGGCCGTATCGGACTCAAGAATCATAAATATATAAAACTAACTAGATACGATACTATACTTATGAGTTCGTCCATAGTCCCAGGCAATGAGCGTGCTGTGCAAAAACTAAAAGACAATCTGTCTCGTCAAGGTGCTCATCTTATACATTACAGAACTAGTGATGTGCACTCGTCTGGACATGCTAATGCTGATGAGCTAGCATGGATACATAAAAAAATAAATCCAAAATTCTTTATACCTGTACATGGGTATCATTATCTGCTTACTATGCATGCTGAGATAGCGATGCGAACTCTCGGTATACCAAAGGAGAATGTAGTCATACCAGACAATGGTAGCGTTATAGAAATCAGAAAACAAGGAACTGAAATAACCGTCCTAAAAGAATCTGCCCCTCGTGAACTGCTAGTTGTTGATGGTACTAGTGTAGGAAAAGTGTCAGATGTGATACTGCGTGACAGACTAAGTCTGGGTGACGAAGGTGTATTTGCGATCATTATACTACTTGATGCTGTTACAAATAAATTAAAAAAATCTCCAGACATATCGTCACGCGGCTTTGTATATCTAAAAGAGTCTCAAGATATGCTAATGGATGTTCGTGACAAAGTTAGAAATATAGTTGACATATATAATGTATCTAATAAAGTTTTAAATATAGAAGACTTGCGCGCAAAAATAAAAGACACAATATCTGATATGCTAATGGATGCAACCGCCAAAAAACCACTTATTATACCTATAATTATAACTACATAATTAATTATATTTATACACAAAATAATACAAAAAGTGAAGCTTCGCTTCACTTTTTGTATGCTATAATTATATACATGAATACTTTAAATAATCCAGAGAAAAAGAAGAAATTATTAACTATTAGTTTTATAATAACTATATTCTATTCTTTACACTTAGCACTGCCCTTGTACTCTAGTTCTACTTTTTTATCTAGATTTATAGAACAAAAATATATAGGTATCTTGTATGCAGTATCTGCCCTGGTTACACTATTTGCAAGCTTTTATTTTTCAAAGTTTTTAAAAAGATTTCACACTTATAGTACTTCTATTTTTATTATAATCTTAGCTTTTATATCTACTCTGTTACTCGGTTTTACAAAAGACCCTACGTTTATATCCATTTTATTTTTTATAAATTTTTGTACTAATGCCATACTTTTTTCTATTATAAATCTATTTATAGAAGAATTTGACGATGTTAGTAAAGCTGGTGAAACTAGAGGTATATTCTTAACTCTTTTCAATATGGGTATACTTATTGGAGCTTTATTTTCTGGACAGATAATAAATAATTATTCTTTTACTACATTGTGGGTTCTTAGTGCTTTATGTGTTTTACCAATATTAATACTTATTAAAAGTTACTACAGAGATATACCTGATCCAAAATATAAAAAAATAGACCTCATAAAAGCATTTAAAAATATTTATAATAATAAGAATATACTTATTATAATGCTTGCTATGTTAGTCTTGGAGAGCTTTTATACTATTATGAGCATATATGCACCACTTTATCTTTCGAACACCTCCAATATAGATATAGTAACATACGCAAGCGTTATTATGCCTATTGCCCTCATACCATTTATAATATTACCTTATGAATTGGGGTACTTAGCAGATAAGAAATATGGGGAAAAAGAAATGTTATTAATTGGACTCTCTGTCTTATCTTTTACAGCTATTACTTTTACTTTTTTAAATACTCAGAATATATTTTATATAACAATGTTTTTACTCATCTCTAGAATAGGTGCAACTTTTGTAGAATCTATGTGTTACACTTATTTTTTCAAAAAAGTAGACGCGCGCGATATGGCACTTATAACTATATTTGGAAATATTAGAACTTTATCAATAGTTATATCTCCTATATTAGCTTCTGTTATTTTGTATTTTAATTTTTCTATAAATTATATATTTATAGTTTTAGGTTTGGTAACTTTTTATATATTTATAAAATCTTTAGAATTAGTAGATACAAAATAGTATTCTTAAGATAAAAAGTGTCTCTTGCTATTTTTTCTTGTGATTTCTGTGTATAAGTTTTAAAATAAATACTTTTTATATTGTATAATATATATAAGTAAAAATAATAATAAATAAATATAACTATGAACAATAATAATTTAGACTTTTTAGGAATAGGAGATACTGTGGTAGATGCTTTTATAAAATTAGTCGATGCTCACCTAGAAGAAGCAGATCATATTAACAATGAGGAGCAGCAACTATGTATGCCTTTTGCCTCAAAAGTTCCATACGAATCTGTAACCATAATACCCGCAGTAGGTAACAGTGCTAACGCTTCTGTATCTGCCTCTAGGCTTGGTCTCAAGACTGGTCTACTCACTTTTCTTGGCAACGATGTGAATGGCCGTGAATGCAAGTTTCAATTAGAAGCTGAAAATATTTCTACCGATTTTCTTATTATGGAAAATGGTAAGTTTACAAATTACCATTATGTATTATGGTTCAAAGATGAGCGCACTATACTAATAAAGCATGAGACTTTTAAAACATATTTACCAGATATAGGCAAACCAAAATGGATATACCTATCTAGCCTTGGTGAGCATGCAAAAGATCTCCACTTTGAATTAGCTGCTTATTTACAGAAAAATCCAGAAGTTAAATTAGCTTTTCAGCCTGGAACTTTTCAAATTAAAATGGGGAAAGATCTGTTGAAAGATGTGTACGCAAATACAGAATTTTTCTGTTGCAATATAGAAGAAGCTCAAAAAATACTTTCGAATACTTCTCATGATCTTAATATACTGTTAGCAGAGCTGCAAAATCTTGGTCCAAATATAGTATGTATTACTGATGGTAAAAATGGTTCATTTATGCGCCATGCTGGGCAAAATTACTTTATGCCTATATATCCAGATGACAATCCCCCATATGAGCGTACAGGTGCTGGAGATGCTTTTTCTAGTACATTTACAGCTTGTCTTGGTCTTGGCATGACACCAGAAGAAGCTTTGGTATACGCTCCGGTCAACTCTATGAATGTTGTACAATATGTTGGTGCGCAAAAAGGTCTACTTTCTCTATCTGAGATTAAAAAATATTTAGAAAAAGCTCCTGCTTCTTATGCTTTGATAAAATTATAAAAATACCAGATAAATAATTCCCAGTTAAATAAAAACCCCTATTTCAAAAAGGGTTTTTTATTTTTTATAATATTTACCCTAAAAACTAAGATACAACTCTACCATTTACAATCATAACCTCATCCATGTTTCCATTTATTTCTTGTATAAACATTTTTAATATAGAATTGTTTTCTTTTTTAATAGTAAGCGAGTGATTTTCTCCAACGCTAAAACAGTCTAACTCTCTGTCGTCATTTACCAATAATATACTTTTAACATACATATTATTTTCTACTTGTATGTATTTTAAAGTTATATTATGTTTTATAAAAAGTTCATTTGTATCTATATTTTCTAGATTAAGTTTTATATACCCTGTTGGAAAAACCTCTTTATTGATTTGAGGGTTTCTATCTTTTTTCAAATCTTCAAAACTAATACCAGAAAAAACTCTTGTATCTTTTTCTAAAACATTACTCTCAATAACTTTTTCTGTTTTTATTTTCAATAACTTTTTATCGGCTCTATTCTCTTCTTTTCCAAACCAAAAATCCGCATCAAAATATTCATAAATATCTTTTGATTTTATTATTATTTTATTTAAAATATTATTAGCTCTCATATTATTTTATTGATTATTGTTTATAAATTCTAAACTTTCTTTTACCATACTATCACTATCTAATCCATACTCTTTGTACAACTCTTGCATAGTACCTGATTGACCATATCTATCTTTTACACCTAAGATTTTCATTTTTATAGGCATGTTCTGAGACAGTATCTCTGATATGAGAGATCCCAACCCTCCAGAAACCTGATGCTCCTCTACGGTTATTATTTTTTTATTATTTTGAGCAAATCTTATTATCTGATTCTGGTCTATTGGTTTTATTGTAGTTATATTTAATATATTTACTTGTACTTTATACTCATTTTCTAAGATTTTTACAGCTTTTAATACTTCACACAATATTGGTCCTGTACATATTATACCGAGTTTATTTAAAGATGTAAAATTAGAGACATGAACAACTTCAGCTACTCCTACTTTATTTTCAAAATCTTTTGCAAAAAGCATTGGAGTTTTCTCTCTCGTAAGTCTGATATATACTGGACCAGGTATTTGATAAGCTAACTTTGTCATGTTATAGGCTTCTCTATAATCGCTAGGTGATAGAACTGTCATATTTGGAAGAACTCTCATGAGGGCGATATCTTCTAATGCTTGATGAGTTCCACCGTCAGGACCAACAGACAAGCCACTATGAGCACCTATTATTATAACTTTTCTATTGTTGTAGCATATTGTAGTCCTGATCTGCTCCCAGTTACGCCCAGGGTTAAATGCAGCGTAACTAGCTATAAATGGCACTTTTCCCATAGCAGCCATACCACTAGCTACACTGGCCATATTCTGCTCAGCTATACCCATTTCTATAAATCTTTCTGGAAAAGCATCTCTAAATTTGTGCATCTGCACACTCTCAGTCAAGTCTGCAGATAATGCAACTATATCATTAAAGTAAGATCCAAGATCTAAAAGAGCATCTCCAAAACCTTCACGAGTAGACTTCATTTCTAAATTATCCAAACCTTCTTTATCAAAAATATTTTTATTTATCATATTAATTTTAATTATTTGTTAGTCGACCATACATAGTACGCATACCATCTATCGCTTCTTGCATTTCTTTTTTGTTAACCGGTTTTCCATGCCAATGATAGTCACCTTCTATTTTGAGATAACCTTTACCTGGTATAGTATTTGCTATTATTACAGTTGCTTTACCGCCAATATTTCTGCTATTATTTTTAGCGACTTCAAAAGCGCTACATATTTGCCTCATGTCATGACCATCTATCTCTATCACATTAAGATTAAAATCATCTAGCTTGTGGGCAAGTGGTTCGAGAGGCATAACATCCTCTGTGTTTCCATCTATTTGTATTTTATTTCTATCTATCACAACTATAACATTGCTAAGTTTTTCTTTTCCGAGTAGCATCAAGGCTTCCCATACTTGACCTTCATTCATTTCTCCATCACCCATGAGACAATAAAAATGTTTTGCACTATGCACAACTTCTTTTGTTATGGACTTTTGACTTACTTTAAAATCAATTCTGTCAGCTAGCGCCATACCTACAACTTGAGAAAGCCCAGATCCTAATGGGCCACTACTATTTTCAAGACTTGATAAAAATTCACGATGAGGATGACCTTGTAATATGCTTCTAAATTTACGCAAGGTTAATAATTCATTGATATGAAAATATCCACTATGTCCCATAGCAGCATATAATATAGGACATATATGACCATTTGAAAGCACTAATCTATCACGATGTGTCCAAGATGGGTTAGCTGGATCATGCTTCATTATTTTAAAATAAAGCGCAGAAAATATATCAGCCATACCAAGCGGTCCAGCAGTATGACCACTGCCAGCGTGCACTAGCATATCGAGAACACTCTGCCTCATCTCCATGGCATGTATTTCTAATTCTCTAATTTCTACATCTGTTATATTCATAATAATATTATGCTAACCTACTCTCTACAACTTTCCAATCAATGCTTTTTATAAAAGCCTCTACATAATCAGCACGTTTTATACCGTAGTCGGTCATGTAAGCATGTTCCCAGCAATCCATAACCATAAGTATTTTTGCATTTATTATGTTACCAACATTATGTTCTCCTACCCAAGTATGAAATACTTTTTTGGTATCATTGTCTTGAACTAAAAGAACCCACCCGATACCACGTATCATACCATTACGTCTTAAGCTTGCTTGCCATTCATCTACAGACGTATAATTATCTGTTAAAATATTTTTTATAACTTCATTGCTTTCCATACTCACACCTTCTTTTTCCTCGCTAGTTTTGTTTTGCATATTTTCAAAATATAACTCATGAAGCTTTATACCATTAACTTCCCAGCCCAGCCTTCTTTTTAGCTCATTATACTCAATGCTACCTTTTTCAATATTTTCATTATCAAGTTTTTCTATTAATTTATTTGCATTTGTCACATAGCCACCGTACAAAGTAAAGTGATTATTTAACATGGTATCTGAGAACCCTTCAAGACCAAGCAAGTGTGAAAATTTTTTTTGTGTATACATATATTTTGGTTATTTTATATAATTAATATTATTTTATATATTAATTATAACACATAAAAAGATTTTAATTCTATATACTTTTACACATATAACTACCCTCCAAAGCATATCCTCTTTTTCTATAATACTCACGCACACCCACACCCGAGATTATGCTTACTTTTTTATATTTTGGAACTATGCCTTTTTTAAAATATTCATTGTCTCCTGCTGCTATCTCTTCTGCCCTCGCTAGTAATCTCTTGCCCATACCTGTATGCTGTGACTGATTACCTTCTTCGCCAACTCTCTTCATGGTACCGTATACATGTAACTCACGCACCAACGCTGACTCATGCAAAATATTATCTATATCCCCAGAACTAGTTTTAGTTAAAATATCTTTTGCATAATTTTCACTTTCTTCGTACCACTTTTTTAGTCCCCAATTATTTTTGGTGATATTATTCTCATCTTTATTTCCAGATATTAATTCATAATTAAGCTTTGCATAATCTGATTTTATCTTTTCAAAAAGAGGAAGGCGTAGACGTAAAAATCCAGCAAGCTTGCTTGCTTCTCCTTCTTTTAAATTATTTCTATTTTCAAATTGCAAAAAACACTCATATCCATGCTCAGTCTCATACCATGTCTCTGTCATTTCAAAATCATTTGGATCTATCTCGTCGTCACGTATCTCACGAGCACGTATGTCCACTTGGGGGACTTTTCTATTTTGCTGATATTTATCTACGTCCTCCCTTAGGTTGCTTTTTTTACTACCAATAATAATATAATCAGCCGGTATATCACGTATAACTCTTATTAGTCTAGTGTAACACGGTACATAACTTTCTGCATCTGCTAACACTTTTGTAAGTAGTTCATCATTATATGCTTTGTACTCTATCTCACGCCTTGTTATCCACTTATAAAGTAGTGAACCTTTTAGTACCATACATGGATATATTTTCATCATGTCAGGATGATGATCTTTTGCATTGTATAACTTTTTAAACATCTCTACGTCCATCTCTGGATTGCTGGTTGGCAAGTTGGGCATCATATGATACACGACCTTGAATCCATAATCATGGAGCATCTCTGATCCTCTTGCTATAGATTCTGCTGTCATCTCACGCTTGTTATAGTCAAGCACGGCATTATCGAGGTGCTGCACACCGAGCTCTACTTTTGTAACTCCGAGATAACGTAAATACTTTAATTCTGCAGGCGTGATGTAGTCAGGACGTGTCTCTATCGAGAGACCTATGATACGAGCTGTTACTTTTTCATTCATATTTTGAAGTTGTTCTAAAGTGTAATCATGGTTTGGAGCTATTTCAAATCTAGCTTCTTCTTTTGCTCTCCAATTATTGCAGGCACGAAAAGCCTCTTTTGTAAAATACTCTTGATATTCTTTTTTGTAAAAATTAAAAGTCCCTCCGATAAATATCATCTCTATTTTATCTACTGGATGACCATTTAGTGTTAGTGCGCGCAGACGCATATTTATCTGCTTGTATGGATCAAAACGATTAAGTAGAGCGCGCGCTGCAGCAGGTTCACGCGACAGATAACTCTTTGGCATATTTTTTTCTGTGGGGCAATATATGCAGCGACCAGGGCAAGTGTATGGCTTTGTCAGTAATGATATAACCGCAACACCGCTATTGGACCTAACTTTTAGTCTTTTTAATATCTGTATTACTTTTCTATCCTCGGCACACTCTGATCCGTCAGTGTTTAAAAGCTTCTCTGCGACTATCTCTTTATATAGCGCCAGCAGCTCTGGATTGTTTGGCATCTCACCTTTTGCGTCCACTTTATTGTTTATTTTTTTACGTACAGCAGCGATACGCTCTGACCAGTACTGGTCACGCATTATTAACCTCTTTAATTTTGCTGTCTGTATTTCAGTATGGACATTTTCAAATATATTTATAGCTCCATTTTTTTTACTATCTAGGTCGTTAATTGTGATCGCTTGTGGATTTGAAAAGTGTTTGTTGTGATTTGACATAATAATATTTTAAAATTAAAATACATGCATTTTTGTTGCAAGTTTTGTATGATAATTTTTAACACTTATATTATTAAAAACTTGTTTATATTATACAATATTTTACTTTTTTTAGCAATAAGAAACATTATCATGAATCAGATATCCACAAGTACATTTTTAATCTTGTTATTATATTAAAAATATGTTGTATAATATAAGTATATAAAATTAATTTTGTAAATAATATAAATATGTTAAAAGATAAAAAAACTTTTTTTGAAAGACTTGCTGGCTCTATCACAGTAGAAGAAGATGATTACGAGGATCAGGATGTGGACATGGATGATGAGGAGGAAGTAGTCCCTGTAAAAACCGTTAGAAAAAGTGCTGTAAATGAAAATTCTAGAACTAGAAAAGTTACACCACCATCACAAATAACAGAAGATGATGAGATTGAAGAGGAGGAAGGAGAACTATCTGTAGACGTGTATCAGACACAAACAGACATAATAATAGAAGCTATGGTAGCAGGAGTAAAGCCAGAGGACTTACACCTATCTATCACTCGTGATATGGTAACCATAAAAGGTCGCCGCGAAGGTAACGGAACAATTGGAGAAGATGATTATTTTTATAAAGAGTTGTACTGGGGTAACTTTACCCGTACTATACTACTACCTCATGAAGTCATAATAGAAGACTCAGAAGCTGTAGAAAAGCATGGCCTACTTATAATTAGAATGCCAAAAATAGATAAAGCAAGGACCACAAAATTAAAAGTAAAATCTATTTAAACAAAATAAAAACTGCACGATGTGCAGTTTTTATTTTGTGAAAATTAATATAAAGTTTTACAGTACAAAAAGCC
>JAYTBU010000047.1:0-2800 GCA_043736875.1 bacterium
CTATGAAACACAAAAATCTCTTATTTTTAAGAGGTTTTTTATTTTTCAGTTCTAATTTTTAAATGACTACCATCAGTTGTGAAACTAATATCACCATTCTTATCTGTTCTGTATATATTTTTACAATACTTTTCTAACCGAAGCAATACTTCTCTATTTGGATGTCCGTACTTATTATCTTTTCCGAGACTTATAATGCAGTATTCTGGCTTTATTTTCTTTAAAAATATCTCGCTGCTACTAGTGTCTGATCCATGGTGACCAATTTTTAATATCTTTTTCGTATCTTTGTTCTCAAAATAACCAAAAGAAACAAGATTTCTCTCTATCTCTACGCCAACATCTGCCATAAAAACAAATTCAAAGCTTCCATATACTAATCTATTAACTATTGCATTATGATTATCGTCACCATTTTGACTTTTTTCTGGGTTAAGTATTTCTAACCCCAAATCTTTGTCTAGTATTATTCTTTGTTTACTACTTACTTTTGTAGTTTCAAAATCTCCTATATAATCTTCGTATTTATTTTCAGAAGAAATTATGACATTTTTTACTTTTATAAAATCAAGTATTTCTTTTGACCCCCCAACATGATCCATGTCAGGATGTGTCAAAAGTAATATATCTATACTTTTCGAAAAAATCGGTAAGTATTCTTGTAGTTTTTGTAAAGTAATATAATTTGCACCTGCATCTATCAAAACTTTTTGACCACTTCCTGTCTTTACCAGAGCAGAATCACCTTGTCCAACATCTAAAAATACAACCTCTAAATTATTTTGCTTATCTATTTGTGAAACAAAGTAAAATAAAGACAGTAGAAGTAAAATACAAAACAGTGCAATGTTAATGTTTTTATATTTTTTAAAAGAAATAAATAATTTTTGCATAATTTTATATTTTTAATAATTTTTTATTTAATATTTATCTGTGTTATAATTATAACACTAAAATATATTTATAATAAATATATAATAAAAATATGCAAGAAACAATAACAAATACAACCCATCAAATCTATTCACTTTTTTCTCTAAACTTATCAGAGCAAATATCTAGTTTAACTATTTATATCAGTACTTTTGTTTCTCTTGTTTTAAATGGGCTTACTAACTTACCTTCGTCACAAATAGTTTATCTTACTTTGGGATATCTTATAAATGTAAATAATTTTAATTTTTATGTAGCAATATTTTTAGGAGCGTTAGGTAATACTATTGGCAATCTTATTTTGTATAAAATCATAATAACACATTCTGATTTTCTAAATAGTAAACTTGCAAAGTTTTTAAATATAAATCCTGAAAACATAAATAGACATAATGAATATTTTAAACACAGAGGTTGGGGGTGGTTAATACTTGGAAAACTTACACCGAGTGTAAAAGTTTTAGTTCCTATTATTTGTGGTATGTCACGTATTTCATTTTTAAAAACATCTGTGATATTTTTTTTAGGGTCTCTTGCTTGGGCTATTGGCGTAACTTATCTTGGATTCTATTTTGGTAAACAAGCATCTCTTTTACAATTTTATTTTATAGTAACTTGTATTTATATTTTCATTGGCTCTCTATTTTATTTTCTAAAAATTTCAAATAAAAATAAAAAATAATTATAATTATATAAATTATAAAAAGTGAAAATAGTGATATAGGATTTTTAATTATCGGAGTAGTCTCGTACCCTATTTGTGCCAAAAAAGAAATACAAGATATTAGTGCGTGAGTTAAGAATGCGAAAACTTTTCCAAAAGTTAAAAAAATAATATTTGAGAAAAATCCAAACACTCCGGATAGAAAACCAAAAAACATAATTAGTGGTATGAGCGCTGATATTAAAATAGAAATTAGTATCGCTGAAAATTTAAAGTAGCCAAATTGAAATATCAGATACGGAGATATCAAAATATTTGCAGAGACAGTGACAACAATAATACTTAAAATATTTTCATATATTTTATATTTTTTTACATCAAATAAATTTTCTTTTTCTATATTATTTTCTATTTTTTCGACACTAATTTTAGAGATTTTATTTTCTTTTTCTATATTATTTTTGAAATATTTATTTTTTAAAATATTTAAAATTGGCTGATAAAAATAAATTATACTCATCGTTGCCAAAAAAGATAAATGAAAAGATGCGTCAAAAAGTGCAGTATCATAATCATAAATAAAGAATAAAAAACAAGTGAACCATAGTGCAAATTTTGCATTTGTTGGTCTTAAAAAAAGTACAGTAAGTAGCGTATAAAAACTCATCACTGACGCTCTGTAAACTGGTGCACTAGTATTTGCTAAAATTAAAAATAAAACGATAAGCAAAACAGATGCAAAAACTTTTTTTCTAAATGATAACTTTTGAAATATAAATCCAGCGAGTGCTACAACTATAGCCAAGTTATATCCCGAGAGAACCAAGATATGCGATATACCTGCACCACGAAAAATATTATTTGTTTCTTTTGAGATGTTTGATGCATCTCCCCAAATCATAGCTTGCACTATGCCTGCATCATAACTGTTCATGATTTTCTTAAGTGATGTCAAAAAATAATTTCTGAACTTATAAGAAAAATAATATATAGTATGTAATTTTTTTTCTTCTGTTTTTAGTATTTGTAAACTATTGTTTTCTGTGGCGGCAGCTTCGCTGCCGCCACTATTTAAAACAGAGCTTGTAGATATCTTTGGATACATCATCACAGCGTCCAGATTTTTCGTATTCCAATATTTTACAAGATCAAAACTTGTGCCACTATTTTGCTCTATCTCCTGCGTTTCATTTTCTTTTTTAG
>JAYTBU010000048.1:0-22424 GCA_043736875.1 bacterium
GACTAACAATTCCATCTTCGCACCCTTTACGCCCAATAATTCCGGATAACGCTTGGACCACTCGTATTACCGCTGCTGCTGGCACGAGTTTGGCAGGTCCTTATTCATGGGGTACCGTCAATATACTTCTTCCCCCATAAAAGATCTTTACATACCGAAGCACTTCATCAATCACGCGGTGTCGCTCCGTCAGACTTTCGTCCATTGCGGAAGATTCTCGACTGCAGCCACCCGTAGGTGTATGGGCCGTGTCTCAGTCCCATCGGTGGAGGTCAGCCTCTCAGCTCTCCTAAGCGTCATAGGCTTGGTAGGCCATTACCCTACCAACTACCTGATACTGTCCAGGCTCATCCCCGAGCGCCAAAAAATAAATCTTGACTTTAACCTTGCGGTACCATCTCGTATTACTCCAACTTTCGCTGGGCTATTCGAGACTCGGGGGGAGATTCCTAGATATTACTACCTCGTTTGCCACTAGACTGTCAGTCTTCCACATCTTGCTTGTTCTTGTATTGCTACTCGACCTTACTTGATGCTTCTAACTGATTAGTCCCGTTCGACTTGCATGCCTTATCCACACCGCCAGCGTTCATCCTGAGCTAGGATCAAACTCTAAAAATAAAAAGTGGAACAAAAAGTTTGCACATGCGATAAAAATATAATAACTACAACCTTTTTTAATATTGTAATAATTTTTTGATTTAACAAAATATCTTTATCTGGATTCTTATTTATTTGTCAACGAACGTAAGACATATATTAGCATAATTAAAATAAAAATGCAAGCGATTGTCTCTTTTTCCTTAAAAGTCCTTTATAAAAGAACTTTTACATAAAATAATCGCTTGCATTTATTTGTTTTTACTTAAAATTAACCTTTCAAACAAAACTCTCAGACCTGGGTTTCACTTCAGCTTTCCCTCCATAATTAAAACAAACAAAACCTTGAGCAAGCATCTCCCCTAAAGCATTGATACGCTCGTGATGCTCTTTTGTTAGCCCGAGCCTCACACCTTTTTTTGAATCTTCCTGCTGAGCATAGGGCGAGGATAGAAACTGCAATTGAATCACAGCCTCTTCTCCTGTTAATTCTTTTAGGGGTTTATCTAAAAGTTTCTTGTCATAGTGTGGCAATGCTGACAAATTAACTTGAAATGGTTTTTTACCCATAACTTTTCCTTTTTAGTTTGTGGTGAATTTTAAAAATTAAAGAACATAAAAATACTATTTACAAAATAATATTTTAGTTTTAAACTATAACATAAATAAAATTAAAAGTAAATGTTTACTCAAAACCTAAAAATTCATTTTTATAATTTTTTCTCTGTTTAAATCTATTTACAGAAAAAGATGCTACTATACCGAGAGCTATAGATCCAGATAGAAAACTGGAACCCCCATAAGACATAAAAGGTAGTGGTATACCGGTAACTGGTAACACTCCGAGATTCATACCGATATTGATAAAGGTGTGTACAAAAAACCAAGAAAATATCCCTAGTGACATCAAAGCAAAAAAATTATCGTTAACATTACTGGCTACAAAAACTATACGACTAAGCAAGGCAAAATACAAAGCTAGTAAAATAGACACTCCGACAAAGCCCCACTCCTCAGCATAAGCAGAAAATATAAAATCAGTCTCATGCTCTGGCAGAAAGTTAAGTCTCGACTGCGTACCAAACCCTACACCCTTACCAAGCAGACCTCCAGAACCGATAGCCATCTGTGACTGATATACATTGTAGCCGCTGCCACGTATATCGCGACCTGGATCAAAAAAGTTAAGAAGTCTATCTTTTTGATAAGCCTTAAAAACACTAGTCCATAATATAAAAATAATCAAAATACCAACTCCGAACATAGACAAGAAATGCTTCTTTGATAACCCTGACACCATAACCATAATGAACCATATCATGAGTAACACCATAGCAGACCCAAAATCTGGCTGAAGTAGTGTAAGAAAAACAGGTAACGCAACATAAGCAAAGCTGACAACTATGTGCCTAATATTTTTAATCTCAATATGTCTACGAGAGAAATATTTTGCTATTAATATTATAAGAGCTAATTTTGCAAAATCGGCCGGCTGTAGTGATACTCCTCCAAAACTAATCCAGGCTTTTGACCCTTTTATTGTACTACCGAAAAATAGCGTAGCGAGTAAAAGAAGATTGGATGATATATAGGCGAACATAACCGCTTTTGTATCCTTTAAAAAATCAAATTCCACTCTAGAAAAAAACAAAAAAGATGCTACCCCGAGCAATATCCATGTGCTTTGCTTTACAGTATAACTATCCCCTAATGAAAAAGATGACATGGTTAGTAGACCGAAAATAGAAATACTAAGCAAGCAAAAAAGTAAAATAAAATCTATTTTTTTTATAAAGTTAGTAAAATAATTTATCATATTTTTATCGCTATTTTAGTATTTAATATTTTTGACAAATACTATTTGTAAAAAAGATGAGACACAGGAACTATTTCTATACTCTTTATATCTAGTCCAAGATTTTCTCTCCAGGAGAAATATATTTCTTTTTCTGCTTCATTTTGCAATCCTTGTATTTTTTGACTATTTACAGCGACTATGTTTTCTAAACCATCTTTTAGGAGCACGACAAGGTTTATATCATCAGGTATATTTTCTTTGTAAGGAGATGAGTATTTTAAGCTCAATTTTGAGACATCTTCTTGTTTGTAGTTAAAATCAACTAATCTGATATCGTATGCTCCTTTTGTTATGTAACTTTTATGGTCATTAACTTTTACAAAAATCTTTGAAACCCCGTTAGTAGTTTCAAAGTCACGTATAAATATCGGTATCTTTTTGTAAGTGCTAGCTTGCAATTTTTTGTTAAAAGCCTTTTCTAGATTTCCTGCATCATTATAAACTTCTATGTCTACACTAAGGTCTTTTGGTGCCATATTTTTATTTTTATTTTCTAAAATAACTAGTATGTCATATTTATTTTCACCATTTTTAAAAGCTTTTGAAAAAATATTTTCAAGTGGTACAAAATCTAATTTACAAACAAGCTCACAAGAGCCGCCGCAATCTACGCCTCTCTCTAAATCATTTTGCTTGTTGTCAAAACATGTTGGCTCTGGATATAATACTGGCCATATCTTCCACAGAAAAAGAGAAGTGAATATCAAAATGATCACAGATACATAAAACCATCTGTGTCTAGTGGACCAGCTAGTAGCATCTTGATCCATTTTCGTGTCTCTTCCCATGAGAATATTTTTTATTTCATTTGTATTTTGCATATTTTATTTAAGAAAATCAAAAATAGTTACTATTATTAACATTCCCATCAAAAGCACAAAACCTATACCGTTTGAATAGTTTTGAAAGTTTTGATTTATTTTTTTTCTAGTAATCATCTCATATAACACAAACATGATGCGGCCACCGTCTAGTGCTGGTATGGGTAATATATTAAATACAGCGAGGTTTATAGACAGTATAGCTACAAACATGAGTAAAGTATCTGTACCTGCTGAGCTAGCTGTGCCGACCATTTTTGCTATACCTACAGGACCACTGAGTGATCCTAGTACATCTTTGCCAGTAACAAGATTTTTAAAGATATCCCCTAAACCAGAAAAAGTTAACTTTGTATAATTATAAGTATCAAATGCTGACTCTTTAAAAGTTTCCAAAAAACTCATTTTTATTTTTTCACCATAAATAAGCGACATGCCTATACTTTTTTTATCTGGACTAATACCATAAACTGCACGCACTGTAGAGGTTGAAATCTTTCCCGTGCCATTTTTATAAACCATGACCATATCTTCTTCATTATGTTTTTTTACAAAATCTATTACGCTAGTTGCGCTTTTTAAATCTGCAAAATCATTGCTAGTTTTAAAAGAAATAATAGTGTCATAAACTTTTAATCCAGAAGTCTCGGCTGGAGAGTTAGGTAAAACTCCCGCTACTATAATACTAGGATTTTTAACCATTGATCCAAAATTAACATCGTCGACATTTACATACTTACTACCAGTATTTATATATAAAAATAAAAGAAAAGCCAGTAACAAATTCATAAAGACTCCCGCAAATAAAACAAATAGTTGTAATATGCGCGGTCTATTTTGAAAAGCTTTTTTATCGCTTTTAAGTTTTTCTCTCTCACCCTCATCAAAACTCTCTCCTGTAATTTTTACATATCCTCCCAAAGGTAATAAATTAAAGGCATATGTAGTCTCACCCACTTTCTTAGAAAACAATCTTGGTGGCATACCAAAAGCAAACTCTTCAACGCGCATCTTTGATATTTTTGCTGCCAAAAAATGCCCTAGCTCGTGCACAATAACTAGAATCAAAAGTATTATTATAAAGAGTATTATGTTCATGTATTTTACTTAAATAGATTTATTTATAAATACATTATAACATATAATATATCAAAAATATTCTATGCATTTTTTGATTTATGTGTTTATCTATTGTTTATATTTATTTACATTTACTATATATTATTTTACCTGCTGCTACCGCTTGTGATTCTGACTTATAATATACAAGATTCTTTTTAGATATAGTATTGCCACCACAACCTTTATAATAAAAATATTTTCCTTTTTTACTAGCAAAAATAAAGCTTTTATCTACAGTATTTTTTACAATAATTTCTTGATCTGAATTATTTTCTGTGCTAGTTGCACTGGTTTTATTTTCAAAATAATTACTACTTACTACTTTTATATCTGGTTTTGATATTTTTAAAGTAGTTAATCTGCCAAGCATAAATGATACTATCACACAAAAGATAATCGATAAATATATCAGAACCAATTTTGTTATCCTGTTATTTATAATCAAAATAAAATCTTTTATATTCTGCATGCAAAAACTTAATCAAATTTTATAGAAAGTATACGACTAAAACCTTCGGCCCCCATAGTCACACCATACAGAACGTCGCACTCATTCATAGTTTCTCTGTTGTGAGTTATTACAAGTAATCTAGATTTTTGAGATAGTCTACCGAGCATTTTACCGTACTTCTTGGCATTCATCTCATCTAGCGCAGCATCCGTCTCATCGAGCACCATAAATGGTGGCGGCAATATACTAGTCATAGCAAACAAGAGAGCTATACTAGCTAGCGTCCTCTCACCTCCTGAGAGCATGTTTATGTCATTTACCTTTTTGCTAGGTAAGTTTATCTTTATATCTACACCTTCTACTACATTATTTTTAGTCTCATCATCACTATCGTCTAAAACTTTTTCCACAAATACACTAGCCCTGCCTCCTGGGAAAACTTCATTGAAAAAATTATTAAAAGCAAAATTGATTTTTTCTAAACCTTTTTCAAAGTCTACTTTTATATTATTTTCCAAGTCTAATACCAACTGATCCAAAGAGTTTTTTGTTTTACTCAGGTCTTCTATCTCTTTTTCCAAGTGAGCATTTCTACCGCTAATCTCTTCAAAGATATTTTTAATAGTTGTCGGATCAAGTATGCCAAGCTCTTCTATTCTTATCTTTAGCCTTTCTATATTTCTAGTATTATTTTGATGGTCATACTTTTGATTTTCTAATTCTAAAATATTTATATTTTTATAAGATAATACTTTGTGTCCCACAAACTTTGTAGCCTCTTCCAAATCAAAAACAAAAGTTTTTTCTCTACTTTCAAATTCTTGTTTTTTATATACTATATCTATTTTATTTTTCTCTAAAGCATCAATCTCTTTTTCTAATTGATAAACCTGACTATACATATCTCCAAAATCAGATGTCTTTGTAGTATTTTGCACACTTTCTAATTTGTTTTCTTTATCTAAAATAATATTTCTAATATGAGTAATATTATCTAATATAGCACTTTCTTTTATTTTTATATTTTCTAATTCTGTATTTATCTTGTTATTTAAAGTATCTTTATTTACACTTTCCGAAAGATAATTATTTAAAGTTTCCAATATATAGCTTTTTATATATTCTATATCAAAATTATTTTCTAATATTTTTTCTTGTATATTGTTTTTAAAGCTTATAAAAACATTTTTATCTATCACTATCTCTCTGATTTCACTTTGTAGACTCTCTAAAAGCTTTCTCTTTTCATAGTTTAAAACACTAAGCTCTTTTTCAAAAGTAAGCAATTTTTCTCGTTCGTCATTTATCTGATTTTTTATCTCTGATTTTTCAATATTTACACTTTCCTGACTTTTCGCATTTTCTTGTTTAGTTTTTTCTATTTCTATTTTAAGTGCGCTTAATTTATTTTTGTTTTCTTGTATCGCCATATCAAAATCAGCCTGATCATTTAAATCATTTTTAAGTTTTTCTATATGATTATTCTCATAAGAAAAATAATTAAGATATGCTGTCAAAAGTTTTTCTCTCTCTATCTCTATTTTACTTATCTTTTCCATCTGTATCTTAAGATGAGTGAGTTCTGGCATCATCTCACGGCGAAGCAGGTCTGCGACACGCATATTTTCTTCTACCTTTTTAAGTTTTCTTTCACTATCTTTCAGTCTTATGTGATGTATTTTTAAACCTAGACTATCCTCAATCATTTCTTTTCTGTCTTTTTTGCTGGCGACCAATATCTTGTCTGCTTCTCCTTGAGATATGATAGTATGTGCCGATGCGCCTATACCCGCAAAAGCAAGCAGACTCTGAACATCTTTTAATCTGACTTCACCACCATTAACTTTGTACACACTCGCACCATCAGTAAAAACTTCACGGCTGAGTACTATCTCATCATAAGTTAAATATTTTGAAAGGTTATTATCTGAACTTTCTTCTTGTATACTATTTTTTTTATTGAGTCCAGAATTATCAAGCTGTATACTTACACTAGCCCTGCTCATTTGAGCAGACGAATTAGTGGCATCTCCACCACCTTTATACACCAGATCAGACAAGCTTTTACTTCTTATACTTTTCATAGACTGCTCACCCATAACAAACCTGACAGCTTCACCTATATTACTTTTGCCACTACCATTTGGCCCGACTATGCCAGTAACATCTTTTGACAAGTCGATCACTGTCTTTTTTGCAAAACTTTTAAATCCATTAATAGTGATTGATTTTAGTATCATGTATTTGACTTTTTAATTTTAATAAAGTATAATTGTACTACTTATGGGCGTTAGCCTCACCCTCGCCGAAAGGCGAGGGAGAATTATTTATAATATTGATGAATTTATTTTTGACCTCCTCAAAAACATCCTCTGGTAAAGTTACCAGTCTCTCTACTATTCTTTTCTTATCTATTGTTTTTATTTGTGTTAGTATAATTTTTGTGTCTTTTAAAAGATCGTTCTCACTGCTTATTTTAAAATAATAAGGATGTTCTTTTTGTGTTGTGGTGCAAAATAAAACTATATAATGATTTTTATTTAACTTTCTAAGTATGAGAGCTGGTCTCAAATAAGTTTCACCCTTACCGTCACTTTCTATGCCTATATTTAAACCACAACTAATCCAAACTATATCTCTTTGATTGAAATAAGAAATTTTATTATTTTTAGAAAAAGAAATAGGGTTTATCTCATTATCTATTTTAGAATCTATTTCTTTTTTTAAAATACTCCAAGAGTCAAAATTTTTCATACTTGTATTATACCACAAAAATAAAAATCCCGTCAAAAAGTTTTCAACTTTTTGACGGGATTACATAGATACTATCCACTATCTATCTTTCAACTGCCTCTCTAAAATAATTATTTTACTAGCTAGGTCCGCCACCTTTCTTTTTGTGATAGATTCAGACCTGGATGAACTTTCAAAAATATCTTTCAAGGTTTTTGTATGAGCTGTATGGGTCGCAAGAATATTTTTTAAAAAAGCAGCATCTCTCATCAAAAGCTTTAATTCTGCTGCTTGAGCAACATCTTTTACTTGCTGTGCCTGCATAAGCTCTTTGTGCCCTGTCTTAAAAAATAAATCTCTGAACTCGTCAGCTCTTTCTTTTAAAAATGGAACTGCGAGACTATCTTGAAACTTTTTCTCAGATTCAACAGACCAAGTATTTTTCTTTTTTACATAACAATGCGAGAGCTTTAACCTAACATCTTCGAGAAGCATTGATTCTTTCTCATCCAAAATACTCCTGTCAAAATCATCAGGTGAAGTTAAAAACTTTATAGCCTGATCGTAAAAAATATAAACCTTATCTGAACCTTCAAATATTGTCGCAAATCTAGTCAAAAATGCATCTAACAGCTTCTCATATTTTTTTTTCCTGTCTTTGTTATTGGCCAAGACTGAGTTCTTTGAGATATGATTGTCTCTGATACTACAATTTCTACCAGACACATCTTGAGCCAATAAACTGTAAAAAATGAACATCTCATGATTTTTTGGAAGTTTTCTTATCTCAGACATCACATCCAAGATATCCATCTCCATAAAATCATCCAATGATTTCTTTTTAACTTCAGACTTAATGAGGGTTTCTTTTTCTAAGGCCAGCTCAGAATCAATTGAGTCCAAGACAGTGTCCGGGAGCACCTCAGGAGCTTTCACTTCTGCATTATTTTGTTTTGTATTATTTTGTAAAGCTTTTAATTCGAGAAAAATTTTTTCAAAATCTGACTCTTTTATTTTGCCGCATGATAATGAACCAGCAAATTTAGCGCTTATTTCTGATTTCCAAAAAATTATTTTTATTATTCTTTTACCCATCATTTCAACAGAAAAATCCATACTTGAAGGATTCATTTCTGGTGGGTGATGCAGAAAAAATGTATAAAGATCTTTTGGTGATTTTATTTTATCCAGTAAAACAAATAACTGCTCTGAGATATTATCAAAATCAAATCCTCTCCAAGGTCTCGAATAACTAACATGACCAGTGTTTGTCCGCACAGCAATAGATCGCCCACCTTTTGAAAAAAGGCGACTTATTTTATTTTTACTTAACATTTTTACCATATCCATCTCCTAAGCAGTCAAAATTAAAAACAATAGAACTAGGTTATTACAAAATAACCACATGAGAATAATAACACAAAAATAGAAAATAATCAAATAATAAGATCAAAAACTACTTATATCTTCTTGTTAATTTTAACTTATTCATGTCACGCAGTAATCCTATATTTGTATCTATCACCTCTTCTGGTTTTTCTTTATTTGCTTCGATTGCTCTATTTACAGATTCTTGCAAAGTCTTCTCGTCCAAACCTCTCACATCTTCACTATTTTCTAAAAGAATAATAACATTGGTTTTTCCTCTATTATTTTCAATATTTACCACACCAGAAAAAGCAGAGTACACATCTCTAACACCTTCATTATTTTCTATTACTATCTGTCCAGACTCTATAGTTGTTATTAGTGGTTCGTGCCCAGCTAGCACTGTTATCTCACCGCTAACTGTGGATATCGTTACTTTTTTTGCTGTACCTTTGTACATCTCTTTTTCTGGAGTAGCTAATATTATATTTATCATATTTTTTATATATAAAAACCTTACAAAATAAATTATTTATTTTCTTTACCTGCCGCAAGTACTTCAGCTATACTACCTTTTAGATAAAAATCTTGCTCTGGCACATCATCGTATTTCCCTTCTAATATCTCACCAAAAGATTTGATTGTGTCTTCTAATTTTACATATGCACCTGGCTTACCTGTAAACTGCTCAGCAACGAAAAATGGCTGAGACAAGAACTTCTGTATTCTTCTTGCTCTGCTCACAGTCTTTTTATCTTCATCTGATAATTCATCCATGCCGAGGATGGCGATGATGTCTTGTAAGTCTTTGTAGCGTTGTAATATTTTCTGTACACCGCGAGCAACATTGTAATGCTCAGCCCCTACAGTTTCTGGAGTTAAGACTGTAGACGTCGAGTCTAATGGATCCACAGCTGGATATATACCTAGCTCTGATAATGGGCGCGACAATACCACTGTAGAGTCCAAGTGTGAAAATGTAGTCGCTGGTGCCGGGTCTGTTAAGTCGTCAGCTGGAACATATACTGCCTGAACAGACGTGATTGAGCCATTCTTTGTACTGGTTATTCTCTCTTGTAATTGACCCATCTCAGTTGCTAGTGTTGGCTGATAACCTACAGCAGAAGGCATACGACCTAGCAGCGCTGATATCTCTGATCCGGCTTGAGTAAAGCGGAAAATATTATCTACGAACATAAGCACATCTTTGTTCTCTTCATCACGAAAATATTCTGCCATAGATAATGCAGAAAGCGCAACACGGGCACGCGCACCTGGTGGTTCATTCATTTGACCAAAAACAAGTGTGGTTTTTTCTAATACTTTACTCTCTTCCATCTCACGGTACAGGTCATTGCCTTCACGGCTTCTCTCTCCAACACCTGCAAATATTGAGTATCCTCCGTGCTCAGCCGCGATATTACGAATTAGCTCTTGTATGATTACAGTCTTACCTACTCCAGCCCCACCAAATAATCCTATCTTACCTCCTTTCAAAAATGGACAGATAAGGTCAATAACCTTGATACCAGTTTCTAAAACTTCTGCTTTTGTACTTTGATCTTCAAACTTTGGAGCATCACGATGTATAGGATACATTTTTTTAGTATGTACTGGACCTAGGTTATCTATCGGCTGTCCTGTCACATCAAACATACGCCCCAAAACTTCTGGACCTACAGGTACTGATATGTATGCGCCTGTATCTGTAACCTCAACACCACGAGCCAGTCCATCAGTAGCGCTCATCGATATACAGCGCACCTCACGCAGTCCCAGATGCTGAGCTACTTCTAAGACCACTTTTTCTGACACCTCTTTTCCATTTATTGTGCTTACTTTTGTAAGAGTGAGCGCATTGCGCAGCGCAGGTAAATCACCTGAAAACTCTACGTCAACAACAGGGCCTATGACTTGTGTTATTTTTCCTGTGTTTTTTATTGTGTTTGTATCTTGTTGCATATTGGTATAGTTTTTATTAAAATTAAAAGTGTTTTAAATATCTTTACATTATAACATAAAAGAGTTTTTTTTTCTAGAAGGGGTGAGGTGGTATTTAATTATTGCAAATAAAAAAACCCAAACAGAAATGTTTGGGTTTTGTGATTTAGTTTTGTTAAAAATATAACAATACAAATTAGCAATACAAATGACTAACAGTAAATTCATCAATATACTGACCAGTATCAGTAGAATACACGGTCCTGCTAGGAATCTTGTAATCTTTAAGGTACTTAAAATTAGGTAATGTGCAATATTCATTTTGAGATATTGCTTTTAGCTGCTGTATTACTTTTTTAGCCTCGGGGAGAGGTAAAGTCGTAATAAAACCGTTCACCTGCATGTTAAATACAAATATAACTCCAGGATAATTAACAACACTGGTGGATAACATTCTCGTATACTGATCTAAGCGTACAGGTAGATTTTTATTTCTGTCATTTGACAGGAACTGCATATGCTCAAATAGTGTCTTGTTCTGCGCCATCACAGACCCCGTAAAAAATACAGTAACAAAAGCCAAAAATTTTACCACACTCATAATATTCTTAAACATAAAAATCCTTTAAAAAAAATAACAATGAAAAATTAGTATTAGCTATAAAAAAATATTGCTAGTACACGGTAGTATCCTAGCATATATTTTGTATATTTGTCAAGCAGATTGACTATTCAGCATCAACAACCTCTTTCTTACCTTTCTCTACTGAAGCACCTACAGAGTCCATGTCAACGCTCTCTACTGCAGCGTTCAGGTCTTCGTCAGACTGAGCAACAACACTAGCAACTACATCAGTAGCTGATATACCATATAACACAGCACCTTTTGGTAATGCTATATCTGCTACAGTTATAACTGAGTGAGTGTTAACTAGCTGTGCCAGGTTAACTTCTATGTCATGAGGTAATGTAGTAGGGTCAGATTCTACTGATAACTCTTGCATTACTTTTACTATATTTGCACCTAGTTTACTTGCTGGTGCATCACCTACAAACCTTAGTGGCACATTAACATGAACTTTTTGTCCTTTTTCTACAACATAAAAATCAGCATGTATAGGCATATATGCAACTGGATCCATCTGAACGTCATGTATCATAAAGTTTTCAGTATGGTCACCAGTCATAGTTACTATACTAGACTCTCCAGCTTTTGATAAGATTTTTTTGAACTCTATACGATCTACAAAAAGTGATGTAGTTTTGGCGTGTGCACCATACATAACTGCTGGCATCATACCTTCTATTTTCTCTTTTGGATTTCTATTTTTTACTGTAAGATTAAGTGTCATATATTTTTATGTTTAATTATTTTCTCATTATACTACATTTTCAATCTTTTTTCAAGAGATAAAAACTGGCAATAAAAAAACACAAGTGAAGACTTATGTTTTTGTTATCTGTGGACCCCAGCGGACTCGAACCGCTCACCTCCTCAGTGCAAATGAGGCGCTCTACCAGATGAGCTAGGGGCCCTTTTATTTTTATAAAGCAGACGGGCTTGCTTTATAAAAATATTATAGCATTTTTTAATTTATTTTACAACTTTTATTTTAAGAGTATATTTTTTTGCATTTACAGTAACTATCGCCTCATAGTCCCCCAGCTTGTGTATTTCTGGCATGATGATCTGTTTTTCTGATATTGATAATTTACCCTTTTCATATATGGCGTCTGTCATCTCAAGCGTTGATAATTTTGCATACAGGTGACCTTTTTCATCCACCTTTTTTACAAAAGTAAATACTTCTTTTTCAAGCATTGTAAAAGTTTTGAAAAACTTGTCTTGCTCTATTTCTTTTCTCTCTTTTATGATCTCTTCTTTTATTTTGATATTTTTCTCATCAGCCAATGTCGCGATACGAGCCAGTTTTTTATTTACAAAGCTATTCATAGCATATGCTTGTGCCACATCTATTATCTGACCCTTGTTCCCAACTCTTGGTACGTCTTGTAGTAAAAGTATTTTCATAACCCTATTATAACATTTTATTTTACTTCCCGCTATTAATAAGTTTTATTACATTTTTCATTTCTGACTGTGCTGTTGTACTGGTGGATCTTTTTAGCTCTACATCTGGTACTACTTTTTCCTCGGTGATGCTGCGACCATTTGGTGTATACCAAGTTGCTACTGTTAATTTTAAAGCTCCCTCACTTTTTAAATTTACAAACTCTTGAACACTACCTTTTCCATAACTTTTTTGACCATATACTTTTGCAACTTTGTGATCTTGGAGGGCTCCGGCTAGTATTTCACTTGCACTCGCTGACCCTCCATCAACTACAAGTGATAGATTTAATTTATTTGTAAAAGCTTTAAAAGCTTTTGCTTTATGGTCTATACTTCCATAACTTTTATTTCCTTTTTCACTAACTATCACTTGCCCCTCTTCTAAAAAGAATGATGCTATATTTACCGCCGCCTCGAGGTACCCGCCAGGGTTACCACGCAAGTCTACAATTAATTTATTTGTATTTGACTCTGCAAACTTTAAAAGTGCTTGACGAAAAAGTTCTGGACTCTCTGCTGTAAAACTATAAAGATGTATTACAAACACCCCGTCAATTTTCTCTGTATCTATAGTTGGCACCTTTATTACATCTCTTATTATTTTGATTTCTTTTTGTTCTTTTGTGTCTTTTCTAAAAATTTTTACTACAACTTCTGTATTTATCTCACCACGTATCAGTGACACTGCTTGCTCTGTACTCATACCCACCACATCTTTTCCATCTATAGCCATTATTATATCTCCGGTTTTTATACCTGCTTTTTCTGCTGGACTACCTTTTAGTGGTGCTATGACATTGATATACCCCTCACGCTCGCCCACTTCCATACCCACACCACCAAAAGACCCTTTTACATTTTCTTCAAAAGTCTTTGCATCAGTTGGTGGAAAATACTGCGTGTATGGATCGTTAAGAGCATTTACATAACCAGATACTATGCCATACTCTATCTCTTTTATTGTTGGTGGTGTATATGTTGCCTTCCAGCTTCTGTATTTATTATCTATTTCTTTTTGCACTTCTTTTAGTACTTTAAAGTTTTCAAAATCTATATTTTCCAAATTTAGACTATTCTTGTCTAGATTTGAATTGTCTTGCGATACGTACTTTGCTTCGCTATTTGTATAGTTAAAAATCTCTTTTGCATAGCCTATTATATTGTTTGAAAAATATCCGAGAATAAGTCCAGTAAATAAAAAGATTGTTGTGTATAAGTATTTATTTTTGAAAATTTGCATAAAATTATTTTTATATTATAACATATTTTTTAACAATATCCTGCACATCTTTTTTGTACTCATCTAATGTCGTAAAAGTAAAATAGAAAACATCCTCTTCTTTAGAAGTAAAACAGTTATGTATCAACCCTTTTTCAAAACGAATAAAATCATATAGTCCACCAGAATACATCGTGAGAGAATTTTTGATTTTCACAGCCAATTTTTTATCCCCTATTGCAAAAGTTATTTTATTTTTTTCTGATTTTATTATTTGCATATTTCTTTTATTAGCTTCTTTATCATGCTTTCAATCTCTTGTTTAGATAAAAAGTTTTTTATATTTGCAAAATCTTTTAAAGTAAACTGAACACCATTTGCTTTATTTTCTTTTATAAATAAATCAAATGCATTGTCAAAATTATCTAAAAAAGATTTTAAAAGATTTTTCTCTAAATCAAAAATATTACCACAATTATAAAAAATAATAGTGTTTTCTTTTAACGTAAATACTCTATTTATTCCAAATTTTAAACCAGATAAAAAAAGACATTTGTGTAAAATATCTACAAGCTCAAACAGATATTTGTTTTCTTTAAAAGAAAAAGATAAATTATTTTTATACTTTTTTTGTGCTATTTTTAATATTTCAAGATTTTTAACCTCACTACTTTTTTCAAAAATCTCATCCTCATAAACATACTCTGTAAAAATAAAATTCTTTTTAAAATTTAAAACATCTTGATACGACATTCTTTTTAAAAGATTTTTATCGCACAAACTTTCATACTTTTCATTTATTAACTCTTTTTCTGTGTCCACATTTTCATAATTATAATTTTCACACTCTATTAAAATGACTCTTTTCTCTAAATCAAAATCATTTTCTGTAAAATAAAAAGAGTTAAAAATATTTCTTATTTCTTGCATATCATCTTTATTCACATTATAAAAACCAGTTTCCATATAATCATAAACCGTTTTAAAATCTATAGTTATATTTTTTCTATATAAATAATTATAAAAAGATGCCGCTTCTGGATATTTTTCGCTTCTGTAAAACATAAGATGTTCTAATATGTGCCTCTCTGAGGACTTTCCTGATTTTGTTACAAAAGATAAATTCATAAATATATTATACTATATAAAATAAAAACAGGAAAGTAAACTTTCCTGTTTAATAGTTTTTTGCAAAACTATCTTGAGCAATTAACGGCCGTTACCGTTACCTTTGCCTTGCGAGCCGCCGCCTGTTTGTCCGCCAGGTGCTGAACCTGGTGAACCTGTACCTGGTGTATTTGTTCCAGACATAATTTTCTCCTAAAGTGCTTTGTTTATGATTTTTAGGGGATCTAAAAATCTAAGTTAGGTATAGCATACTACCCCTCTACTGTCAAACGATTTAATATCCAATAAAAAACTTGTGGAATCTTTTCTACTTTCTTTTTACTTTCTTTTTATTTTTATGTTATAATATACTAAGAATATAAATATATTACAGATAAAAAATATGATAAATAGATACACTAAAAAAAATATAACCTGGATAAATGTAAATAACCCAACGCATCAAGAAGCTCAACAGTTAAAAGAAGAGTTCCTAATCAATGAATACGTAACAAATGACATAGTAAGTCCCACAATAAGACCTGCCTGCATGGACTATACTGATTATGCATACATAGTGCAGCACTTTCCAAGAATGAGTACAAAAAATGATAGCAAGAGACGGCACGAGATAGACTTTATACTTGGTGATCACTGGATAATAACTATAACATATGATGATGTTTCAAATATTATAGATATAGAAAAAGTTATAGATGACATAACCGCAGAGACCTCACACAGATTACCAGATGCTGGTTTTGTATATTTAGAAATACTTGATAATTTGTATAAAAAGTGTAACAGTAGACTAGACATTATAGACAGGGAGTTAGATGAGATAGAAAGTAAAATATATGCAGGAAAAGAAAAACAAATGGTAAAAAAAATATCTGTAGAGATGCGTAAAGTTATAGACTTTGAACACGCCCTAACCATGCACGACAAGATACTTACGGGTATAGATAAATTTGGCCACGAAAAATACAATGATAATTTTAAAAGACGATTTAACTTTATAGAGTCAGAACTAGAGGAGATAAAATCTAGGACAATTTTCCTAAAAGATGCTGTAGCCCAATTCCAAACCACAAATGACTCATTGTTACAAAATAAAACAGCAGATGCAATGAAGACGCTTACAATGATGAGCTTTGTTATATTTCCACTATCACTTATGGCTGGTATATTTGGTATGAATGTAGTAGATATGCCTATAGTTGGTACACCTTATGATTTTGAAAAGATTATAGGCCTGATGCTTGTAATGAGTATTATCTTCTTTACTTTCTTTAGAATAAAAAAGTGGTTGTAGTCTTACAACTTATTATCCTGCAATATCCATTTGTTTGGTGATCTAAATAAAAATTTGTATACCGCTATAAATATAAATAGTGGCGCCACAAATGGATAAGCTAAAAAGTATATAGCAAAGTTCGGCATTATTGCACTCTTTTCCTCAGCTACACTTCTTGAAACAAATAAAACAAAAGCAAGCACTGTAAATAGGAAAATAGTCTGAAATAAAAATACATCTACTGTTATGTAAAATGGATCCAGATTTAATTTTGGCAAATCGTATCCTGCATATACAAAATTATCTATTTTTGTATATATTAACTGAGCAAATTTTATATAGGTATAAGACACAGCATATAATACATAAAATATAAATATGGCAGCGACAGGAAGTGTAAACAATCCAAAATGTCCATACTTTTTCTTGAAAAACATCTCACGATAATCCCAAGCATTTTCTAAAAACCCTCTTATCCATCTGACGCGTTGTTTTATAAGTGCCTTCAAAGTGCTGGGTCCTATGGTGTAAACATACGCTTTGTGAGCGTTAGCTATCTTGTAACCATTTTTATGTAGGCGAAGTGTCATCTCAAAATCTTCTGCATTATGGGCACCCTTGTAATCGCCAAGCTCATCAAAAATACTTTTTCTAAATACTGAAAACGGTCCAGGCATAACTTGTATTGCATCTATGGCACTATATGCTTTTCTCCAAAAAATAGATAACATATACTCGACGCTTTGCGCCCTCTGCCAAAAAGTTTTCACCTCACGTAATTGCATGCACGTTGCCAATGCTTTTATCTTTTCACCTTTAAAATACTGAGCAGCTATTTTCATTGCGTCTGTGTGAAGAGTCGAGTCTACATCAAGGCAAGCGACAAGATCAGTCTTTACATTTGCAAGACCTGTATTCATCGCATTATGTTTACCTTGTTTTAATTCAAAAAAATATTTTATTCTACTATCATTTTCCATTTCTTTTTCTACTATTTCTTTTGTGTTATCTGTACTGTTATTGTCCAGATAAAATATCTCTATTTTATTTCTTGGATAATCTAAATCTTGCACAGACCTTATTGTTGTATTTATATTTTTACCCTCATTCCAGCCGGGCAATAAAAAAGTAACACTTGGAAAATAATCAAAAGAAACCTCTTCTTCTATTTTCATATTTTTTCTGTTTGAAAGAAAATTGTAAAGCATGAAAACTTGAAAATATAATGATATGAAAATAAAAGGATAAAGCACTAATTCAAATATATTTTCTAACATAAATTATTTCTTAGTTTTTGTTGTCGTTGAGATTGTGCTGGTGCTAACTGTCTCTTGTGTGCTGCTAGCTTCTTTTAAAGTGTCTGGAAGTAGCGCCTTGATCTCATCAACTTTCTTTAGCCCATAATAAGCCTTGTCTTCTATGACTAAAATAGGGAAATTTTGACCCTCTTCTATTTTGTATATTTTTTTCATCGTATCTATTGGAGCTAATTTTAAATCATAGTCAAAAGTGTAAACACGTAGCTCAGGATATGTCTCGCGCAGCTCAGCTATCACTGCGGCTTGCTTACCACAATCGTCACAATTACCTTTCTTATTGCTATACATGTATATCATAAATATAGGCTTTTTACTTTTACCACATTTATCTGCTATTTTTTTACCGATAAGATAGTCTTTTATCTGAAGTAGTGAATAATATTTTTTAAGATAAACAACAGTCTCATCGTCACCGCCAAGCACGCTTTCTGTATAGGTTAACTTGTCCCCGAGTTCATTAATCTGAGTACTGACAGGATTAAAATTATCTTCGCTACATGATATTTCTTTTAATAAAAACTGCGTCTCATTTGACAATATATCCACCGCTATATTATTTTGTATAGAGTTTATGCTAGCAACTTTTTTGTTATTAAAATAAGAAGATATATAAAATGCTGTTGCAAATATAGATATTGTTATGATAAAAGATATTATATATTTTGAGTAGTCTAATTTCATATTTAATATATTTTACTAAAAACTTAATTTTTGAGCCACCTGTCAGAATCGAACTGACGACCGACGGTTTACAAAACCGTTGCTCTACCAACTGAGCTAAGGTGGCTTTTGTTCTCTATATTATAGCATAAACTATTTTTGAAATCAAATGAAAAATATACAACAATAAACAAGTACTTTGTAAATACTATTTGATATTTATTTTATGATATAATATAAGTAGCTCTAAACAAAATTTAACTTTTTTAGAGTGTTATAACATTAAATAAAAAATTATGAAAGACTTTACTAATTTCATTCGTGAAAAAGGAGTACTAGGACTTGCTGTTGGACTTATTATAGCTACAGCATCTACAGATCTTGTAAAAAAGCTTATAGAAGACTTGATACAACCAATAATAAATGCAGTTATTGGTGGTGTTAATACTGGCGGTATATTGGAGGTCGCGGGTATGCAATTTAAAATAGGAGACTTTATATCTGCACTTATAAACTTTATAGCTATAATGCTAGTAGTTTATTTTGTATTTGTAAAATCACCACTAAATAAATTGGATAAAAAAGCAGATTAATTTATTTTAGTTTTAAAACTAAATAAAAATCTAAATAAAAACTTTTGTAGCAATACAAAAGTTTTTATTTTGTGTTATAATTATAAACATAAAATAATTATTAAATATAATTAAGAAATAATATGAGTATAATTACAAATAAAAAACTTTTTCATGACTATAATGTGATAGAAAAATACACTTGTGGTATAGAGCTTTTTGGTCATGAGGTCAAAAGTATAAAAAATAATATGATAAATATTATTGGTGGCAAAGTGATACTGAGCGCTGGTGAAGTTTTTGTAATTGGTCTTGACATACATCCCTATCAAGAAAATAATATACATAATATAAAATACGACAAGCTGCGTACGAGAAAGCTTTTGCTTAAAAAAAGCGAAATTAAAAAACTTTATAAAATTTTAGAAGATAAACATAAACACTTGCTTCCACTTTCTGTATTTTTACATAATAATTTTGTAAAGTTAGAAATAGCTTTGTGTACAAAATTAAATAAACAAGATAAAAGAGAGAAAATAAAACAGCGCGACCTAGATCAGTCTGATTTTAGTTAAAAAGAAAAAGCACATCTCTGTGCTTTTTTAATCACCTTACCAACGATTTATACTACCATCCGCTTTGAAAATTTTATCCACCAGCTTTTCTGGTGTATTAGTGTGATATCCATTTTTGTCACAAAATGGATCGTGACCTAGATCAGCGATCATATTTTTCTTGATGACAGGAAGTCCTGGGAAAAGGATTTCTGCTCCAAAAAATACACTGCAATAGGCAGGTGAGTTACCCCTGTTTTTCTTTTCTATACGCCAGGCACCTAACTCTCCATACGTATCCTGAGCGTATGGACCATCTTCTTTTTTTCTTGGATTAGTTTTTGACTCACACGGTAGCCAAAAGATAATTGCCCCCTGATGAGAGTGTGACGCTTTTTTCATCCACTCTCTCTCCCACTTAGTCTGGCTGGGGTATTTTTCTTCGTCACGTTCACCGCCAATATTATTATCAAAAAATGGATGACTTTTCTCGTAGCGAAGAGGGATTACCACCAGAGCCTCTGGTGATTTTTCCCATATTAGCTCAGCCATTTTCTGATGCCAATCATCAGCGCCGCGTATAGGTCCAGCCAAGAAAAAGATTTTTTGCTCGGCATAAGTGATTACTGGACTTGTTTTTGGTAATAGAATATTCATAGCAATAATCCTTAAAAGTACATGGGCAAAACGCCACAAATACACTCTAACATAAAAATAAGTTTTGGGCAATATCTATTCACAAGCTACTCATATTTCACTATCTTATTTCTGGTAAATGTGTTATAATATACCTACTTTTTAATTATGTCAAAAAACCCAAAAACATCAGCGTCAGAAAATACGCAAATAACAAAACAACCAGTAGTAGCAATAGTAGGTCACGTTGACCACGGCAAATCTAGCTTACTCGATTATATACACAAAACCACAGTAGTTGATGGTGAGGCTGGCGGTATAACTCAAAAAATATCGGCATATATCGCTACCCATGCTGGTAAAAAGATAACTTTTCTCGATACTCCTGGTCATGAGTCTTTTCAAAATATGCGTGAGCGTGGTGTTGAAATTGCTGACATAGCAATACTAGTAGTTAGTGCTGAAGATGGTGTAAAAGCTCAGACATTACAAGCGTATGAGACTGTAAAAAAACTCGGGGTTCCGTACATAGTTGCTATAAATAAAATAGACAAGCCTGGTGCTGATATAGAAAAAACTAAAAATAATCTAGTTGAAAATGGCATATACCTAGAGGGTATGGGCGGCGACGTTACATATGTGTGCGTATCTGCAAAGACTGGAGAAAATGTTAATGAGCTTTTGGATAATATACTACTACTGGCCGAGATATCAGATTTTAAATATAACCCTTCTAATCATGCTAGTGGTAGAGTATTGGAAAGCTTTATCGATGCAAAGCGCGGTATATCTGCAACACTAGTACTTAGTGATGGTGTTTTACCTTCTGCTGGATCTGTACTTGCCGGCACATCACTGTCACCAATAAGAATAGTCGAGGATTTTAGTGGTAAAACTATTAAAAATGCAGTAGCTGGTGAGCCTATAAAAGTTACGGGCTTTGATACTGTGCCTGCTTCTGGGTCTATATTTATATCTAGTTCTGATAAAAAAGAAATGGAAAAAGTACAGCAGAAAGAAATAAGTGATCAGAAGAAAATAGTTATGGATCCTAGAATATATAGAAATGCAAAAGTTGTGATACCTGTAATATTAAAAGCTTCTTCACTTGGTGCATTAGAGGCTGTAAAGTACGAAGTCAAAAAATTAGAGACATCTGATGTTAAAATAAAAATAATAGCAGAAGGTGTAGGTAACATTAGTGAGGGAGATATAATGCTTTCTAGTGGTGATACCAATACTAGCATACTTGGATTTGATGTAAAAATGGAAAGTAAAGCGCGTGAACAAGCAGAAAGATTTAAGATATTTCCAGAAACTTTTGACATAATATACAAATTAACTGAGAGATTTGCTGAGATTTTTGAAGATAAGCTACCATTTGAAGAGATAGAAAAGGTCATAGGAAAATTAAAAGTTTTAAAAACTTTTTCTACAAACAAAGACATACGTGTGATAGGAGGAAAAGTAACTGAAGGTATAATACGTGATGGGGTGCATCTTAAAATAGTACGCCGTGATTATGAAATAGGAAAAGGTAAAATAATAGGATTGCAACAAATGAAAATGAAATCAAAAGAAGTAACCGAAGGTAATGAGTGCGGTATGTCAGTAGATACAAAACACGAGATAATATCTGGAGATGTGTTAGTTGTGGTTGAGATAGAAAAAAGAAAATTAGTATAATTATATGCAACCAAAATCACAAAGACAATTAAAAATAAATGAGGAGCTAAAAAAAGTAGCCCAAGATTTTTTTCAGAAAAATAGTAGCGGCGTCGCTATGATAACAGTAACAAGCGCTGACATATCAAAAGATCTGACAAATGCAAATATATACATAACAGTACTTCCGAGAGAAAAAGAAAAGTCTGCTCTTGATTTTGCAAAACGTATGCGCGGCGATATGCGTACTGATATAAAAAAGAGATTACCTATAAAAGTTATACCTTTTGTTGAGATAGAAATAGATGAAGGAGAAAAAAATAGACAAAAAATAGAGTCTATACTTTTAGAGGAGAGGATAAGGACAGGTAAGACTTTGGAGGAGGATGGTGAAGAGGTTATGTAAAATATAAATAGCCCGCGCCGA
>JAYTBU010000049.1:0-22111 GCA_043736875.1 bacterium
TAAAAATAAAGATGCCGCGCGCTTCGCGCGCGGCAAAGAAAACTTTGTTATACCGAAAATCATAACTACAAATATAGAGCACGCAGCAGTGATAGAAACTTTAAAGTATTTGGCCACAGAAAAATTAATAGAGATTATATATTTAAAAGTTGATGAGACTGGTAAAATAAAAGAAAATGATTTACGAGAAATACTCCAAAACTCAGGATCAGAAAACACAGAAAATATAATACTAGTGAGCATGATGTATGCAAATAATGAGACAGGCAGAGTGCAGCCAGCAAAAGAGGTTGGCAGAATAATAGATCTGTATAATAAAGAAAATAATCAAAAAATAGCTTATCATATAGATGCTATGCAGGCTGCTAATTACCTTGATATGGATACAAAAAAATTAAGATGTGACATGCTCAGCCTAAATGCTAGTAAAACATATGGTCCAAAAGGAGTGGGTGTGCTTTTTAAAAATAAAAATATAGATATATCAAATATTAATTTTGGTGGCGGTCAAGAGACTGGGTTACGTAGCGGTACAGAAGATGTGCAGAAAATAGTAGGTATAGCAAAAGCTCTGGAGCTTGTAAAAGAAAAAAGAGATACTGAGATCGTCAGATTGTTAGACATACAAAAATACTTTTTTGAAAAAATAAAAATAGAAATACCAGAAGTTAAAATGTGTACAGCAAAAAATAACATAGAAAAAATAATAGATAATAAAGAAGAGAAAATAAAAATAAATTATTTTAATATAGATGCGCTCCCAAATAATCTAAATGTATGCTTGCCTGGTATGGCTAGTGACGAGATGGTGATACGTCTCGATTATGCTGGATATGATGTGTCACACAAATCAGCGTGCGCTAGTGGTGAGACAGGAGAGGGTTCCCATGTCTTGCTTGCTATGGGTTATACAGAAAATGACAGCAATGAAAACATTAGAATAACTATGGGACAAGAGACAAAAATAGAAGACATAGAAAGTCTTATTTTAGATATTAAAAATATTTATTATGAGTATAGAGTTAATTAGAAATAAGTAGTAAAAACAAGTTTCGTAAATATTTTTGATAGGCGTGCGTGCGGGTGATATGCTAAAATACAATAAGATACTAGCAATATAAAAAGCATTGGTTGTGATTTTATTTATGGTATAATGAAAACATGAAAGATGATTTAATGGAAGTAGAAGCTATAAAGTATTTGTATCATAATGAAAAAAATAAAGCAGTAGAGTTGTCTTTAATTTTAATATTAAGTGGTATTGAAAATATTTATAATATTATTTTTAAGTATGAAAATAATAAAAATTTTAAAGATTCTAAAAAAGAAATCCTAACTAACTTGGGTGATTTTAAAAAAATATTTGAAGATTTGTTTCTAGAGAATGGTTCTTTAGGATTTGAAAAGAGTGAGTACTTTAAAAAACAAATATCTGAACATTTTGAATTTATTTTTAAATATTTAGATAAGTATGACCACGATAAACTTTCCAGAGAGCAGTTTTTTTATATTGATATAGAAGAGATGTCTTCTGAGGTTTTGATTCTAAAAAAAGAAGTAAGTGATATTCTGAGATAAAATAAAAACAAAGGCCGCGACTTCGTCGCGGCCTTTGTTTTTATTTCACACCTTAAAAAACTATAACCCCAAACTCACAAAAACTTTCTCATTTAAAAGTATTTGATGAGCATATGCTGTCAGCTTTTCTTCGTCTATTTTACCGCTCGCTATATCTTCTTTTGATATGTGCATGCTTAATTTTACAACTTCTGCTGAGAGCTCTTCTTCGCTTACTTTTACATCTTCCTTTTTTGCTATTTCTATATTTAGTATCTGAGCTTTGTCTTTGTCTGTGAACATCTCTGGCCAAGCATCAGCATTTGTCTCTGACAGTTCTTTTAATGCTTCATCTAAAAACTTTGAACGCAAAGTACTTTTTTGTAACATTTCTTTTTCAGCTTTTACATTTGTTTTGATTATGTTTTCTATGTCTGGAGTTGCTGTTTTAACTTCTTCTGATACTTGATCCAAGATATTTTTAACCTCTTCATCAGTGGTTTCTGCTATTTCTTTTTTATCTTCTGATATAATTTTGGAAGCTGTTTTTTTATAATCTGCTATCTCTAGAGTAGGGTAAACAGTAGCATGAGCATGGTATACAAAGTCAGCATCTTTTTCAAGTGTTACTATGTGTATATTTGGCTCACTGATTACATGTAATTTTTCCCCTATTATTACTTCTGGATAAGTTTTATTTATTGCATCATTTGCCATCTCTTGTTCTATTGATGACTCGCCGTATTTTGCTATGATGGCATTTTCTGGAGCCATACCTTTTCTAAAACCAGATATACTTGCTTCTTTTTGTATGTTTTTAAAAGCGTTGTCTCTGTACTTTGCAAAATCTGCTTTTTCTACAGTTATTGTTATTTCTATTTTACTATTTTTTTCTTTTTTGATTTCGTATTTCATATTTTCGTTTTAATTTATTTTTGTATTTTTTAAATTATTTGTTAAATAATTCTATAGACTCAGCTATTACTTTTTTGGCAGATTCTACATTTTCTGTACCTTCTATTTTTACAGTTTTATTTTGTATTAGTTTATACGTCTCAAAAAAATGCACAACCTCTTTTACAAAATGAGTTGGAAAAGTCTCAAGACTTATCATCTCTTTTAATCTAGGGTCATCGGCAGGAACTGCAAGTATCTTGTCATCACCTTCGCCGCCATCTATCATTTTTATAACACCAACAGGTCTTGCTTCTAGTAATATACCAGGCATAAGAGGGTAAGTAGTGTATAGTACAACATCTAGTGGGTCTTTGTCGTCACACAGCGTGTTAGGTATAAAGCCGTAATCAAAAGGATAATCCTGACCAGTGTACATGACACGATCTAGTCTTATTAGGCCAGTTTCTTTGTCTAGCTCATATTTATTTTTAGAACCTTTTTGTATTTCTACTATTACATTTATGTTTCCGTCTTTTGTAGTTGGATTTATTTTACTTAATATATTTAACATATTTTTATTTTAATTATTTGTAGTGTCCAAGTCGTTAAAAGTATTACTGTCGCCATTGTCAAAGTTTGCATCTTTTTCCATCTGCTCGTCTGTAGCTATGTCTATTTTGTAGCCGGTTAATTTTGCGGCAAGTCTAACATTTTGACCACCTTTACCGATAGCTAGTGACTGCTCATCAGCATAGACTATTACTTTTGCTGTTTTTTCTAATTCATTTACTGTGATAGATATTGGCTGTGCTGGAGAAAGCGCTTTTTTGATATACTCTTCTGTATTTTCGTCATACAAAATGACATCGATACGCTCACCATTTAACTCGCTAGTAATAGCATTGATTCTGCTACCACGCTGACCGACGCATGCACCTACTGGGTCAACTTTAACATCATTTGTTTTGACTGCTATCTTGGACCTGTTGCCGGCCTCGCGCGCCACAGACACTATCTCTACTGTGCCGTCTGCTATCTCAGAAGATTCCATTTTAAAGAGTTCTTTTAAAAAGCTTGGATGTGTGCGAGAAAGTCTAACTGACAAATCACCACGTTCTCTATCATCTAGTCCGTACAAATAAGCACGTATGCGAGTTCCTGGCTCAAGTCTTTCGCCGCGTATCTGCTCCTCAAAAGGAAGTACAGCCGATGCTTTACCGAGGTCTATAAAAGTCAGCCCTCTCTCAACACGCTCAACTACACCACTAACTATAGTGTTCATCTTGTCTTTGAATTCTTCTGTCATAACCTCACGCTCTGCTTCGCGTAGTGCTTGCATTATAACTTGTTTTGCAGTCTGAAGTGCGATACGTCCAAAGTCGTCTTTGTCATCAAGAGGAAAAGTAACCTCATCTCCCACTTCTACATTTTTCTTTAAAAGTCTAGCTTCTTCTATATTTATGTGCCTCTCTTCATTGTATTTTGGTAAAAAAGCGCGAGGATTATTTTCGTCCAGCTCTCCCTCATCTTCAAAGCGCACAGACTCATGATCTATGACTATTTTATTTTGAGAGAAACTCATATTTCCATTTTCAAAATCAAGACTACATTTTATTATTTGCCCACGCTCGCCATACTCTTTTTGATATGCAGCAGCGAGAGATCTTTCCATCGCCTCGTTAACTTTTTCTATAGGAAGTTTTTTTTCTGCGGTAAGTTCTTCTATACCTTTTTTCATTAATTTTAAATCTATCATATTTTTGATTTTGTAGACAAGAACATAATTCTGTCTGCTTGGTTTTTTTGTATTTTTTTAATAAAAACTTCCGAGCTTTTGGCTCGGACTAACTCGTATAACTGTAGGTATATAATATCACAAATGTGTGCAAAATGCAACTATTTTTAGGTTTACTTTAAGTCTATTTTGAATCTGTGTTATAATATTATTATGAAAATCATAAAAATATATCTTGACTGGCTTTACAAGAAAATACTTCTAACTGAAAAGGAGAGGTCAAGTCAGATAAAAGAAGGTGAAGTATACTGGTGTCATCTTGGGGAAAATGTAGGAGATGAAGAAAATGGTAATATTACACCCGCCTCGTTAGAGGCGGGCAGTCGGGATAAACCCATTTGTAATACAAGTATAACAAAATTAAATTAAAAGTCAAGTAAAAATAAAAAATTAAAATATGAAAATCATAGAAAACTTTTTAGATAATCTTTTGGGAAGATTATTTAAAAATAAAAATAATAAAAATAATGACATAAAAATAGTGCCAGCAATACTTGAGTATGATTTTGTTGAGGTGGAGAATTATCTATATCAATATAAAAGTATATCAAATAAAATCCAAATAGATGTGTGTGACGGGGTGTATGTTAAAAATAAGACTTGGCTACCAAATGTTGATGACAGTATAAATGGCTTGGATACAGACCTAGAGTTTGATATGATGTGTAGCAAAGAGAATCTGGAACTGTTTTTAAAAGATATTTTTCTATACGATGCAAAGTATATAGTCATACATGTAGCTAGTATGAGCGATGCAGAGTATCAAGATTTTTATAAAAGAATAAAAGACCACAATACTCTTATAAAAATAGGTATGGGGATAAATCATTTTGACGACGTTAATAGAGTTAAAAATAATCTAGAACATATAGACTATGTACAAGTTATGGGAATCAAAAATATAGGAGTACAGCATGAACCTTTTGACACAACTTGTTTACAGAAAATAAAAGAAATAAAAAATATTTTACCGACAGAAAAATATATACAAGTAGACGGCTCTATGAATACAGAAACTATAAAGTTATGCCACGCTGCAGGAGCAACTAGCTTTGCTATTGGGTCTTATTTAAAAGAGAGTAAAGATAAGAAAAAAACTATAGCAGAAATTAGAAAAAGTTTATTATAATTTTACAGTGAGGGATATAGGGCAGTGGTCACTACCTATTATGTCATCACGTACTGTAGCAGAGACTATATTTTTCTCCAAAGATTTTGAAGTGTAAAAATAATCTATACGCCAGCCGACATTTTTCTCACGGCTGCGTGTCTTCATGTCCCACCAAGTATACTGTACCTTATCGCCATTTATAAATCTATAAGTGTCTATAAAGTTATCTGTAAAGTTTTTGAGTCTATCTCGCTCTGGTTTTGTGCAGCCTAGCTTATCTTTATTTTCTTTTGGGCGAGCGAGGTCTATGTCTGCATTTGTAGCATTGATATCGCCTGTAAATATTACATGTTTTGTAAATGTCTCACCTGTTACATCTTTATGTTTTTTGCTTTCTAATTTTTTTGCTAACTTTAAAAAGTGGTCATAGTATTCTAACTTGTAATCATAATGCTCAGGCGATTTTCCTCCATTAGGAAAATAACAATTCATAATATAAAACTTTTCAAACTCAGCAATAATAGTCCTGCCTTCATTGTCTAGAAAATCTTCCGGAACATTTTTTTTGCCCAGAGTATTAAAAATATTTATTGGCTTTTCTTTTGAGTATATGGCGACACCGCTGTAGCCTTTTCTCATACTACTACTTTCAAAAGCAGAGTAGTATCCGGCATAATTTTTCATTTCTTCTGTGAGCTGATCTGGGGTGGACTTTGTTTCTTGCACGCATAATATATCCGGATTTTCGTCGTCAATTATCTTTTGAAACGAGCCCTTTTTCCAGCCGGCGCGAATACCATTTACATTCCAAGAGATTAGTTTTAGATCATTTTTTTTCATATTTTATGGAAGATATTTTTTCAAAGAGTTGCCGATTTTTGAAAAAAGTTTTTTCATTGATTCAACATAGACATTTTTACTTTCAGATTCATCATTCATAAGTGTTATGCCATAAGCGCGGGCATATTTACTATTTGTAATATTTTTATCATATATACTAATAGGCAGCCTCAGGTCATAGCGCATATGTATATCTATTTTTGTTAGATATGAAGTCATGCCGCTAAGTATAATACCAGCTGGCAATAGTCCCGATCTTTTTATGCGTATCAACTGGTCATCTATTTTTTTATTTATATGATTAACTCTTGCTTCTATTATCTCTTCTGTTTTTCTTTTACCGAGCTCAGTTTTATTTTCACCAGTTTTTATTTTCTCAGCCTCGTCATATCCCAGCTTTAGTCCCAGAGATAGGTCGCTAGTTATATTTTCGCCGCCAGACTTAAGCACAGAGCAGAGTATAGGATTATTATTTTCATAGACTACCACACTAGTGTTATGTAACCCTATATTGACCGAGGCAGAGCCTAGCCGCATATCTTTTCTTGATAGAGTGTTTATACTTTCAGCTAGTGGTCCAGATACGTACTGATCTACTTCTAACCCGATAGCAGAAAAAGCTTTATCCAGCTTATTTTTATTATTCAAGTCTTCCAATATAAATAATATTCTAAGATCTATTCTCCTGCCTATTTGACCAACCAGATCACCAAAAATAATGTTCTCATCTATAGAGCTTCTGGTGATTATGCTATGTAGCACCAGCAAAGTATTTGTATTTCCAAGTTTTTGTTTTGCTTTAAACATCAGCTCATCCATGTCATTTTGGGTGATTACACCGTCTGATCTTTTGGTAAAAGAGTTTATGTTTATGGTTACAGAGTCTTGCCTAAATGTGTTTAGTCCTATTATAATCTTTTCTGGAAAAGGTTTATTTTCTTTTGCTATTCTAAAGAGAATGTTTTTTAAATCCTTTTCAAATATTTCTGACTCTGCTATCATACCAAATTCAACTCCGGGTATGCATGTCTCATAAGTATTTATGATATTTTTACCATCAGATATACAAAGCTTTGTAGAGTCAGATCCAATATCTACACCAAGTATAGTGGGTATTTTCTTATTTTCTTTTTTCTTTAAAATACTTATCAGTGAGTTCATTCTCTAATTGTAACATATTTTCGTGATCTTGTTTAGTCTCATGTGTGTGACCCTTTAAATGCAAGCATCCATGAACTATTAAGAGGGTCAAATATTTCTGATATGACATGTCAAAATCTTTATATTGAGTATAGGCTATGCCCCTAGACATGTATATTTCACCTTCAGTATCTGAGTATGGAAAAGTTAATATGTTGGGTATATAATCTTTGGATCTGTATTTTTTATTAAGCTCAAGATTTTTTTCTTTACTTGTATATATTATACTTAATTCAAAATCTTTACCAAGTATGTCATTTTTAATCTTCAAAAAAGGCAAGTCTGGTAACTTACCTTTTTCTGATATTATATTTAGATTTCTATATTCTAATCTCACTATTTTAGTTTTTGATTATGTTATCAAAGTCGATTATCTCTTCATTCCTTTCTTTTTCTCAACTAGAGCTCCGAGTCTTTTTAGTTTATTATATTCTACTCCTCCAGCAAGTTTTTTCATTTTACCTTTTTTAACTTTAAGGTCAGAAAGCTCACGTACAGCGTATCTTATTGATCTAACTTTTGGAAGTATTCCAGATTCTTGTATTTTCTTTTGAAATCTACGCAACATAGAAAGACCGTTTTCGGTGTTGTTTTTTGTTATTTTTACATTTACTATATTTTTCATATATACATATTAACATATTTCAGACTTTTTCGCAAATGTTTTAAGTCTTTGTGTGGCATAAAGTGAAAAGTTGTGATATTATGTAAATAGCTAGTTTTTATGTCAATAAAAGTAAAACAAGAATTAGAAAGTCTGTATAACGATACTTTAAAATATCAAGAAGAGAATACTCTCGGGTCTTTTCCTTTTGAATATTATTATAAGCTAACTGATTATATAGAAAAATATAATTTAAAGAACGGATTAGAAATAGGTACGGCTCTGGGACTAACTGCTTTATCGGCAATTCTTGGCAATAAAGATTTTAAATTAGATACAGTTGAGAAGCATCTTAGTAGTATAAAAATAGCCCAGAAAAATATTCTAGATTTTGAAGAGAAGGTAAACGAGAATAATATGAATATATTTTGTAGAATTAATTTTATAAATGGCAGAATGTTTGATGTGCTAGACTTTATTGATAGTGAGGCCGCCGCCGAAGGCGGCGGCAAAGATACAGATATACAAAAATTAGTAAAGAAATACGATTATATTTTCCTTGACGCGTATGTCTCCAGATTAAATGAGGTAAAAAGATTAGATAATTATTTGCAGAGTGGGGGATTATTTATAGTTTCAAATATAAGAGGTGAGATGAAAAAAAGTCATATGGCAAAACAGTATATTTGTGATAGTGGTAATTTTGAAGTATTAGAAATAGCTGGCGATACTATATTTGCAAAAAAGAAATAAGAAAATTTTATTAAAGTAAAAAATAAATACAAATAATATGCTAGAAAAATATTTAAAAATAATACAAGAGAGTAGAGATAAAAAAAAGTTTATAAAAGACTTTTTAGACTCATTACCTTTGTATGATTATACTTTTGATGTAGAGGGTAAAGAGCTGAAGATAAATGCCGATTCTCAGAGTAGATTTTTTTTGAAATTAAAAGAGAAAGAGATACAGGATTTTTGTAAGGAAAATAATTTAATTTTTATTATGAGGTAAAGTAAAACCCCTTTACACAAATTTCATTTTCGTAAAGGGGTTACATGTAATATATTTAATATATTATCTTAATACGCTGATATATTATTAGAAAAAATATCACCACCAGTCTGATTATCTATTTTATATACATCTCCAGGATACACATCTTTTTGATAGTTACATAATTTTTCAAAAAGACCATCGTTTACAGAGAGGGTGATTTTGTCATGACAGCCCACACTCCTTATTCTTATTTTGGCGTCTTTTACTCTGTTACCGCTCATGCCAGAAGCAAAGCTAAATGATGGTTTTGGAGGAGATCTTTCATAAAAAGTTATTTCAAGAGAGTTGTCACCCGATACAGTTTTTTGCAGTTGTAATGAGGGAGGGACTGGAGCAGGTATTGGAACTGAAAGTTTTCCTTGTGTCAAATCTGAAGATTTGGATTCTGATTTGTAGAACTCAGAATCGGGAGGATAAGGAAAAGGGTAGTTTTGACCAGGAGCCATAACTACATACTTATTATTAGAGAATAGAGTAATAAGGGCACTAATCATGCCATTTTGATCAACTCTTATATCACTACTTCGTTCCAGTATAACATAGTCTTTTGGGAGCTGCTTAGAGCTTAGTCCGCTAAAAGTAAAAACTATTTTTTCTGTATGATTCTTGATATATTCATTTTTAAATCTCTCTCTACCAACATTAACTAGTTCCCTTTTCTTGTTCTCCTTAGCTTCTTCCTCTTGTCGCTTCTTTTCTGCAACCTTACGCTTCTCCTCAAGATCGGCAGCGAGTTTTTTAGACTCTCTTTCAGAAGCCTCCAGTGCAAGTTTCTTTTTAAGGTCCTGCTCCTCTTTGATTCTATTTCTCTCAGCATTTAACATTGCTGTACTTATTGCAGCTTCAGCTAGCTTGTGGGCCTGATTTTTGTTTCTGTCTTGTAATGTCTTAACGTTACTTTTTAGCTGCTCTTGTGTTGCTGGCTTCAAAAAATCAATAAAGTCACCTTCAGAATTATTGCCTATACCAGCTCCAATATAAAACACAAAAAGGTCGTCTTCTTTTTTAGAGCTCACATAGATTATCTTTTTACCTGCATGAGACACTTGAAGCTGGCTCAGCTTTTCTGGATCTGACTCAGTGACCTGATTTGGAAACTGCCCATCTGCGATTGATTTAGCTGCAGCTATCAGATTAGGACCATCAGCTTTTATACAAGGACTTTTCTTTGCATATGTACCTGTTGATTTTGAGCTGACATAAGGATAGGATGATGGTTTATCTGTACAAATATAACTTTCTTCTAACCCTTGATCTCTGTTTAGATATTGACCAAGAACAGAAAAAGAAAAAGCTACACCGAGTACAGAGTAAAGTACATAACCTGCTTTTTTACTAAAAAAAGATTTGTAAAAAGTGAATGCCACATAAGCTGCAGCAACAGCAAAACCTAAGAATCCTAAAATACCAAAACCTTTAAACCACCACTTATGCTGCCCAGGCACTAGACCCATAACAACGTCATACAAATTGTTCCCAATGAGTATCGCAAATGCTGTATGTAGTACAAATATTATAGCTAAAGCTATACCACCAATTTTTAAGTATTTCCAGAAAAGACTCTCTTCGTCTTGTACTAGATTTTCATTTTTAATCGTAATGTCTTCTGCTTGTTGTGTATCGCGTCGCCCTATCTTGTTCATTTTTATCTCCTAATATAATATATTTAAAGTGCTACTGTGTATTTTATATAAAAAATATAATACACATCGTTTATAACTTTAGCACAAAAATAACTTTTTTCAAAGTCATTTTTATTTCAATTTTTTGGTCGGGGTGCCGGGATTCGAACCCGGAGTCACTTGTACCCAAAACAAGCATGTTAGCCGTTACACTACACCCCGATATTATTTTTTCAAAACAAGCATGGTATAGTGTGTTTTGCATTACACTGTACCACCTCGATTTTTTTTCAGTATCTCTTATTTTTATATTATACCACATATTTTATAAAAATAAAACTATGTATACAAAATGCTCTGCATAATATCAAAAACTGTGCATAACTAAAATATTTTATACTATTTTCATATTATAATATTAATTATGAATGTTATAAATAAAGAAATATTTTTAAGTCTTTCATTTCTAAAAGATTTATTTTTAAAAGCTATTTTTCTTTTTATAATCTCTCTCTGTTTTATTTTTTCTTTTACTAAGTCTTCTTTCGCCTTACAAATCAGTGAAATCATGTATGATCCAGCAGGTAGCGATACTGGTAATGAGTGGATAGAAATATATAATGATACGCAAAGCAGTATAGACATAACAAGCTTAAAGCTCTTTGAGAGTAATGTAAATCACGCAGTATCAAGCTATCAAGCACACACAAATCAAAGTGGAAATATTTTGGGTATCGGTGAGTATGCTATTATCTCTGATAATCCAGCTAACTTTTTGATAGGTCATGTAGGATTTGTAGGCAATCTCTTTGATTCTAGTTTTTCACTTACAAATAGTGGAGAGGTTCTGGAGATGAGGTCGTCATCAGGAGCTAGTTTATTTTCTATAAATTATGTGCCACTAGCAGAAGCAAATGGAACTGGAGGGACTCTGAACTTTATAAACAATAACTGGGTGGCTTACACACAGAGCCCATCAGCAACTACTACTTACAATATTCCAAATACAAATTCTGCTAACGCCAATACAAATACAACAAGTAACACAAACTCAAATACAGTCAGCACAAATGTTACAAGTTATGCTACAGGGTACACTAAAAGAAGTTATACTCTAGGAGACATAGGAATGTTAACTCCAAAAGAAATATATACAGTAGTCGGAGCAGAGACAGAGTTTTTTGTAAAGCCAATAGACAACAAGAAAAATGTAATCAGTACAAATACCTACTGGTCTTATGGTGATGGTGCTGAAGGTTACGGCACAAGCACAAAACACAGATATCAAAATGCTGGTGAATATATAGCGGTAGTGGAGAGTGAGGTCTCAAACGCTTATGGTATAGAACGTATAAATGTAAAAGTTTTAAATCCAGATATATTAATATCAGAAGTTGGAGACTCTTTTGTAAAAATAAAAAATAATAGTGATGAAGAACTTAATATCGGAAGCTTCATAGTTGCTAGCGATCAAGGTATGTATAAATTATCAAGACACTTGATACTAAAAGCAAAATCAGAAATAAAAATAGATGGCAGAGTGCTCGGTTTTTCAAAATTAACAAATGTAAAAATATTATCAGCTTATAATACTATTATAACTACACAATTAAATCCATTAATCAAAACAGAAGAAAAAAGCAGCATAACAAGCTCAGAAAATATGGCGATGGATTATTCTGGATTAAAGTTAAGAAAAATAGAAGACAAAAAAATAATAAATAACAAAACTGTAGTTAAAAAAATTGTTACTAAAAAATATATCCCAACACAAAAATCTGCAATAAAAAATATAGTATCAACTAGTACAGAAATTAAAGCAGAACAAAATAAAAAAGAAAAAAGTACAGACACTATAAAATCTGTGGATAGTACCCCTATTAAAAAAGAGAAAAATTGGTTATACTGGCTATATGAATAAAATACTAAAATCTATCTCAGTCTCTGTTTTTTTTTACAGCTTTCTTAGTGTACAGGCCTATGCAGAATTAAGCAGTGATTGGTTCATAACAAATAATTGGGGATCAGTTACAACAACCACCACAAGCGGTACCCAAAACATAAACACATCACAAAGCAACACGAACAACTCGTCTACAAACATTGTAAATATAGCAACCACAACATCTGCTTTATCACAAAATACAAATCAGAGCACAGCACAAAATGTTGCGCTACCTGCCTACATGAATGTCCCTACAAATGTTCAAAATACTATAAACTTTTTAAAAAGTAAGTACAATTTGAATCAGTCACAAGTAAGCTCGTTAACACAGATAGCTAGATCCTATCAGTATGTACTATATAATCAACCAAATACAAAAGAGAAATCTAATATGGCAAGCATAAGAGACGTAGCTGCTACTAATTGCGCAGAAAGCAGATTGCCAGAAAACATGTTAGACGATGTGGTTAGTCAGATAGAAATAGCCAGTTTAGATACACAAGGAAAAAAGAATGTATATCAAAATTATATCAGCTTTATAGACGATAATTCTAACTATCAAAATACGATACAGTCATGCGAGGATGAGTATTCTAGCGGTAATACTATAAATATTTCTGACACAAATAACAATCAAGGCTACACATCTAACTATCCCGGAATAGTATCAGATCAGAATATCAAAAGTAAATGTTTGGTTTTGACTAATTTTATGGAATATAAATCAAAAAGTATACAAGTTAGTATGTTACAGAACTTTCTAATGGAGAATGGTTACTTGGAAATGTATCCAACAGGATTTTATGGTAGAAATACTGAAGCTGCAATAAAAGAGTGGCAGAAAAGACACAGTATAGATCAGTTTGGATGGACGGGCCCATCAACCAGAGGCTCAATAGCTAATGTAACATGTAAAGATCAAGCGTCTGTAAATAGGGCTGTAAAAGGTGAAGTATACAAAGCGCCTACTGTAAAAAAAGCTGTAGTAGTTAAAAAAACTGTTACAAAGGTTTCTGACAAGGGTGGATATGTAGAAGTTGCAAAACCTGTAATCAGCATAGCAACCTCAACTACAGTAATAACTTCAACAACCACAGTAATAGAAGAGGTTATCAGTCCTGTTGTTATACAGACCTTAAATAATATGTCTTCTAGAGGTGGAACTTTTTATACAAAAAGAAGTCCTGTAAATACACTTTATTTTAGCTACAAAGCAAATGTTTCAAGAGATGAAGTGTATACATGTTTAGAAAAAGTTGGTCAAACATCTTGTTCTGATAATAATAATTATACACAATTAAAAGAGAGGTATGAACCAGGTAATATAGATAGCATAGCAAATGGAGACAGGTGGATCTTTAATTTGTATTATAATGCTAATTTATGGTCTGGTGTGGGAGGAAAAATATATATTAAAAATGGTATATCTAGTATAAGTGAAGTTTATACTGTGAGAGTTATAGATTCTCTATAGCAAAATGTTGAACTGAGAGTTTTCAACACTTTTTGATTGCTAAAAAAAGCTATATGTGTTAATATGTGTATCTATGGCTATAAAGAAAAAAGCAGCAGTTAATACAGTAACAAAAAAAGTTACTTCCAAAAAAACTGTTACTGTAAAAAAAATTTCACAATCAAATAAGAAAACTATTACAGCAAAAACTGTAAATAAAAACATTTTAAATAACGGTACAAAAAATACAAAGCTAGAAGCTAAAAATAAAAAAGAAGAAATTTTTAATAAGAAAAAAGTAACAAAAAAAGTTACTGATAAAAAAACAATATCAAAAAGTCCTTTAAAAAAAGTTGTAGACAAAAAAACAGACAATAAAGCAGATAAGAAAATAATTTCAAAAGAAACTTTTCAGAAAAATGCAAGGAAAGAAAATGAGAAAAAGATAAAAGCAGAAGAGATTAAGCAATCTAAAAAAGAAGAGGGTGCAAAACCTGTAGCCATCATAAGAACCAAAGCTGAGGAAAAAATAGAAGAAAAAAAGAGAGAGCATAGGGATTCTTTTTTTGATAAGCCGGAACTAAAAGAACTTTTTATAAAAGGTAAAGAGCGTGGCTTTATAACTTATGATGAGCTTATAAAAAGTATACCAAATATAGAACAGCACATAGAAATGCTCGAAAGTATCTATGAAAAATTTGCATTATCAAATGTAGATATACTTGAAAGTGGTAATATTTTGGACATGAATGATGCTGAGATAGCAAAATATACAAAAGAATCAGACTCTGGAGACAGTATACAAATATACTTAAAGGAGATAGGAAAGTATCCACTTATTGATAGTGATGAAGAGATGGATTTGGCCCAAAAGATACTTAATGGTGATAGTGAGGCTAAAAATAAATTAGCAAAATCAAATCTAAGATTGGTGGTATCTATAGCTAAGAAGTATACTGGTAGATCAGCCGATCTTACTTTGCTTGACCTAGTGCAAGAGGGTAACATAGGATTATTCAAGGCTGTAGAAAAGTTCGACTTTACAAAAGGTTTCAAGTTCTCAACTTATGCTACTTGGTGGATAAGGCAAGCAATAACACGCGCCCTAGCTGATCAGTCTCGTACTATACGTATACCAGTACACATGGTAGAGACTATAGCAAAATATAAGCAGGTATATAGGAGGTTATCACAAGATCTCGGTCGTGAGCCATTGTCAGAAGAGATAGCAGTAGAGATGGATTTGGAGATAGACAAAGTCCACATGATAGAAAGCATAAATCAAGATACTGTATCACTTGAAAAGCCGATAGGTGACGATGATGACAAGTCTACTTTGGGTGAGTTCGTAGCCGATGATAAAATAAGTAGTCCAGACCAAGAATCTTCTAGAAGAATACTGCGAGATCAGATAAATGAGATATTGTTAACATTGTCAGACAAAGAGCGTGAGATAGTAGAAATGAGAAATGGACTAGGTCCGCATGATGGATATCAGCATACATTAGAAGAGGTGGGGGCAAGGTTTGGAGTTACTCGTGAACGTATCAGACAGATAGAAGCAAAAGTCCACGAGAAAATACGTAATCATCCAAAAGCAGATAGGCTTCGTAACTACTAAAAAAACATTTAATATATGCAAAAACTATTATTCTCAGTATGTTTATTATTTTTGATAATAGGTGTTTTTTACTATATTACAAAAATGAGTATAAATAGCAGCTCTAACTATACAAAACAATTAAAAATAGGAGAAAAAGTTTTTCTAATAAATACAGTAGACACAGCCGCTCTTAAAAGTTTAGGACTGTCATATACAAAAAGTCTTTGTGATAACTGTGGTATGTTATTTTCTTTTCAAGAACCTGACTATCATTCTTTTTGGATGAAAGATATGAATTATGATTTGGATATTGTATTTATTGATCAAGATAAAGTGATAAGCGAGGTATTTAAAAATGTTAAAAAAGAAAACTTTCCAGAAAAAATACAAAATAAATACCCAGCTCAATATGTATTAGAGATAAATAGTGGAGCTTCTGATAAGTACGGTTTAAACATAGGAGATATGTTGGATATGTAAGAAAGAGGGTGATTTAATCAGATCATGTTTGCATTTATTTCTATTTTATTGTAGTATGTGCATATGATATTGAAAAGTTTGTTTATAAAAAGTTTGCTGGTGTTTATGATTGATACGACTTTATTTTACGTATCTTTATTTTTAGCTTTATTCATAAGGCGTCCAGACATATTTTCTTTTGACTATTTTAATTCTCATATAGTCAGCTTTTTACCTATTTATATAGTTTTTATTGTGGGTATGTATATATTAAATATGTATAAGTTCCCAAATTTTGCATCTTCTTTTTCAGTGTTTAAAAGTGTATTTTATATAGTCTTATTTTCGATATTTTTTGGCAATAGTTTCTTCTATATTTTCCACACACAGTTTACGCCAAAAATAGTTTTAGTAATGCAAATGTTTTTATTATTTATTTTTGTCTCTGTTTTTAGATTTTTTGTAAAAAAATACTCTTTTAATTTCTCTAAAATAAATGCTGTGATTTTAGACGATACTGAAAAAGGTAGATTTATAAAAAATGAACTTTCAGAAAATGGATACGGTGTAAATATATTAGAAGACATAAGTAAAAAGTTTTCAGAGTTTGATAATTATAGTATTAAAAATATTTTAGATATCATATATCACTCAAAACTAAAAATGGTTATCTTGGATTATTCTAGTACAAAAAGTCAAAAGATATTTCCTTACGTATATGAATTAAAATCAAAAGGTGTAAAAATTTTGGATGTAAATTATTTTTATGAGTATATTTATAAAAAAGTATCTTTGGACAGCGTTAATTATTCTTGGTTTTTTAAAGAGGTTAAAGCAGATGCAAAAATATACGAGTTTATAAAAAGTATTTTAGATATAATATTGTGTGTGCCGGTTATTTTACTATGGATGATTTTACATCCTTGGGTTAGATATGTCATAAAAAAAGAAGATGATGGTGATATTTATAGTGTACAAGAGAGATTGGGTAGGTATGGAAAAAAGATATATATCAAAAAATACAGAACCATGACATACACTGACGGGGGTGAGTGGTTAGAGAAAAGTCAGAATAAAGTAACAGAAGTTGGAAAGTTTTTAAGGAAAACTCGAATAGATGAGTTGCCGCAAGTATTCTCAGTTTTAAAGGGTGAGCTTAGCTTTATAGGACCTCGCACAGATATAGTTAATTTAGGTCAAAAGTTAGCTACTGAAATAGACCATTATAATCTAAGGTATAGTGTGACACCTGGACTATCTGGCTGGGCTCAGGTCAATATGAATTATCAACCAAGAACAGTGGAGGATAGTATAGAAAGACTTCGTTATGATTTGTACTATGTTAAACATAGATCTATAATATTTGATATTATAATTATACTTAAAACAATAAAGACAGTGTTAAGTAGAGAGGGATCATAATATACATAACATAAAAATATATTTTAAAAATAAAAAATAGAACTAGAATTACAAAAATACTAGTTTTTATTTTATATTATTTTTATGCTATAATAGACACAAGATCAAATAAATTAAAGTTAAATTAAAAAGCAAAAAAAGTAAAAATATGAAATTTTCAAAAAATTGGATACAAGAATATGTAGTAGAGAAATTACCACAAGATAAAGTTATAGAGGATATACTAAATGCAAAAGCTTTTGAGGTTGAGGGTATAGAGAAAATAGAAAAAGAGAATAATGCAGATTCTATTTTTGATATAAAAGTCTTACCAAACAGATCTCACGATGCGCTGGGACATGTCGGTATGGCTCGTGAGATAGTAGCCTGCCTTGATCTTACTTTTAAAAAAGATTATTTAAATAAAATAGAAGAGCTGAAAAATAAATTACAAGAAAAAAAAATAGGGAATATAAGCTCGGGTAATGATAAAGTTTTTATAGAAGTAAAAGATAATAAAGCCTGTAGCAGATTCATGACACTAAAGATAAGTGGTGTAAAAGTTGGCCCTACTCCAGAATTTATAAAAACAGCATTAAATAATATCGGTCAAAAAAGTATAAATAACATAGTGGACATAACCAATTATGTTCAGTTTATGCTTAACAAGCCTATGCATGCATATGATGCATATAATATTGTTGGTGGTATAATTGTGAGATATGCAAATGAGGGGGAGGTGTTAACTACTCTTGATAACAAAGAGATAATTTTAAATGAAAAGACTTTGGTTATAGCAGATAATCAAAAAGCGCTGGGATTAGCGGGGATAAAAGGTGGAAAATATAGCGGCGTAAATGAAAATACTAAAAGTATAATAATAGAAAGTGCCAACTTTGATCCTGTTTTAATTAGAAAAACTAGTCAAAAATATAATATAAAAACAGATGCAAGCAAGAGATTTGAAAATGGTATATGTGATGAGCTGGTTTCTGAAGGGCTTTACTACACAGCAAAACTTATTTTAGATTATTGCCTCGATCAAGATTCTGTAAAAAATAGTACCTTTACTATTTCTGATATTACAAATATTTATAAAAATGCAGATAAGAAAAATCCAAAATATTTTGTTGGAGTAACAGCGCAAGAGATAAATAGTGTACTAGGTTCTAGTTTTGAAAGTGCTGAAATAGAAAACTCTTTCAAAAGACTTGATTTTGATTTTGAAAAAATAAATACTGAAAAGTACATAAAAGAGAATTATGAAAAGTTGATTGATGTCCCTTATAAAAATCCGGCATCGCAAAGAGAAGATGCTCCAGAGCTTTTCTCTTGCTCATCACTTGTGTCTTATTTATTTAAAGGTGTCTGGATGCCATCACTTTCTATAGATAAATATGTGTATGGTAAAAAAATAAATAAAGAAGATTTGGTTTTTGGAGATCTTGTATTTGCAAATAGTGATGAAGGGAAAATAAGATATGAGAGTGTGGATTTTTTACGCGGAACAAAAGTGGATGCTGGTATAGATCATGTTGGTATATATGTGGGCGATGATAAAGTGTTACATGCTACAAAAAAGCAAGGTAAAGTTGTTCTAGAAAGTATGCAGGATTTTGAAAATGACAGAAAAATTACAGGATACGCAAGAGTATCTGAAGATTTGAATGCTGAGAGGTATGTTGTATATGTGCCATTTGAGAGATCGGATATACGAATAAAAGAAGATCTTATAGAAGAGGTGGGCAGGATAATTGGTTTTGAAAAGCTTACACCAACTTTGCCTAATTTGAAAAATAAAATAGGGTTAGTAAATAAAAAATTATATTATCAAAACATAATTAGAAATATATTGTTGGCAAAAGGTTTTTCAGAGGTTATGAATTATGCTATGTGTAAAGCTGGAGAGGTTAAGCTACTTAAAGCAGCAAGTAATAAAAATAAAATGCGCACAAATCTGTCTGATGGATTATTGGAAAGTGTAAATAAAAACATAACAAATATGCCGCTACTTAACATAGACATTGTAAAAGTATTTGAATTTGGAAATGTCTGGAATGGTGACCTAGAATACAATGCTTTATCTATTGGCATGTGTGATGGGAAAAAGAAAAGTAATTATGGTGAAAATGTAGACATGATATTAGGAGATATAAAAAGAGCGTTGGGATTAAGTGCTTTAGAATTTGAAAAGAAAAATACAAAACCTTATATAGTGGAGATTAATTTTGATAAGACTATAGAGGGTCTCCTAGATAATAATTCTAATGAATTTGAAAATATATTAAGTCAAAATACTGAAAAAAATATTTTTATAAATACAGAATATATAAACAAAAAATCAGGAGCAGAAAAATATAAGGCATATAGCCAGTATCCATTTGTAGTTCGTGATGTGTCTTTTTGGATAGATAAAAATAGTGATCTACTGCCTGAAATAGAGAAGTTAATAAAAGAAAATGCGGGTGATCTGTGTATTAGTATAAATATTTTTGATCAATTTGAAAAAGATTTTGATGGAGTGATAAAAAAGAGCCTAGGGTACAGATTAGTGTATCAGTCTTTTGAGAAAACACTGACAGATGAAGAAGTTAATGTGCAGAGTGATAATGTGTACAGTAAATTAAAAGAATTAGGTTTAGAGGTCAGATAGATTTTTAAAAATTAAACTTTTATGTTATAATGTATCCGTATGGAGACGTGGCTGAGTGGCAAAAATATAGTAGCAGTACCTCACTGCGCAGTTGTGTCACATCAACTATAAAAAAGTGCTTTAATATATGGAGACGTGGCTGAGTGGTCTAAAGTACCTCACTGCTAACGAGGCGACCCTTCAAGGTCCGAGGGTTCGAATCCCTCCGTCTCCGCCAGAAAACTTAAACACTTTAACTTTATATACATTTATAACTTTTTGTGATATAATGTAAAGATATAAATTAAAAACTAGAAAAAATATTTAGAATCTAGTTCATAAAATAATAAATACAACAATTGTGATACAACAAAAAACTTTGATAAATAATGCGATACGAGCATATAATATGCGCGTTATAGATAGTAATGGAGATAATATAGGAGTGATGAGTAAAGATGAGGCGATAAGTAAAGCAAAATCTTTCGGACTTGACCTGATAGAAGTATCTAATAACGGCGAGACTTGTGTATGTCGTATCGCTGATTATGGAAAATATCAATACGAGATGTCTAAAAAGTTTAAAGAAGTAAAAGCAAAGTCAAATGTAACTGAAACTAAAAACATACAACTAAGTGTTGGTATTAGTGAGCATGATATACAAACCAAAATAGATCAGGCTGTGGACTGGATAAAAGAGGGGCATAGAGTAAAGTTTGAGCTTCAGCTAAAAGGTAGAGGTAAATACATGGAGGATAGTTTTTTGCGTGAGAGATTGCAAAGAGTGCTCGCTGTTATGCCTGTAGATTACAAAATAGCTGAACCTTTAAAGAAGATGCCAAAAGGTTATGGTATAGTACTTGAAAAAGCTTCTTAATTGTGTTATAATATCAAAACCATGAAAACTAACAAGTCCTATACAAAAAGATTAAAAGTAACAAAGAATGGTAAAATCTTAGCAAGAAAGCCAGGTCAAAACCACTTTAATGCACGCGCAACTGGAAACAGGACCTTAATAGGTCGTCGTATGCAAGAGTTCAAAATGACAGGAAAAGAAAAAGCAAGATTCTTACCTGGATTATTGTAATCATCTAGTATAAAAAATAAGAATTTAAATATTAACAAAATAAAAAATATATGGCAAGAGTAAAAAGAAATAGTATAGCAATGAAGAGAAGACGTAATGTCCTCAAGGCCGCCAAAGGTTATAGATTTCAAAGATCTAAAACAGAGGTTATGGCAAAAGTTGCTGTCAAAAAAGCAGGAGCATATGCATTTGCACACAGAAAAGACAAAAAAACTGACATGCGTAGACTTTGGACAGTTAGATTGAACGCTTTCCTTCGTGAAAATGGAACTACATATTCAAGATTTATAGCAGAAGCTACAAAGAAAAATATGTTAGTAGATAGAAAAGTTATGTCAATATTGGCAGAAACTAATCCAGAAGCAATGAAAGCAATAATTGATTCAGTGATGAAATAATAAAATAAAAGCGGCGCCGAAGGCGCCGCTTTTATTTTGTGAATAATAACATTTATATAAAGATACAAATGTGCTATAATTAAAATATTAATAAATAAAAAAAGAAAAATATGAACAAAGATCAAGAATTTATAGAATATGTTGTAAAATCGATAGTTGATGATGTGGATGCGGTAAAAATAGAAAGAAAAGTAGATGAAATGGGGGTCTTAATCACATTAGAAGTTTCTCCTCTGGACATGCCAAAAATTATAGGCAAGCTAGGTAACAATGCAAAAGCTATACGCACACTGCTGCGTGTTGTGGGTATGAAAAACAATGCTAGAGTAAACCTTAAGATAAACGAGCCTAACGGTGCAGCAAGACCGGAATCTTCTGCTCGTGAGGACTATATGCAAGACGTACACTAAAAAGTGAGTGAGATAAATAATAAAATAAAAGCGGCGAGAT
>JAYTBU010000050.1:0-21479 GCA_043736875.1 bacterium
TACACTAAAAATCTCTCGCAATTGCGAGAGATTTTTAGTGTTTTCATTAGAAGATTTTTAGTGTACTCATTTTAAACACTTTATCGTAAAGAAGTTTAGTTAAATCATTTTGCCTATCATTTATAGAGTCTTTGTCCCAAATTAGCCCTTCTTTATTTTTTAGAGCATGTAAAAATGTTTTAACTATTATGAGAGGAGATTTGTCTAAAATTTCTATCTTCTCTTCTAGTTTAAAATTTTGCATTCTAGAGTTTATGCCCTTATCTACTATTATCAAATTTCCAAAAAGATCAGTAAATTCTTTGGTGTCTTTTTTATTATACCCCCATTTTTCTGGCTCAACAGGAAGGATATGTTCTATATTATATTCAGAACTTGAATAAAAATCTATTTCTGAAACACCAGATTTTGATTCTAGTATTAAATATTTCTCTATTTTTCCGTAAACATATCTTATTATCTGTCTGTTATCGTAAGTGACGTTATCTCTAAATTGCTCTGAAAAGGTTTCAAAATTTGGCTTAAGCTTATCTAGACCTCTGATTAAATCGCTTAAAGATGACTGTATTCTTTTTGATACATCTTTATCATCTGAACTATTTCCTTGAAGTATTTTATTTATATTTTCTGATGTTCTTTGATATAATTTTTCTACTTTATTGCCTGGTAGTTTTGCTACGGCAGAATACATGAAATGATAACTCTCTATAGCTTCAAATACGTAACCAAAATCAAAGTTTATTTTTTCTTTATTTTCTACTAGCGTCAAAAATAGCACAAAACACTGAGTCGTCTCAAATAGTCTAAGAGCTCTCATGGAAGATATAATTTTTGGTAATTTAATACCTGTAGAAGAAAATTCTTCTACCCAATCTTCTTTTGAAGAAGATCCAAACATTTTAAAAAGCTTAGCAGATTTATTAAGATTGTTTATAAGTTCTACAGACGCTATTTTTTGTGACTTTATTGAATTATATAAATTTTTTTCTGTTACAAAGTCATATTTTGAGAGCCAGTAATATCTTATAAATTTTGAAAGATTAAACTTTTTTAACTCGCTCTCCTTGATACACATTTCCATTTCTTTCCATTTTAGAAGTGTTTCATCTTCAGACCCCCTGTCTACAGTTGATAATATATAATTTTTTAATAGGTCTGCTGTTGATAAGTCTACACCCCTACTATTCATTGATTCAAAAATTCTATAAGCCTCTTCATCTGATTTTACTTTTATCTGTATAATAATTGACTCAATCAGTTTATTTATCAATTCACCAAAATAAGCCTGTATTTCTTCTGGTGAGTTTACCATATCGACATCTAATTTTTCAATTACTGTCTTATGAAAAAAATTATAAACATCTCGTAATTTTTTTTCATTTCTATCTATTGATTTGCTGGATATTTCTCCCTTAAAAGCCACATTATATATGTACTCTTCAAAGAAAGATGTAAATGATTCATTAACTAGGAGTTTAGGTTTCTGTATTTTTGTACCTATTCCTCCAGACAACATTATGTATGAAGAAAAAACTTGACCCGCCTCATCAGAAAGATTATTTTCCAATAAAATAGCTCGAATTGCAGAAAAGAATAGTATTGTTGTTGTTAATCTTTGCTGACCATCAACGATATCATATAAATTTTTAGACTTCTCGCTAAAAACGAAAGATCCAAGGTAAAATTGTTTATCTGAATTTAGATCCTCCCAGAACTCTTGAGCATTATCTATGGTCCATTCGTAAGATCTTTGATATTTGGGTACAGAAAATTGTTCTGTTGACCTGAGTAAGTCATGTAACTTTAAATTTGTTGCGTCAAAATCCATATACTTTATTTATTTTTATCTTATAATTATAACATATTAAGCAAATAAAAACTATGCAAAAAAAATATAAACAAAAATCTCTCGCAATTGCGAGAGATTTTTGTTATAATTAAGCATATGCAAAATAATATTTACGATCTTATAATAGTCGGTGGTGGGCCAGCCGGAGCGAGTGCTAGCGTATACGCAGCTAGAAAGCAATTAAAGACCCTACTCGTACTAAAAGAATGGGGAGGACAAAGTATAGTTTCTGATGATATACAGAACTGGATCGGTACGCCACATATTAGCGGTAGCGGCCTCGCCAAAAGCTTTCGTACGCACGTAGAAGAATATGCTGGCAAGTTTCTAACTATTAAAACTGGCGCAAATGCAATATCTTCTGAAAAAATAAAATCAGAAGGAGCTGGGGATATTGAAAGTGAATTGATTAAAATAACACTTAGCCCAGTAGGTGATTCTACTGAATCAAAAAGTGGTGAAGAATTTTTAGGAAAAGGACTGCTCATAGTTACAGGCTCACAAAGAAGAAAATTAGAGGTGCCAGGTGCTGACAAGTACGAGCACAAAGGCCTGACATATTGTGCCACTTGTGATGGACCATTTTACTCTGGTATGGACGTAGTTGTGGTTGGTGGTGGTAATGCTGGCTTTGAATCTGCTGCCCAGCTACTTGCTTACTGTAAGAGTGTCACCTTGCTCTCACGCGGTGAACCTCGTGCTGATGCCATAACAGTAGAAAAATTATTATCAAATGTTAATTTTAAATTAATAGTAGGTGCGATGCCGACAGAGGTGCACGGAGAAAAATTTGTAAATGGCATTAGTTATGAATTAACAAAATTAAATTCTAAAGGAGAAAAAACTACAGAAATAATAAAATTAAATGCTGGTGGTGTATTTGTAGAAATAGGGCAAATACCTGCGACTGCTTGGGCTAAAAATGTAGCCACACTCGACGAGTATGGAAAAGTAAAAATAAATCCTTGGACACAAAAATGTGTACAAAATTCTGATCAAAATCAAGATAGTAATATGAGCATTGGGAAAGATATAGATGCTGTGTGGGCCGCTGGCGACTGTACAAACATACTATATCACCAAAACAATATCGCCAGCGGTGATGCTGTACGCGCGGTGGAGGATATATACAAGACTTTAAAAACAAAGTAATATTTGACTTTCCCCTTAAAATAGTATAGTATTACTCTTGATATAAAGCCTCGCTAAATATCATCGCACTTTTTTAAACCGGTAACCTAAAAGGAAAACCAAATGTACTACGACAACCTGATTTTTACAAATGCACAAGCGCAGCATGCAAGCCAAGTTGTGCTTGACCTCATGAAAAAGAAACGCTTCTTTTTGAATATCCCTCATACAAATGAGTCTTACCCAGAGGATCGTGAGCATACACTAGATCCAAAAATATTTTCTGAGGCTATAATTCTCGATCAGCAACTAAAAAATGTCTACACTCAAACTGGAAAAGTAGCTGAAGCTAGCATTTTAGAAGTTGAGACAGATCTTGGTATATCTCCATACAAATTACAAAAAGACCAATCTGTAGTAAACTGCAACAGATATACTGGCGGATTTGATATTTGCCGCGTGTACCCACTTTCTGTTTTTGCTAGTTTTGTACCAGAAACACAAGATGAGCTGCTGGCAGAATTGATATCCTACGAGATAGGAGAAAGACCAGAAGATGACTTTGCTAAAAATTATTTAGATAGAGTAAAAGTAAAAGCTGCTGAAGTTTCAGAGAAAATCTGGGCAGATCTAAAAAGATTAGATGTGCACAATCCTGAAAATGTAAAGTCTCTAGTTCTGCTCAAATCCAGATTCCACCTCGAGGCAACTGATGCAGATGGGCACTTTGCAAATGGTACACTAAAAGAATATCAGGGTACCCCTTTTGGCGCCGGATATCTTTTTTATAAATTCTCGATAGTTAAGCGTATCGTTGGACGTAACAATGTGATTTTTAATACATCCAGTAAGAGTCACGTTAACATGTCTCACTGGAACAGAGAAGATAAACATAGTATTAGTTTTGCTCGTGTTGGAGGATATGATTGTGCAGTCATGGCAGCAATTGTGATGTGATGTTTTAGTTTTTAAAATACAAGGCTCGAAAAATCTTTAGATTTTTCGAGCTTTTTTATATTTGATAAATTTATTTTTTAATAATGATTTATAATTTCTACTTTAGTCCCAGCTCTCTTTTTTGTTTGTCGCTAATATTACTCGGAGCATTCATCATCACATCTTTACCTTCACCTGTCTTTGGAAAAGGTATCACCTCACGTATATTTGGCTCATTTTCAAGTATCATCATAATCCTATCAAGACCCCAAGCTATACCACCATGCGGAGGGGCACCATACTTCATAGCATCTATGATATGACCAAACATCGCATCTATTTTCTCTTGTGTATACCCCATTATTTCAAAAGTTTTAGTGAGTTCCTCTGCCTTATAATTACGCAAGCTGCCGCCGCCTATCTCGTATCCATTAAGTGCTATATCATACTGAGTAGTTAATATGTCTCCTATATTTTGCTTGTCCATAAAGTCTGACATATACTGCTCACGTGGTTTTGAAAATGGATTGTGAGTAAAAGTCCATTCGCCTGTACCATCAAGATTTTCTGCTCCAGTCTTTTCAAACATTGGAAAATCAGTGACCCAGCAAAAAGCGAGCAAGTTTTCATCTGTCTTGTCTTCTCTTATGTCTGGCTTGTCATTGCCGTATTTTTGCATAGACTCAGCATAACTTATTCTCGGGAAAGGTATCTGTTGTATTTTTTTATGAGGGTACAGATCTGTGACCACTTTTATCAAAGCTTCTTCGTTAATCTGCATTATCTCATCCTCTGTCGCAAAGCTCATCTCCATGTCCATCTGTGTGAACTCTGGCTGCCTATCTCCTCTAGTATCTTCATCACGCATACAACGAGCAAATTGAAAATATCTCTCTATACCTCCGACCATCAGTAACTGTTTGTACTGCTGCGGGCTTTGTGGTAGTGAATAAAAATTACCTTTCCAAATACGACTAGGTACCACATAACTACGTGAACCCTCTAGGGTCGGAGCGCTCATAAGCGGCGTCTCTACTTCTGTAAAGTTTTTCTCTGCTAAAAAGTTACGCACTAGCTGCTGTACTTTAAATCTGTTTTTAATATTTTTTGCAACTCTGTCTCGGCGCATATCCAAGTATTTATACTTTAATCTGACCTCTTCATTTACTTCTTTTCCATCAGTAGTCAAATCAAATGCCGGTGTCTCGCTCTCATTTAACACTTTTATACTTGTAATCTCTAGCTCTATATCACCATTTAAAACCCCTTCTTTTACATTTCTTTCTGGCCTCTTGTTTACATTTGCTACTATTTCCACGCACCATTCTGTGCGTAGTGTGCCGCCAACAGCGAGAGCCTCTGCATGCATAGGCAATATCACACCTTGTACCACTCCTGTCGTATCACGCAAATCTAAAAATATCATCTTGCCCTGATCACGCCTGACTTTTACCCAGCCCATAACAGTAACAGGGACACTAATATCTGTGCCCATAAACTCTTTTGTTTTTGTGTTTAAATCTTTGATGTATGTACGCATGTTTTTAGTTAAGTTAAGTTTTTAGTATTTTTACCTGCTTGTTTTTTATAAAATAATTTCTAGTGCCTGAGAGAGGATTTGAACCTCCATGAGTTGCCTCGCTACCACCTCAAGGTAGTGCGTCTACCAATTTCGCCACCCAGGCATATATATTAATATATATTTATATTATAACATAATAATTTGTAAAAGAAAATAAAAAACCTTAGGATTTAACTAAGGTTTTGGTGTTTTAATTAAAACTAAATGTATTAATTAAGTTTGTAAACTTCCGCAATTGAAATCTAAAAATATATCAGATATAACTTTTTTAACAGTTTTACTTGAATTAGACTTATATCCCATATAACTCAATCTATCAACCAATCTTTCGCAAATTTCTAGAAACTTTTCCTTGAAAACTTTTAGTGTTAGTCCACCTTTGGTAGAATTTTTTAGTTTTATACAGATCTTTTTAACATGGTTAATTTTTACACCGAGATTAATAAAGCCGGCATAAATATCTTTTCCTACAAAATTTCTAACTTTAGCGTCAAAGTTTTTATGAGCTTCTACCCTTGACAATGTTGTCATCGCTATCTCCTTTTTGTTGACTGGATTTTAATTATAACATATAAAAATAAAAAAAGAAATAAAAATATGATATAATATAAATACAAAATACCATGTCTAGCACAGCCCGATTTTTAAATACTAAAGTAGAAGATTACAAGCGTATGAATGCGCTGCAGAAAATAGGCTTTTTAAAACTTGGCCTAAAAACTTTTGAAGATATGCTGCGTTATCAACCCATAAGATATGTCTCATATGCCGATACTGTCAGCGTGTCCAACATAAAAACAGGTGAACTGGTCACGCTCTATGGCACGCTGACAAAAGTAGAAGTTCGCAAATCCTGGCAAAGCAAGATACCTATGACAGAGGCTGTATTTTCGGACGGCATATCTCAGATAAAATTGTTTTGGTTCAATCAGGCCTATATAGGAAAAATGTACCCCGAAGGGTCTATAGTTTCTGTGCACGGAAAAGTAGAAGAAAAAAGTGGAAAGCCTTATATATCAAATCCCAACATAACTAAAATAAATAAAATACCAGACCCTATAGATTCTATATTTTCAAATAACAATGCAAAACAAAAAGATAATCCGCTCATACCAATATATCCCGAAAGCAAAGGTGTGACTAGTAACTTTATATACGAGACCATAAGAAAAATAATATCAGAACCAGATTTTAAAAAAGAAAACTTTAAAGATTTTGACAATGACGAATATGACACTCTGCCAAAATACATAAGACAAGAATTGTCATTGCCCTCTTTTCGTGATGCGACTCTTTATACACATTTCCCCACCAATGAAAAACTAACTGAGAGCAGCAGAAAAAGATTCCTTTTTGAAGAGATGTTAATCATACAAATAAAAATAGAGACAGAGCGTGCAAAATCAGCAGCGAGTCCAGCATACACAATAGATAAAAATATACTTGGCGAGGAACTTTTTAATCTGCATAATATAACTCCAACCAATGCCCAGAAAAAAGTATTAGCAAATATTTGTGATGATATAAAAAGTGGCAAGCCTATGCAAAGACTGGTAGAAGGTGATGTTGGGTCCGGCAAGACTCTTGTCGCTGCAGCAGCTATATATGAGACAATAAAGAGTAAAAGAGATAATAAAAAAGTTGGGACTCCGTTGCAAGCTGTGTATCTTGCCCCCACTGAGATACTTGCACTGCAACAGTACGAGACATTAATACAAATGCTAAATCACACAGGTATAGAAATAGGGTACTTGTCCGGTAAAAATGCTTACAAATTCCCGTCAAAATCTGACCCAGATAGTTATGTGCATGTCTCAAAACCACAGATGATAAAATGGGTAGCCGAAGGTAAAATATCTGTACTAGTTGGCACACATGCTGTTACTAAAAATAGAGTCGAGTTCAAGGATCTTGCACTGATAATAATAGACGAGCAGCACAGATTCGGAGTCTCGACCCGTTCTGACTTGGCTCATAAAAAAGGTGATAGCCGGCCCGAGGTGCCTCACCTGCTTTCTATGACAGCAACACCGATACCGAGAACTCTTGCATTGTCTATTTTTGGAGACTTAGACTTATCTATTATAGATGAACTTCCAAAAGGTAGAAAACCAATTAAAACAAAACTGGTAAATAGCGAAGCTAGAAAAAGTGTCTACGAAGAGCTGTACAAAAAACTAGAACAAGGTGAACAAGCTTTTGTAGTTTGTACAAAAATAAATACAGGTGAAGATGACGAGAGCGGCAGAAAGAGCGTAACTGTGCAAGTTGAAAAACTAAAAGATATATTTGAAAATATAAAAACCAAAGACTCTGATAAAAATAATATTTTGAAAAAAAGTTTTGTAGTAGCTGGTATACATAGCAAGATGAAAAATGAAGAAAAAGAAAATATAATGTCTGATTTTCAAAACAATAAAATACAGATATTGGTAGCAACTAGCCTGGTGGAAGTTGGTGTAAATATACCAAATGCAAATACGATGATAATAGAGGACGCTCAGCATTTTGGATTGTCACAGCTACATCAGCTACGTGGACGTATTGGTCGCGGTGATAAAGAGTCAACTTGTTATATATTTTCAGATAGTAAAAATGATAAATCTTTTGAAAGATTAAAAAACTTTGCAAATACACTGGACGGTTTTAAATTGGCCGAGATAGACTTTGAGACTCGTGGCGCAGGGTCGCTCATATCTAAAAATCAATCAGGTATGAGTGATATCGCGATGGAGGCGCTAAAGAATATAAAATTAGTAGAGATATCAAAAAAATACGCTCGTGATATAGTGAAAAATGATCCAAGGTTAAACAATTTTGATATACTGAAAAAGAAAATAGATATGTTGGAGGATATACATTTGGAGTAGATTTAGTATTTATAAAAAATAATATAATAACTAATGTTCGATTATCTTAATAACACATTTATTATTTTCTGCACTGACTTCTGCTATACCTCCTATTGGTATAGTAAACATTGGTGTAGTGTGACCAAAATCCAAATTAGCTACCACAGGAATATGTTCTAACTCTTTTTTGGTCTTAATTATTTTTGTAAGTAAGTCTAGTGTCATATTAGTATCTTTTTGAAATCTTCCTATTAAAATTGCTCTTACCCCAGAAAAATCTTTTTGATGTATTATAGACTGAAGCTGTCTATCAAATAGCTGAGGATTTATCTCTGCGTCTTCTTCTAAAAAAAGTATAGAATCTGTTAGGTCTGGAAAGTATTCAGTTCCTTGTAGAGAGTTAAAACATCTAACATGTCCACCGTATATCTTGCCAGAGCCTGAACCTTCATTAATTATCCAAGGTCCGTCATTTTTTATAAAATCTCTATTTTCTTGATCCATGTACCACGGGTCGTCACTCCACTCATTTGATGGTAAAATTTCAAAAGACTCAGACTTTAAACATGTTTTTAGAAAGTACTCAGCCGAGTATTCAAACCCTTGCTCCATACCCCAACTAGAAAAATGTGGACCTATGTACGTGACCATTCCTGTCTTTACGCTAATTGCATTGGCTAGCGCTGTAACATCTGAAAAACCACAAATTACTTTTGGATTTTTTTTAATTATATCGTAATCTATATAACTAAGAAGCTGATTGGAGTTATAGCCTCCAATCACAGTTAGAATACCATCTACTTCTTTATCTAAAAAAGCATCATGAAGGTCTGAGACTCTAGACTCTACTGAGGAAGATAAAAATTCATCCATCTCATCTACATGCTTACCAAAAGATAATCTAAATCCTTTCTTTTTCAATGATTCAATAGCTAACTGTTTTGATTCATCGAACAAAAGACCCATACTCCTTACTGGGGCAACAACTCTTAATTCTGCAATACTTATTAATTTTTTAGGTATTATTGTATTTTTGTTCATAATTTTTATTTAGATACAGACCTACCCCTCCAAATCAGAATTACATATCTCAAGATATGAATCTACAAAATTTTTAAGCATCTCTAGATTTTCTACCCTTCCGTCAGATATTATCATAGCATTAAAATCAGAATATATTTTTTCTTTTGTGTTATTGTTTAAATATACACACATGTCGCTACCGCTATATATATCTTGCATATAATTTTCTAATATCTCCTCTGTCACTAATCTATCTTTTTTATTATGCTCATAATAAAAATAAACCAGACTAGATATTGTTACAAGTGCTAATATTGCTAATATTTTTTTCATAGTATAATTTTTGTATGATATAAATTACTTTTGTGCTCGAGGCGGGACTCGAACCCGCACGAAGAAATCCTCGAGAGATTTTAAGTCTCTTGCGTCTACCATTCCGCCACTCGAGCATATTGTTTTGTAAGTCTCCGTGTAAAACCGTGTATACATTATAACAAAAATAAGAGAAAATTGCTAGTCTATATTTTAATTCTGGTGCTCTCGGCAGGAATCGAACCTGCATCTTGGGTACCGCAAACCCAAATTCTATCCATTAAACTACGAGAGCGTTTTGAGGGCGCGGCTGAATTAGCAAATTCACCTACTGGGTAAGTGCGCGCCCTCACCTTTTGTTTTAAACTACTTTGCTGCAACTTTTGCAACAGCGACGGCTAGTCTAGATTTTTTTCTATCTGCTTGGCCTTTTTTAATAGTTCCATGTTTTGCTGCTTTGTCCAAAGCTTTAAAAGCTTTTGCAAGATCTGAAACACTAGCAACTACTTTTTTAGCTACTTTCGTTTTTATATCTTTTACTTCTGCCTTCATTGTCTTTTTAAGACGGTCATTGACTACACGTTTTCTGTCTGATACGCGAAGTGCTTTTTTTGCTGATTTTGTTATTGCCATATTTATTGTGTTTATGTATATCACATATTAACACATTTTCATTTTTTTTTCAATAGCTTTTTGGGGTTTATTTATAATGATTCGTAACACATATAATCTCAGCATATCCTTGCTTATTTATAAAATACAAAGCTCTATACTTTTTATCTAATCTAAAACTATATATACCCTTCCATCTTGGCTCTAATAGCTCAACATTTAAAGATGGGTACTTTATATTTTCATTGAATAAACCCTCTGACTTTTCCCACTTTTTTAAAATATTATGCTTTATTAAATAGTCTAAAATATCAACATGTAATGGTGATATTTTCATATATTATTTTCCATAAGAACTTTTTCTGAGTCCATCCTCTAAATCATTTAAAAAATCTCTATTATATAATTTTGTTTTCTTAAATTCTGATACGGTCTCTGATACAGGGTCTTTTATTGCTCTTTCAAAAAAACTTGTAGCCAGTTTTCTGTATGCCATAGCATCTTTTTTTAAACTTAAATATTCTGATTTATTTATTGTTATTGTCATAAAAACATTATATCATAAAATAAACTTTCTTGCACTAATTTTTCAAGAGAAATAATTACCTTCTACCAATACCAAAAGCAAAAATAGTACACTATGCTCGTGACTCTCTTATCTTATCTTCTGCAGTCCTCAAAAATCCTGGTTTTTCTGGTTCAGTACCTGCTACAGCTCCCTTATTTATAGGTATCATATTTAGCTCATCCTTATCCTGAGCCTCTTCACTTTTACCAATAGCTTTAAGAGATCTATATTTTCTGGCTATAAATCCTGGTGGATTTATAGCGTCTAATTTACTTTGATTAGTTTTCATACTGTCTCGAAGAGACCCCTTGTTTTTTACAACCTCTGACTTAATTCTTTGCTGTAAACTTATCGTATTTTCTAATTTTCTTTTTTGATCCTCTATGTTTTTATCATCTCCAGAGATTAAAGCTTTATTAAAATTAGAATCTCTACCTGACTTTATGTTGTCTAATTTTTTTTCTTTCACCTCTAAATTACTCAGCTGTATTTTCTGCATTGAGTTATCTTGTTTTATATCTAAAGTTTTTTCCCTGTTGAATTTGTAACTTTCAAACTTTTCATTTGGATTAGTTTTTTGCCTTTCTTCTCTCTTGCTTGCTTCTTTATATATTTCATCCACCTCTTTTGCTGACCCTGCTCTGGTTAATGTATCAGACAGTCCTAATCCTTTTAATTTTTCTGCCCCAATATTTTTTCTGGCTTTATCTGACTTTATGTTAAGCTTATCATTAACAGAATCTTTACCAAAAACTCTAGCCCCCTTCATTCTACCTACTCCTGTATCCAACAAGTTAGCCATACCTCTAGAAAATCTTCCTCCTGCTGAACCCTCTGTGCCTGCAGCTTTAAGTCTTGACTGCATCCAATTACTACCTTTTATCATACTTGAAGCCCCTCCTGCAGCACCACGAAAAGCTAGTCCAGCACCTCCTGTAGCGACAGCGAGGCCTACAGCACTCATACCCTTTCCAACCAGACCAGACACAAACTTGCCGGCACTACCACTAGCTGCTGCGGACAACTTTACAGCCATAACCACAGCGAGTATAGCCAATATCATATTAACAACGTTTCCGAGAGTGCTCACATCTGAGGTTGCAGCACCTACAGCAGAAAATGCAGCGCCACCCAATTGTTTTTCTCCTACCATTGCAGCCTGCATCAAAACAAAAGCAACCCATAATCCTATCATAAATATCGGAGCAAACATAAGCTGTCCAAAAAAGTTCTCTCTCCATTTTTCATGCAAACTATTCATCTGAGGAAAAGCAAAATTTAAAAACATAACAGGGGAGAATATTACACACGCTAAAAGTATAAATGATCTGGCAAGTATCATTATGCTTGCATACAAAAAAGCAACTAAAGTCGCAAGAACAAATATTATAGCTAGCCACATCACTGAAAAACTGGCAAAATTTCCTGATAAAGTACCTGTAGTTGATCCTATTTGTGCCGTTAAATAATTTAGATTCATTTTTTCTAAAATTCTAGTTGATATATTATATCCCTCTGCCAAATTAAAACCAAGTATGCCTCCATGAACCTGCAATGATATTACATTTGATATATCTATCAGAAACTTTGATATAGCAAAAGAAAAATTAACCATGATACAGTATATGAATAATTTTAATACACTCTTTTTAAAATCAGATTGATCTGAACCTGTTATATATCTGAAGCCTGTATATATGGCACCAAAAAATGCAATAATATTTGCAAAGTCACGTATAACAGACCAGGCACCATATATATATTCTGACTCTTGTCCTGCAGCAGTATTAAAAAGTGTCGAGATCTGTAATATAAACTTTTGTGTAGCATAGTCAAAAAGAAATCCTGTTAATTTTAGAAAAGTTACAGCGACTTGCATTAGTAGTGTCGAAAAGCTTAACCATATCTCGCAACCCAGCTTACCGACTAGTACAGAACTGAACCATCCTACACTAGAACAAGGATCCAGCCTATCTGTCGCCGAAGTATCAGTGGTTGTATTTGCTGGTGTAGCAGGAGATGCAGGTGTTGTTCCTGGTTGTGTAGTGACAGGTGTTGTTGGTGGTGTCGTCTGAGCTTGTGAGATGTTAGAAAAAGAGAAAAATAGAGCAAGTAAAAATACTATAGAAAATAATCCTTTTAGAGAATTTTTATACAGTTTTATCATGTATGTATTATAACATAAATAAATTAATTTATTGTATTTATTGCCCTACATTTTGCTAATTCTGATCCTATTACCCCTACCATCTTCTCTGTTTCTTTATTAAGATCCGCATACAATGTTGTACCTTCTTGTGTCTTGTATTTGTAAACGATCAAAAGCTTTCCTCCAGTTGGTATCTTTTGTATTTCTATCATTAGATCACTAAAAGATTTAGTATTTTTAGTTGTGACCAATGTGTTGTATTTATTTGTAAGGTCTATATCTGCTTGTACTGCTGTATCTCTAACATTTTTAAGTGATAGCATTATTGAATTCAGCTCCGATGCTCTATTTTTAATATTTTGAGGTATGGATATTTTCTTGTTATTATAACAAGTAGCAACTTGAGTATGTGCATCAAAAACCTGCTTATACGCAGCTATCAACCTATCTAGAGCCTCTACCTCATCCCTGTTCATGCTAGAGTATAGTGTTATTAGAGGTTTGAGCTGCGATAAAATCTCTTGTCTCTGATCGTCTGTGAGTTCTGCACCAGAAACATCCACATCTGTTAGACCACCTCTACCAGTAGAAGTACCAATAACTTTAGTTGTTCCATCTGTTTTTACTGTTATACCCAAATCACCTGTTAGACTTGTGACATTTTTATCTATTTCATCCGAAAGATTGCTAACAGCTTTTTTTGCTTCCTCTATTCCCATATCCATTATTTTTGACATTGCAGCATTAGTTACTGTAGTAAAAAAAGATGCTAAGGGGTCTGTTTCTGTTACTGCTTGTTGTAGTGGTCTTTTTATTACACCATCTACTGCAGATAGTGCCACTTGACCAGGATTAACGGTTCTAAAACTCATACAAATGTCCCTTTTTTCTACCGTTTCTTTTTTAAGGCACTCTGTCTGATCTAAGTATCCACTACCTCTATCTAACTGATCATTTGCTTTTTTCTCTGCAGCGGCTTTGTTTTCTTCAAAGTTATTTTTTATAGCTCCTGCTCTGCCAGCATCAGTGTTTTGAGCTGGATTTTGAGTTACAGCAAGTATTCCACCCCAACCACTACATGCAAAGCTAGCTATACATTCTTTATTATTTGCTATTTGCTCTGCTTTTTTTTCTTTTGTATTCGCATTACAATTTTGTTTATATTTCTCTTTTGAGATATCTACATTATCTTTCCAGCCTTTTTTTTCTGCTTCTATATCTGTACTAGACGCCATCTCTGTATACATTTTTATATCAGCTGTTAACTTTTTACATATGTCGGTGTTATATGTTGGCAAAAGAGAGTCCTGAAAATTAGCTTTTTTATTTACAACCTCATCAATTAGAGACTTTGTTATGTCTTTGTTAGCTGCACGTAATTCAGAAGTTAATATATTGGATGCATTAGTCAGGTCTCCTATAGCCGACTTTTTAACTAAGGCCAACTGATTTACCGTTATGTTTTTAAAAAAACTTTCTGGATTTTGTAAAAATAAAGGTGTTCCATCAAAACCACCATTAATCCAAGACAGCGTCTGTTTTTCTATCATTTTTATTGTTGCTTCTTTTAACGTTGACAATAAGGCTTTTTTGGAATAATCTTCAATTCTGTCAGTAATCATTTTTACAAAAATAGTTGGGTCAAACACAATATCACCAATACCGAACAAAGCTTCTGCTCTTTGAGGATTGTTAAAACTGTTAAAAACTAATCCAAAAACTATCAAAAAAGAAAATAAAGTTTTTACAATTTTATTCATATTTATTTTTATATATTTTTGTAGGTTATTTTTCATATTTTTATTTAAAATTATTTTATTGTGATACGTAATAAATATTTGTCATTTCTATTTTACTAGGGTTATAAGATACTTTATTTTCTATTAATAATTTTTTTGCATAAGATTTCAAACTAGACACCTTATCTTCAAAATTATCTTTGTATACCCTTATTGCTAAGGCAGATTTTACAGGATCTGTTTCCGCATTTACAATAGCTAAAAGTATATGTTGATATGTCTGACAATTATATACAAAATCAGTATGCAAGCTAGCAAAAGAACTAGGTATATCTCTCATATTCACAACTGTTTTACATGTCTGCGTCACATCTGTGAGTATCAGATTGGTTTTCTCAAAACTTTTTTCTTCGTAGGCTTCGTTTAGCTCTGTTATCTCACCACTAATAGCAACAGGTAACACACTAACAAAATATTCTGCCATCTTTTCCCCATAGCTTTTTATATTTTCTGCGCTGTTATCGTCGGTCAAGCTAAGTATGTCTACCCTCTCTGGCTTTATAGCATCTAACAGGTTTTCGTTCAGAGCATCTATCATAACATCAGTATTTAAGTTTGGATCATTTTTCTTGTATTGTGCTATTACATACAGATCGCGACCGATACTATTTGTAAGGTTGGTAGTTGGAGAGATTTTTTCTGTATCATTATTAGCGGATATTCCGTCAGGCAAGCTATTTGCCACATCAGGATCTGTACCTATTGTTATCTCTTTCCAATTTTCTATACCATCACCGTCAGTATCATTTTGAGAGTCTTTTAGAGGGTTAAAGCTTTGCACTGATACTAACTCATTTTCTAAATTTTCCTGAGTATTCGTCTGGGTATTTTTTGGTAAATACTTTGAAAGGTAAGCATTTTTACCAGATGAAATAAGGTAAAATAATACAACAACAAAGATAAACAGTACACTGTAAATTAATTTTTTATTATCATTGGTATTTATGCCATCTGTGTCAAAAGAGTTACTGTTTTCTTCGTTCATAGATATATTATAACACGAATAGCTTGATCGAAAGTTAGATATACACAGTCCTCTCTCGTCTCTCTTTATAATATATATCATTGTATATACACGCCTCGCTGGGTACATCAGCTATGAACTCGCTCGGCGCAGCGATAGTCTGCTGGCCAAATATTGTACGCATTTCAGCAAAAGATAAAAATAGTTTCTTGCGAGCCCTCGTAACTGCTACATAAAATAGCCTACGCTCCTCCTCTGTCTCTTCTTTGCTTTTATTCTTAGAGCCAAAATTTTTACTTGGAAACAGTCCGTCTTCTAGTCCTGCCACAAAAACATAGTCAAATTCTAATCCTTTGCTGGCATGTACAGTCATCAGTCTCACTCCCTCTACTTCTTTTTTATCATCATCTTGATCGCTGCTTAGCTCGGCCACCTCCATAAAGTTTTCGAGCGAGTTTTGAAAATATTCACCGCCAAGATCATCATTATCATACTTTTCCGCAAGAGTTATAAGCTCACTTATGTTTGCGAGCCTAATCATACCCTCTTCCCCCTCATCTATTAACTCTTTTTCATAGCCACTCTCGACCAATATATAAGTTAAGACTTCTGATAATTTTGCGACCTCTGACTGATCTGATATTTTTTGTAAAAAATTAAATACTAATCTAACTTTTTCTGCACCAGCACCTGTAAGCACCTCACCAGCAAATAATTTTGTGAGTGTTACTTTTCCTACACCTTTTTTTGGAGTATCAAAAACACGCTTTAGATCCGGTTGAGACTTGTTATTTAGTGCAGCTTTGAGGTAGCTCATGATGTCTTTTATTTCTTTTCTATCAAAAAACCTTGTACCCATAACTGCGTATGGGACATCATTGGTGAGCATCTTCTCTTCTAACACTCTGGACTGAAAATTGGTTCTATACAAGATGGCTATACTACTACTATTTGCCCCGTTCCTGATTAGTTCTTTTATTTTAAGTGCTATACACTCAGCCTCACTATCACCATCCCAAGCAGGCAATATCTCTATCTCTTCACCGTCACCACCACTAGTAAATAAGTTTTTTTCTTGCCTTACTGTATTTTTCTTTATCGCAGCATTGGCTAGTTTTAATATATTACCTGTCGATCTATAATTCTCTTCTAAAAGAATAACTTTTGGTTTTTCTATTTTTCCTTCGTTATTTTTACTAGCATAATCATTTTCAAAATTCATAATATTACGCAGATTAGCTCCGCGCCAGCTGTATATATTTTGATCAGTATCACCCACTACGCATATATTGTTATGTTCTGGATTAACGAGTAACTTGCACAGTTCATACTGGGCTGCATTTGTGTCTTGATACTCGTCTATGTGTATATACTTAAAAATATTTTGATACTTTTTTCTAACTTCTATATTATCACGCAGCAGTTCTACTGTTTTTATTATAAGGTCATCAAAATCAAGTGCTCCTTGATCTTTTAAACTTGCTTCATAATTTTTCCAAGCATCAAGTGTTACCTCCATGCTGTAACTGGCTACTTTTTTTTCATAATCTAAAAAAGTTTTAAAGTCACCTTTTTCGCGGCTTATGCCATTTCTGATTTTACTCGGCTCATACATTTTTGTATCTATATCCCTTGATTCTAAAAATCTTTTTACTATGCTTTTACTATCGTCACTGTCTAATATGACAAAGTTTTTAGAGAGGCCAAGATGCGCCGCTTCGCGGCGCATCACCCACATTCCCAGCGAGTGAAAAGTTTTTATAGTCGGAGTGTTAAAAGTATTTTTATACATGCTATTTTTCATAGCTTCAAACTTATCATATTCATCTATCATTTTCTCTTCATGTAGTCTGTGCATTATGCGCTCACGCATCTCAGCTGCTGCTTTATTTGTAAAAGTTACACACAATATATTACGAGGCTCTACGCCACTACGCACTATCTCTACTACGCGCTCAACTATGGTTTTTGTCTTGCCGGCGCCGGCGCCGGCAAGTATAAGTAGCGGCCCAGTTATGCTCTTAGCTGCTTCGTGTTGCTTGTCATTAAGTTTTACTTTTGTGGTATTTTCGTGTGACATATCTATCATAGTATAGCACAAAAAATCAATCTAAATAAATATGTTCCAATGAGTAATTTCTAGCTTCTTCTGCTATTTTATTTAGAATAATTTTTTTACCTGGGTTAAATATATATTCTGGGTCTAATATATTTTTAATTTCTCTAAAAATATTTACCATACTTTCACCATAAAAATCTTGTAAAAAATAACTCCTAGCCAGTCCATCATTATGATCACAGCTGATGCTACCATTGTATTTTTTAACTAGGACATAGACCTCTTCTGCCATTTTTAAAATATTTTCTGCGGACCCTATTTGATCTTTTTTAATAAGTGGTATTAGGCGTATAGAACCGTCACCTATGTGGCCAGCATATGTGTAACGCATATCATATTTATAAACTATCTCTAATAACTCTTTTAGATAGTCATCATAATGCTCAAGAGATACTATAGTATCCTCGATTATCGGTATCGCTTTGTATCCAGCAGGTGCAAAATCTTTTAAGAGTTTAAAACTCGCTCTCCTTATATTCCAATATGCCTCACTCTCTTTTTTGCCATGTTCATCACTTTTTATATTGTAACTTTTTATATTTATATTATGAAAATAATCTTGAAGATTTTTTATTTTTGTTATATTTTCCCTGTCATCGTCATTACAAAACTCTGCAAATATTATTATCTTTTTATCTTTTGCGAGTATGGCCATATCCGCATCAGATTTCATATGTATCTGGGAAAGTTGATATGTCTCATTATCAAAACATTCAACACTGGTTGCACCCATACCAACTATTTTACTTACAACTTTTGGTAAATCATGTATATGATCGAGTGGCACAACTAACATCTCTGAGTAATTTGATATTTTAAAAGTTTTTATTTTAGCTTTTGTTATAACTCCTAGTGTCCCCTGCGATCCTATAAAAAGTGGTGTCAGATTAAAAGTTTCTTTTTCAAAATCTATAACATCCCATACATTATATCCTGCAGCATTTTTATGTGTATTAACTTTATTATTTTTTATAATCTCTTTGTTATCTGTCAGTATTTTTAATATATTTTTTTCAAAATCATACAAATTATTATCGTCCAATCTTTTTTCTTTTGCATGATATATTTCACCTTTTAATTCTGACGTATTTAAAATAACTTTTAACTCTAAAATATTTTTAGAAGTCGGACCATATGTCAGGGACTTTTCCCCGCTGGAATTGTTGCCGAGCATGCCACCCAAAGTACACATATTTTTACTGCTAGTATACGGAGCAAAAAATAAATTATCTTTTTCTAATTTTTCTAAAAGATTTCTTATCGTTGTCCCGCTCTCGCACCAGAGGGCGGCGGCGTAGCCGCCGCCCTCACCGCCCTCTACACCATCATCACTACCACTCTCCACCTCACCCATCTCATCCATCTTTAAAATATCCAAAATAGTATACTCAGTTAATGAGCCACCACTCATACAAGTACCCGCAGCACGTACTGAGAACTTTCTATTTAATTTTATATAATCACTGACCTCTCTCCACTCATTTATAATTACCACATCCTTTGGCGTTACTTTAAAAATACTAGCATCAGTACTACATTTTTCTATTAGTATTTTGCGGACATTATCTTCTTTGGTATTTTTAGACATAAATATTATTTATAAATATTATATCACATAATAAATATTTCTATATGCTATTTATCGATTTATACCCTAGCATCACACCCCTGTTTTTAAGTATATCATCTATCAGTCTATGTTCTTTTTTGAGCAAGTTCAAACTGCTAGTATTATCTTTTAAACTAACACTAATATTTTTCTTTACAGCATTATAATCACTTTTTGAAACTTCAAAATTAAGAGTTACATTTACTATTTTCAGGCCACTATTACCTGCTGCACTTTTAAGTATATTAAAATCTGAGAATGCGCTATACATGGCTGACATGTATTTTTCTTCATCACTTTTTTTAAAAGTTAGCCCTAGATTATTTTTACCTGAGAGCATCTTTATATTTTTTATATACCAGCTTATAATATGTGGATTGTCGTATATAGGACTTTTTGTATCTGGCTCATTGCCAACATCAACAAACTTTTGCATATCATATTCTCTCTCGCTATAATCCATGGCATAGCCTATTAATTTTTTTATATAGCTCTCAGCATAACCAAAAACGACTTCTTTATTCCCACTTGCTTTTACCAGCACCTCTTTTGATTCTGGTATATATACCAAAAATATTTCTCTATCGCCACCATCCCTGTAAGATATTTTTGTCATATACATGTCATCGTATTTTACAGTTTTACTTTCTGCTATAACTTGCGATCCGATATTTACTTCTAATAATTCTTGGAATCTGGTTTTTAATTCTATATCTACTTGTTCTATATCTTTTTCTAATACACCCTTTGCTTCAAAAACTTTATAACCATTTTTCTTGTAAAAAGAAATTATAAATAGAATCTCTTCCACTTTTTCAAAATGATCAAAATAAAAAGCGACAGCTTTGTCATGATAACTTTCTGCCAGCACTTCAAAAGGTGTAGGATTAGTACTGCTGATATATTTTTTGCATATTATATGGGCGTCAAAATTAGCCATTTTATTTATCTCTTCTATACTCTCTGTCACTTTCTCTCTATCTTCTAACTCTAAACCTTTGTAAAAATCAAAATATGTATCGTCCACCTTTCCAGCATTTGCCGTGTCCATCACCAGCGGTATATTTTGTATATTATGCATTTCAAAGATTTTATATACTATGCTATTTTTAGTAAATTTTGAAAAAAACTTTTTGATATTAACTTTTTTATTCATATATTTTTATCTTGTGTGTATATATTATTATTGCGAATCTATATTATAGCATGTTTTATAAAAAACAGGACGATAAACTTAACTTAAACGTAAACTCTTTAATTTCTTGTGTATTTGCCTACTTCATAAGCTTTGAGACCGTCTAAAAATATGTTATTATTAAATAATGATAATAAGATTAGCCCTACCTGACGATGCAAAAAATATACAAAAAGTTTTTTACAAAACATGGCTAGAAACTTATCCAAATAAAGATCTTGGCATAACAAGAGAAGATGTTGAAGAGATCTATAAAGATAGACATGATGAAAATAAAATAAAAACTTTTAAAGATAAAATTTTAAATATGCCGAACAATTCTAAACTGCTTGTCGCAGAACATGAAGATAATCTAATTGGAGTCTGTAGAATATTTTTAAGAGATGACTTTAATCAGTTGCAATCTATATATATCTTACCAGAATACCAAGGAAAAGGTGTGGGTAGAATGTTTTGGAGCGAGTGTTTAAAATATTTTGATAAAAACAAAAAAATAATAGTTCATGTAGCTACGTATAATACTCAAGCTATAAATTTTTATAAAAAATTAGGATTTACAGATACTGGAAAAAGATTTGAGGAAGAGAGACATCGTATGCCTATATCAAAAGTTTTGATACCTGAGATGGAGATGGAATTAAAAAACCACGCCAAGTAAATGACGTGGTGCCCCCTACTGTCAAGCTTTATAAAACACTTTTTTATATTGGTTACATAGAATATAACTATAAAAATTAATCTTTTAATACAAAAGAATCAGAATAAGAATAAGGCACAAA
>JAYTBU010000051.1:0-2654 GCA_043736875.1 bacterium
AACATGCTCACAGTTGATCAAAAAGTGAGAGTTATACTAACTCACGTTATGTGACTTATAAAATATAACTAGATAAATTATAGCATGCTACCCCCCCCCTACTGTCAAGCTTTATAAAAGACTTTTTTTATGTTAAAATATTTATAATAAAATATGAAAACAAATTTAATTATATACTGGTCACGTCGTGATTTTAGACTGAGAGATAATAATGCTTTGTACCAAGCAGCAAAATACTCAGAAGAAAATAACATACTCTTTTTGCCTATTTTCATAATAGAAGATTATATGCAAAAATCAGGAACTGATTTCCAATTTGGACTAGCCCAAAGAGAAATATTAACAAGATCGCTACCCAACTTTTCTAATAATTTTAAAAAAGATAAATCAGAAAAGAAAAATGAAGAAGATAATTTTTATATAACTCTCGGAAAGCCGACACAAATATTTGAAAAACTTTCTAAAATATATAATATTAAAATATTTGTAAATGATGACGTGTATATAGATTTTTATAAACAAATAGAAAACTTAAAAAATATAGGCCTAGACGTCTGTGTATGCGATGATGCTATGTCTGTAAATAAAAACACAAAGACAGGAACTGATAACTTGTACAGCGTCTTTACTCCATTTAAAAAAAATGTCTGGGCAGAATTTTTAAATAAAAAAGAAATAGATAAAATAGATACTACTAAAATAAACTATATAAATAAAGCTGAAACAGAAGAAATAAAGAGAGAAATAAATATTTTGGAAAATAATACAGAAGAAAATATCAGAAAAATATTTGACACAAAGAGAATATTTGCTGCTGGTAATAATACTTTTGACATAGCTGAGCTCCTCGGTGATATAAAAATTGATTTTGATGCTTTTCTTTATGACGAAGAAAAAATATTATCCAGTCTTGATGTATACACAAAACAAGATATGGAAAATTATAAATCAGACAGGGACAGTTTAGAAAAAAATAGAACTAGTCGCATGTCCACTTATCTTGCATGGGGACTGATATCGCCTCGCACTATAAAAAATAAAATACAAAAACATTTTGATTATGATTTTTTAAATGCTTTAAATATTATTAGCGACAAGTACACAGGTCCAACTATTTTTATAAGTGAGTTAATCTGGCGTGAATTTTACAAATACCTAATGTATCACAAACCATATCTGATGCATACAGAATTTCAAGAAAAATTCCGAGGGACTATAAAATGGGTTGATGACGAGACAGCAAAACACAGATTTACTTCTTGGATAAAAGGAGATACTGGTTACAAGATAGTTGATGCTGCGATGATGGAGCTGGCACGTACAGGTGTAATGCATAACAGATCGCGCATGATAGTGGCTAGTGTGCTGACCAAAAACTTTGGTGTGGACTGGAGATGGGGGCAAGAGTACTTTAGGGCGATGCTGATGGATCTGGATGAGGCGTCAAATAATGGTGGCTGGCAATGGGGGGCTAGCGTTGGTGCTGATCCAAAACCGATAAGGATATTTAACCCATATCTACAAGCTGAAAATTATGATGCCAGCAATGCTTATCAGAAAAAGTGGCTGACACAGGATAGGTATTATTTTGAAATGCCGCCTATTATAGAGCACAAAATAGCAAGAGACGAGGCGCTCTCTAGGTACAATTTAAAAAGTGGTGGGGTTAGGGATTATTAAAAGTTTTTGATTTATAATAAGTGTCTATAACTTTTTTCTCTCCGTTGAATTTAAATTTATCCCCTTCAGAAAAAGAAAACTCTTCAACCTTTCTTTTTAAAGAGTTTTTCTAAAACAACATATCTTTCACCCCATCTTTTTTGCAATCTTCCCACAAACCCAAATAAGACTTATTGCTTCTTTTTAGTTTTTCCAAATTAAGAGCCTTAATTATCTCCTCTATTCTGTCCTCGTCAGATTCTATCTCTAAAAAATATCCCATAGGTGTATCATCAATAAATATCTCAAAATCTTTTTCTTTATTATTTTCCTCAGCATCAATAAAATTAATCCGTCTTTTTTCCCAAGATACTTTGTTTTCATAACCAAAAAATGGCATCATTTTTATAATACTCTCAACGTCAGAAACCTTGCTCTCAAGCTCTAGTCTCTTGAAATAGAAACTATCCGCCTTTTCTTTTATTTTCACCTTTACTGTTAAAGTCATAGACCCATCTTGTTCATTTCTTACTCTAGGAAATGCCACCTGTTGTGTAAAATCTAATTCAAAAAATTGATGAGTAGTCTGATGAAAAGGTGTTAAAGCTTTCAGGTTAAAAGTTTTTTCTATTTTATCCTTCAGATTTTTTAGGTTAATGTCTTTTAAAATTAACTTAATCTCAATTTCTATTTTATTTTTCGTATTCATATTTTTTTCGCTAGTGACAACTCAAGGGAAATCTTTGTTAATTCTAGTATAATGTTTTAGTTTTTAACGTGTATTTATTATAGCAAAGTTTTGACAATTTTACTAAATCTGAAAAAATGTTCTAAAAAAATAAACCGAGTAAAATTAATTACTCGGTCATCTTCTTAATTTAATTGAAATAAAATTGCACCCTATCCCCATCAAAATAAAAAGTAAAATATTAATATAGATATTTTTGATATAATAGGTGGATGAAAAGTAACATTTACATAGATGAATCCGGTAC
>JAYTBU010000052.1:0-7022 GCA_043736875.1 bacterium
CTTTTGTTTTTAGTATGGATTACTAGCATCATAAGTCTCATACTGATATGTCTCATACTTATACTTTGGGGCAGATTTTTCATAATCTTGTATACTTGGAGCTTGTATATATTTTGCCACTGGGGTTTCTGGCGTAGAAAAAAGATTTCCTTTTATTGCTCCAGGAAAAAAATAATCTAATAGTGTTTTCTTTTTTACAATCTCCCCGTTCTCATCTAGGCTCTCAGATGAAAAATAATTTTTAAGATTAGGCTGATTTAATTCTGGTACAAAATAAGTAAAGAGCCTGATGGCAATGATAGCAGCTATAGCTATTAATATCCATCTCCAGAAAAGTGATAGTGCAGAAGCTAATGCTCCTGGTATTCCGTGTGCTGACATATTTTTTTATTATTTATATAAGTATAACACAAGACTCTATTTTTGACCACCGCAAGTGTTTTCGCCCCACAGGCCCCTCTTTTCATTTTTGGCAAATCTCTGTAAATCTTTAAAATCTTTTTGATATTTATATGGATTAGAATACGTATATTCATATGCATAACCATCTGCTATCATTTTTCTATTTAGCATTTGTCCATCTTCTAGATATACATATCCGAGTAGTCTGTCATATTTATCATACGTGTCCTGAGCTGGGTCTAATTCCACATACACATTTTCATTACTTGCTATGCTCTTCATATATGCGCTTGCCTCTTTTCCAAAACATTCTACTGGCCTACGAGGATCTACACTTTCTGGAGTATTTATACCGACCAATCTAACTTTTATTTTTTCTTGTTTTCCATTTTCCAAGTCTTTTTCTATATTTATAGTGTCACCGTCTACAACTCCTGATACGACATATCCTGTCATGAACTTTGTCTTGTCTATTTCTTTGTTATTTATCTTAACTATATCTGTGTTAGTATTTGCAAAATTAAAAATATTATTTGCTCCAGGCAAAAATTCATATACAACTGCGACTATGAGAAGTATCAAAATATAACTAGGTAAGCTAGTTATGTGTTTGGCTAAAAATTTTAAATCATGACTAGCAGACATATGGATTGTTTAATTTCTTTATTATATCATAACTAGTGTAAATTAAAATCATTATACCTAGCACACCGATCTCATAACCAGCAAAAGGCAGATATGATAAAAATGACAGCGAGATAATCCCTCCAAAAAGTGCAGCGCCGCAGCTAGCACAATGAGTAGCCAGCATAGCGAGTGTCATACCAAAACCTAGTTTTTTTACCTCTATTTTTTTTGTAATTTTTGAAGCAGAAATATTATCTTCTTTATCTGAACTTATAAATTTTTCATTTACATCTTTTATAATTTTTATATATTTTAAAAGTAAAGTTATATTAAAAGAAGAAATAATCACAGAAATTATTAAAAATAGAAATATATAAAAATTAGCAAAAGTATTTGCTATGTCAAACACAGTATGAGTCAAATCAAAAAAATCAAAACCCAGCCTGTAGCCCTCATAAGCATATGAAAAGTTTTTGATAAACATAGTAAAAATAAAAAAGAAAACACAGAGAGAAATAAATACAGCCCAAAAATTAAAAGTTTTTGTATACAAAAAAGTATTTGTTTTACTTGCCCTTTCTAAAAGATTACTTATTTTCATAAAGTATATTATAACATAAAATCTGATATTTATATGTCTCGCTTTGTCTCTGTCTTCCACTTTTCTATCTCGCCGTGATGGCCGCTAATCAAAACTTTTGGGACTTGATACTTTTCCCCTTTGTACTCATACACTTCCGGTCTCGCATATACATCGTGACTGCTGACCCTGCTTTCTTCTAGGCTCTCTTCATGATTAAGCACTCCTTTTATCTGTCTACTCATAGCATCGATACATACCATAGCTGGCAGCTCACCACCAGTTAGCACATAGGGGCCTATGCTCCACTCATCTGCTTCTAATATTTGTTTTACCCTTGCATCCACCCCTTCATAACGCCCGCATATAAAAACTGTGTCAGTATAATTTTCTACAACCTGTTTTGCTATAGCATTTGTGAACTCTATTTTCTCTGGCGTAAAAAGTATATATTTTATTTTTGCTTGTGTACCATCACCCAAAACTCTTTCTTGTATTTTCTCTTTTACTTTTTCTACACAGTTAATAATAGGATCCACCCACATCACCATACCAGGACCACCGGCGTACGGTCTACCATCCACCCTCCTATGTTTATCTTTTGTATACTCGCGTAGTGCGTATTTGTGTATAAAAATAAGCTTTTTTTCTTGGGCATGTCTCAGTATACTCTCATTTAAATAAGAGTCGACAGTGTCGGGGAAAATAGAAATGATATGAAAATGCATGTATTTATAACTTATATAATAACATATAAATAGTATTTAGTAAATATTATAAACTCAGTAAAAAATCTTGCACTTGCTTTTCTGATATGAGTGTCCTGCTGTACATATCCTCAGCTTGTAATATTTTTTCTAAATCTAAAAACTTTTTTTCTATTATAGCTTTTCTTTTGTACTCAGTAAAAATATTTTTACTGCTCATCATGCTTATAGTCTGCACCCTAGAGAGTATGGTTGGTAAAAAATAATTTGTAGTATCTAAGACAAAAATAAAACAAATACTGTTATCACTCTCTTCTAACATTTTTAGCATAGCATTTTGCAGCTCAGTCTTTCGCATATTTCTATTACTGATTACATACCTAACTGTATCTGACTTTGTTTTTACAAAATCTCTCATCTTTTCAAGATTTTCTAAAATTAAACTTGTTTCTCTTTTTTTGGAGTCTATATGATAAAAATAATCAAATGCTAAAAACATTTTTTTACCCTCTTCTAATTCTCTTTTTAAATTTTCATAAACACTCAAATCACCGATAATTATATTGGCATGACTTTTTATTTTATCTAAAATATTTTCTTTTTTAATTTCTGTCATATTGAAATTATAATTTATATTTTAAAACTACCTTTTGGTTATAATGCTTTTTTTATAAACATCAAGATGTTTTAGTGCTTCACCCGTACCTTTTACCACACAATACAGAGCATCAGGAGCGAGTTCTGCTTTTACATTACATCTCCTCTCTACTAGCTCGGGTAAGTGACGTAGCTGTGAAGTACCACCGCTCATGATGATGCCATTATCTATAATATCGCTCGCGAGCTCGGGCGGAGTGTCTTGTAATACGTCTTTTATAGCTTTTATTATCTGCTTTAGTTCTTTGTCTATCGCCTTGACTATTTCATTGGTTCCTATTTCCACAGTCTTTGGTAGACCAGTCATATAATCACGACCTTTTATATTCATCTTTAATTCTTCTTCTAAAGTCAGTGCCGACCCTATATTTATTTTTATTTGCTCTGCCATCTGCTCACCTATAGCTAAGTTATGAGACTTTTTTATATGATCTATGATGGCTTGATCCAGTTTGTTGCCTGCACATTTTACACTAGTGCTACACACTATACCTCCGAGCGATATCACAGCTACGTCTGTTGTACCACCACCAATATCAACTATCATTCTACCCTTTGCTTCGTGTATTGGTATACCCGCTCCTATCGCAGCTAGTATTGGCTCTTTTACTACGTATGCATTTTTAGCTCCCGCTCTTATTGCCGCTTCTATAACTGCACGCCTCTCGGTACTAGTTACTCCTGCTGGAACACTAACCATAACATCTGGCTTAAAAAAGTTCCACTTTGAGAGGGCTTTGTTAATGTAGTGACGCAGCATAGCCTCGGTCACTCTGTAGTCTGCTATCACACCGTCGCGCATTGGCCTGTATGCGACTATGTCATCTGGGGTCTTGCCTATCATTTCTTTTGCATCTATACCAACAGCCAAAACTTTTTTATCACCTTCTCGTATAGCCACAACTGATGGCTCATTTAAAACCACTCCTTTTCCAGGGACGTAAACTAGTATATTTGCGGTACCGAGATCGATACCGAGCTTTGCAGTTTTAAACATGTATCTATTATACACTATTTCAGAAATAACCGCCACTCTCAGCACATAACCTAGATTTTAAAATAAAAAACCCTCTCCAAATTTGGAGAGGGTCAGAGGACCTAAAACTCAAAGAGCTTTTTGCAAAGTTTTAAGAGCTAGAAACCTTGCGAACAGAAAGAAAACGATCGTTGTTACGCCAGGCACTACTCCACCAACGTAAAGCAAGCCGACGTTCACCCTCGCGAAACCAGAGTAAGGGGACGTGAGGATCACCATCTATCCCGCCAACCGAAGCTGAAGCAATAACAGGATTTTTCTTTTGCTCTTCTGGGAACATTGCCCCAAAAGCCAAAAGATGCTCTAGCTTTGCCTCCTGGAAACCATCTCCTTCGCAAAGCTCTTTTGCGACTTCGGGAGAGATTGGTTTATCAGTGGAAACAAGTTTGAACTCCCATTCGCCGATAGTGACCGGATCAAAGGAAAACTTTTTTACAACGCTTTCATTTACCTTATCATATTTACCAGCAACGATCATCTCATCGATGGTGCTGGGTGTAATAGTCAGAGTTAATTTGATATCGTCTGGAGCTACAAACTTTTCAAATGGATTTCTTGCTTCCAAGAAAGCTTGCAAAGTTTTTGCATTTACATGCGAATTAGGATTTGAGGCTAGTCGCCAAAATTCTAATTGTTGCCCAGCCGAAATACTCGTCTGGGAGATGTCAGTTTTAGCTGCCATGATTTTTCCTTAAAAAGAGCATTAGTATACAGGAATCTGTATTTGAACTAATTTTTTTATTATATACTAAATAATATTTTTTGTCAATAGTTACTCCCAGCCCATTTTCTTTACTGCATTTTTGGCAGCATCCACCTCAGCTAATTGTTTACTTTTACCCTCTCCTTTTGCTATTTCTTTTTCATCAAAATATATACCCACAAGAAAAAGCTTGTCATGATCTGGGCCACTCTCATTTATTATCTTGTATGTCGGCGTAACTTGATATTTCTCTTGGGCTTTTTCTTGAACCAATGATTTAAAATCTTTGTAAGCACCACCCCTTGTTATCTCTTCTGTATTTATTAGTAGTGTTTTTATAACCCACTTATTACACTCACCGTAACCCATATCCAAATACATGGCACCTAGCAGCGCCTCATATGTATCAGCGAGCATGCTCATCCTTGCTCTAGTTATCTCTTTTTCCTTTGCCTCTCCTTTTGAAAGTTTTAAATAATCATTTAGATCAAGTGACAGTGCCACTTTTGAAAGTGTCTCAGCATTAACAAGAGCCGATCTATAACTGGTCATATCACCCTCAGCACTGTGCGGGTATTTTGCATATATAAAATCTGTGACTATGAGCTCGAGTACAGCGTCTCCTAAAAACTCAAGCCTTTCATTGTGACCTAGTTCAAATCTCGGGTTTTCATTTATAAAGCTCCTGTGTACTACTGCCTGATTATACAGATTGATATTTTTATAATTTATATTATTTTTAATTAAAAAGTCTTGCATATATTTTTAATATCTTTGTACATTTTAAAATCATCAAGCTCTGAGATCTTTACAACACTAAAGCTGGTATATCTAGTATTTGATAAATCAAAAGAAGTTACATCTATAGCACTCAGATTAATCTCAGACATAAATATAGTATTATTTTTATTTACATTTACAGAGTCTGGATTGTGTGCGACATAACTATTACTATTCACTTCTAAAATAGTTTCTGGATCTAAATCAAGTTTAAATGTTTCTTTTACTTTATTTTTAAGAAAGTCTTGTTTCGATAGATCTGCATCTTTAAAAGAAAACTTTGGTAAAGTAAAGGTTTTGAATCTATCTAAACACAAAATAATACTTTTACTCTCTTTATCCAAAAGGATAATACTAACTTTTTCCTCTACTTTCTTATTAGAGTTTTTTTTTATTACAGGACTCTCTACTATACCCGCCTCCAGATTATCTGCCTGTATTTCTTTATAGACAGCTCCCAAAACACCATTTACAAACTTGCTACTACTATCACCGCCGAACTCTTTTGCTATTTCTATGGCTTCGTCTATTGCCACTTTTGGTGGCACATTATTTTTATCTCCAAAAATCATCTCAGATAATCCTAGACGCAGTACATTTCTGTCTACTATGTTTATCTTTTCAAGTGGCCACTCTGGAGCAGCTTTTTTTATTATCTCATCTAAAGTGTTAACTCTCTCAAAAACCGTGTCTAACAAGCTCTGCGCAAAAGTTATATCAGAACCTTCTACCAAGAATTCTTTTAGGTTTCTTTTTAGTGTTTCTCTAGCAACTTCTAGATCTACAGACATAGAAAAATTAGTATCTAACTCGTAAAGAGTCTGCATTACTATTTTTCTTGAGTCATGTCTGATACTCATAATTATGCCTTTACCTCTATAGCTTTTTTACCTTTGTAAAAACCACATGCGTCACATACTGTATGTGGACGAAGCACTGCTTTACATTCTTGGCAAGATACCAAGTTAAGATCTTTTAATGCGTGATGTGAGCGGCGATTTGCTGTGTGTGCTCTTGTATGCCTCATTCTTACTACCATATATTTTGTGTGTTATTAGATCATATTATACTATAAAAACTTTATTTTTGCAACCCTCTACTAATCTACTACATTAACCTCTCTTTCCAAGCTTAAACTTAACAAGTTTTTAACTTTTTTAATTATATTTTCAGAAAAATTGTAAATATCTGAACCTGCTGCTTCTCCATGATTTACTATAATTAGTGCCTGATTTTCATATGTGCCCACATCTCCTATTTTGTAATTTTTCATATTTAGAATCTTGTCTATAATATACGCAGAGGATAATTTGTATACGTCCCCATAAGAAAAAGAAATTATATCTGGATATTTTTCTTTTATATCACTATAATGTGCCGCGTCTATTATTATATTTTTGAAAAATGATCCTGCGGTACCGAGACTTTTAACATCTCGCCAATTTGGCATTTTTTTATTTCTGATATTTATTATTATATTTCTCATTTCTAATAAAGTTAAATCTTTTTTTAGATTTTCTGGGGCGACAG
>JAYTBU010000053.1:0-20303 GCA_043736875.1 bacterium
GAACAAAAAACTATGAGACTTACTTCAAACTCTTGATCATAAATTGGACAAAATCATCTTCTTGCACCTCTTCTATTTTACCAGTAGCCAAGAATTTTACAGACAGAACTTTTTTATCAATCTCATCTTTTCCACAGATAACAGCTAACTGTATACCTTTTTTATCGGCATATTTCATCTGATCACCCAGCTTTTTTCCTTCGGTGTAGACTTCGCAAGCTATATTAACTTCTCTTAATTTTCTAGCTAAAGAAAAATAAGTATTAATATCAATATCATCAAAAGTTGTAAATAAAACCTTTGAGGTTGTGGCCTGATTTGTATCTACTATATTCAAAGCAAAGAGCTTTGAAAGTAACCTGGTTAATCCAATCGATATACCTACACCTGGCAAGTTTTTATCTGTAAAATGTGAGGCCAGATTTTCATACCGTCCACCAGAGCAAATGCTTCCAAGTTTTGGATTATCTACCAAGATAGCCTCGTACACGGTTCCAGTATAATAATCTAGACCGCGAGCGATAGACAAGTCTACAACATAGTTTTCAGTAGGAACACCCAATGAGCTCATGCTTTCAACAACAAAAGAAAGCTCGTTTACACCTTGTAAAAATATTTCATTGTCACAAGATATTTTTTCGAGAGATTCTTTTAGTTTACCATTCACAACTTTTAATTCTACAAATTGTAAAACTTTTTCAGCTATGTCAACTTCTACAGATAAGTCATTTACTAACTGATTTACAACTTCCTCACGACCTATCTTTTCTATCTTATCTATTACACGCAAAAGCTCTGCGAACTTTTCTGAAGTAACACCAAGATAAGAAAGGTATCCTTGCAATATCTTTCTGTTATTGATTCTAATTAAAAATCTTCCAATATTTAATTCTGTAAAAATATTATTAATGATACTCGGTATCTCAGCATCGTTAACATGGCTGAGACTGCCGTTACCAATAACATCTATATCACACTGATAGAACTCGCGAAATCTACCCGCTTGTGGCCTCTCGCCTCTCCATACTTTTTGTATCTGAGAACGTCTAAAAGGGAAAGATAAATCATTGTACCTCATAGCAACATATCTAGCTAGTGGCACAGTCAAATCAAAGTGTAGTGACAATTTTTTATTATCGTCATCACCATCTTCAACAGAATGGAGTCTGGTAAGTGAATATATTTCTTTTTCAGAACCTCCTTTCGAAGTCAAAACCTCTGTCATTTCGACAGTTGGTGTCTCGATAGGTGTAAAGCCAGCCCCCTCATAATGTTTTCTAATAACACTTAGAAAACGAGATTCTACCAACTTTTGTTCTGGTGACCACTCTGGGAAACCGCTAATTGCTTTTGGAGTTATTTTTGACATATTTTTCCTCTTTAAAAATTGTTTAGATTTATGTTAATTATTATATTAACATGTGATTATATTAACATAAAAGCTTTTATATAGCAAATTAAACCCCCTTTTTTTCTTAAAGGGGGTTTTACTCTTTTAAAGTTTTTTCAAAGCTTGCTTGAGATGATTCACATATCTTGAATCATCTTTTGGTATACCGTTTACAAATCTTGGTAAGTCTTTACACTTGAACTCAAGATTATTCAACGTTTCTATCTCCTGGAACAGAGCTATTGATATCTTAAGACACGTTCTTGAGAAACCTTTTTGGTGTTTATCTGGTATAGATGCCCAATCTTTTGGTTTTCCAAAGGGAAGAAAATATGGGAAACCAACATTATCAGCTCCAGCATGTTCTCTGCCAGAATATGGCACACCAGCATAAAAATCACGCTCACAAACCTGATCAATCAAATCATCAAACTCTTCTACACAATCAACTTTTACAGTGTCAGGCATTCCCATTATTCCAAAGTGCGTATTGGCTACTTGCTCTATACCATCTTTTACACCTATGGCTGCAACTACAGCATGTACATTGCAATGGTGTTTTGTCAGTTCTCCTATAGTCTCAATTAAAGTAGATCCAGAAAAAATAACATCATCCACAAGCACAACATCTTGCTTCCTGAGACTCTCATATTGAGAATTTTTATTAGGTGCGCCAAATCTATTGCTGGGTACAAGGATAGCATCCCCAAAAGAATTAACTTTCCTCGATAATTCTATCCTACCATCAACTTCATGATCCTCTAGATATGCACGTTCTAAACTAATCACACGCAAACCTTTTGCTTTATGTTCAGCAGTTTTAGAAAGTAAACTTTCTCTAATCTCTAAAGACGGCACAAAAGTAGTCTTTACAAAAGTATTTCTGAAAGCTTCTTTTAGCTCATTCCTAGCTCCAACATAAAAATCAGCGCCAGGAGAAACCAATCCATTAGTAGAGCAGAATCGTCCAATCAACAAATCAACATCTTCTGACACGACGTAATGTGAGCCATGATGGTGATGAATAATATTTGCAGCCATAGTATATCTCCAAAAAAATGAACTATTTTTAATCACTTAATTATTAAATGATTCTAGTGATAATTATAGCAAATTAGACTTGTTAAGTCAAATAAAAAAACAGTCAACTTAACGTTGACTGTTTTGGTTTTAGGCTTTATTTTGCAAGAAAAGATTTAAACCAGTATTCATGCCATATGTTTTCATTCGTGGAACTTTTTACCCTCACTCCTGTTCTCTCATAACCAAAACCTTCTGCTATTTTAATAATACGAAGGTTATCATCTCTCATACGAGTAAGTAAAAAATCAAACTCATAACCCTCACCGACCCTAAAAGATTCATCGTATATAGACAAGATCATTCTTCTGCGTAATTCTTTTCCTACACCCTGAGACTGAAAACTTCTTCTAATTAAAGTTTCTCTACCCCACAAAACTTTCTGAATATTTTTACTAATAGCCCAATCTTTTAGATCCTTACCCCTTTCATTTTCCAAGCTCATAAGATCCAGTTCATCCACAAGTATCACCCCAATGAGCTCTGAGTCTTCGTATGCAGAGATAGAGCGAACATTCTTTTTTCCAAGATACATACTAGACCTACTCAGACACTCTTGATCGCTAAGATTTTCCAACCAAGGCTCAGATGCGAAAGCATCTTTTATTAGAGGAACTAAATCTTCTATTTTAGGTAAAGTCACAACATATTTAATCATTTAACAATCTCCAGTAAAATAAAAATTTGAATCAAAAAAAAGATAACTTAATACCGATAAATCAATATTAATAAATAAAGAATATCATAAAACAGTGCAATTTACAACAGAGGGTTACCTATTTTTTCCATAAGATAGCAAGCTTTATCTTTATATGCACCAACCAACAATGCATACATTTTTTTATTGTTATATATAACCTCACCAAATTCTTTTAGTTTTTTTATGTCTTCAACATCTTTTATTGGCATACTAGTAACTACTCTATACCATTCTTTTTCTTCTATTTTAGATATGCCATTATCGATAACAGAAAGTATAGAAGATTCTAGATCTTGTATATGAGTATCTGATAATGTAGAAGCTTCTATTTCTAGTGAGGAATTTAAAAAATTACACACTGGCCCCGTAAGCGACCCAGATGTAGACTCCCATATCACCACTCTTTTAGGGGATAGTTTTTGTGCTAGCTCATAATTTTCTTTTTTACCCTTAGTTACAAGTATAAATATGCCAGTGTCAGACTTTGTGGTATGTAAATCTATAACATATTTAAAATTTTTTGCGTATTCTAATATCTCTACCGCACGCCTAGACTCATAATGTACAGAATTAATATCTCCAGGATATATTCTATTTAAGTCAACATCTGTAAATCTAGTGCCCAACTCTTTGGCTTTTGGATTAGCGATTATATATTCACATTTTTTACTGAATTCCTCTTTTCCCATTTTCTTTATAACATTTTTGATAGCTGTTAGTGGTGTATGTTCATTGCCGTGTGTACATACTATAAATAAAATTTTTTCTTGCATATATTAAGCTTATACTGATAATAACACATTTTTTAAAAAATATCAATAAAAGTATTTTGTAAAAATGTTGTATAATAGAATTATGCTAAAACTTTTTGCAAGCCACGCCAAAGATATATATCTGGACAAAAACATGTCTATCACAAAAGAGATTTCTGGTGGGCCTGCAAAGTTTATAGAAAATACTTTCAAAAAAAATAATTTGAAATACACTAACTATTATACCAATATTGGAACAGTAAAGATACTAATAAATGATGAAGGTGAATCTGGTAAAATAGAAAAAGCAGAAAAATTAAAAGAATACCCAAAATTAGACAAAGAAGATCTTGTGCTAATATCAACATTACTAAATGAAATAGACCTATGTAAATTTTGTGCTTTTGAAAATCTCTTTTTAGATGCTCAAGGGTACTTACGTAACTCAACTGGAGATTTTGGGTCAAAAACTTTATACAAAATGCCAGAAAACTTTAAGCCAAAAATATTAAAAGTTACAGAACTAGAATCAAAATACCTGACTTCAGATTTTATATCTGATCAGAAAAGTAGAATACTAATAATAACAAAAGGTGAGTCAGGAGTAGATATATATGAAAATAGAATTAAGAAATCTTTTCCTGTTAAAAATAAAATAAAAACAAAAGATACGGTGGGAGCTGGTGACACCTTTTTTGCAAACTTTGTTATAAATTTTATTGAAAATAAAAATACAGAAACTGCCATCAACTTTGCACAATCTGCTGTTGAAGATTTTTTATTAGAAAAATAAAACACAAAATTTATTTTGTGTTTTATTTTTATTTAAAATGTGATTTGACACTACTTCATCATAGTCTCTATCTCTCTGATAGCTATACTCACCGCTTCTTCAGCTGTATCTGCACCTATTACCAACCTTCTATTTCTTGCGTCAAAGTATGTGTCTGCTAACTTATCAGACCAGCCACCAGTACCCTTTAGGGCGACCATAGGTAGATTAGACTGATAAGCTATAGCTAGCTCGGTAAGTGTTCCTGATCCTCCTGATATAGATATAACAGCATCACAGCTATTAACCAAAACAAACTCTCTTCCTCCTCCACGCTCTAAACCACAACTGATTATGATATCAGTATTACCTTCTGTGTCCCATATATCTTTTCCTTTTCCATAAGTAACTCCAACAGTTAGACCGCCGGCCATTTTTGCACCACGTGATGCAGCAGTAGACAATGAGTCATAATCTTTTTCTGCACCATACACTGTTATATGTCCACGCTTTGCTATCTCTTCTCCAACTTTTAAAGCTAACTCTTCTATGTTTTTAGCATAATTTAGATCTTGAGCTGAGCCCATAACACCTATTTGATATTTTCTTTTTTGCATATATATAAAATATAACATAATAGTTATCCTATTGCAAATTTTTTAAAATATATTAAAAATTAAACCCCCGTGCAAAGCTTCGCTTTGCACGGGGGTTACAACTACGCATTCTCCACAGAGAACTGTATGTCTTTTTCACAAAAACATTCCGATAGACATCTTTGTAGATCTTTGATATAGTCAGAGACTCCAATCTTTATATCTTTTCTAGAACCATCTTTAAAAGATTGCTCTATTTTGAGACGAACACTATCCAAAGGCTCTTCTACCATCTCAGATACCACCTCAGCAGCAGCTTCTGTTGGTATTTTTCTTTTATCATCAGACTCAAACTTTTTTCTTAGTAATCGCACAAGCAATACAGATCTTGATCCATCGTCTTTGTAGTCTAATTTACTAGGTACAGATACATTTATCTCTATAACTTCTATTCTTCTGCCTCCGCCTCCGCCAGACCCGTCCCCACCATCAGGATCATATTGTTTGTGAAGGGGTTTTAAGTTTTTAAAAAACATTTCTTTCTCCTGAGTTAAGTTAGTTTTACTTTCCCTTGTTTATTTCTCCAAAATATGAGATGCCCTTAGTAGTTATCTGCCAGCTTGGCGATACGTCACTTTTTCCATTTATAATTGCTTGGGATTTATATTTTTTTATAAAGTCCAATCTTTCTAATGCTTCGCAAGTGGCAAGCATGTCAATCTGAGAATACTTCATCTCATGCATATCTTTTACCTGTAAAGGCTTGCCGCTAAAAAGCTTTTCCAAGACATGTCTAATCATTACGTCTTCTTGAGTTTTTATTATGTAACCAGAAATCTTTTCATCTAACGATACAACCATTTTTGAAAAAAGTTTCTTAAGCATATTTTACTCACTTTCTTAAAGATTAAAATATTGTAAAGAGCACCTGCATATACTACACCAAAGAGTGGGTAAAGTCAAATACATATTCTATATACCAAGAAAGAAAAGACATAAAGTTTTTTTTGTGCTATAATCTAATCTAGAATATAGAAAACTTTCTAAACTTTTTATGAAACTTTTAATAGTAGAGTCTCCAACAAAAGCTAAGACCATCGAAAAATACCTCGACGGTGAATATGTCGTGTGTGCATCTGTCGGTCATGTTCGTGATTTGCCTGTATCAGAATTTGTCTATTTTGATGATAAAAATAGAGTTATAAAAGGTGATGAGTTAAAGAAAATGAAGAAAGTAGATAAGCAGCTATTAACCAAAAGATATGCTATAGATATAGAAAATGATTTTAAACCTTTTTATGTAGTTGATGAAAAGAAGGCAAAAGTCATAGCTGAGTTAAAAATGTTAGCCAAAAAAAGTAATCAGATACTGCTAGCAACTGACCCTGACCGTGAAGGAGAGGCTATAGCTTGGCATATAAAAGAGATACTAGGTATAGAAAATGCCCAGCGTGTAACCTACAAAGAAATAACACCCGAAGCTATACGCACTGCCCTAGAAAATCCTCGCGACATAGACTGGAACTTGAAAGAGGCTCAGGAGGCGAGGCGTGCACTGGATAGATTGGTTGGTTATGAGCTTAGTGATATAATATGGAAAAAGGTTCGTTACGGACTTTCTGCTGGACGTGTACAGTCCCCTGCACTACGTATACTGGTTGAGCGCGAAAAGGAGATACAAGCATTTATACCTGAGAAGTATTTTGAGATAGACGCTGATTTTCAAACTGTTGGAAAAATAAAAGAAAGCAAGGTGTATAAACTTAATCTGTCTTGTGACGAAGTTCCAAAAGAGGAAAGCAGGACAGTGGAAATAAAAACTAGAGGAGAAGACACAATGTGGAAAATAGATGACGTAAAACAAAGCGATGCGACACGTAACCCAAATGCACCTTTTACCACTTCAACACTACAACAAGCAGGATCAAATCGTTTTGGATTTTCTCCAAAAAGAACTATGCAAGTTGCACAAAAATTGTATGAAAAAGGACTGATAACATACATGCGTACAGACAGTACCAACTTAGCTGCCAGCGCGACACAAGAAATATCTGCTTTTGTAGAGAAAAATTATGGTAAAAATTATCTTGAGGTTAGAAAATATACTAGTAAAAATAAAAATGCTCAAGAAGCTCATGAGGCAGTTCGCCCGACACATATAAAAGATGTTAATGCTGGCTCTACTGAGGAAGAACAAAAGCTCTACAATCTGATATGGGCTCGCACAGTAGCAAGTCAGATGTCTGCCGCAAAAATGTTACGAACAAAAATAACTGCAAAATGCATGGATGAACATGTTCCTACTTTTTCTATAAATGGATCTGTATTAGTTTTTGATGGTTGGTTAAAAGCAGACCCCGCTAGTCGTGGTGACGAAAATGATTTGCCAAAAGTTATGGGTGGCGATGAGATAAAGCTTGAAAAGATAAACTGGGTAGAAAAAGCAACACAACCTCCAAATAGGTATAGTGAAGCTGGCTTAGTAAAAGAATTAGAAAAGCGTGGCATAGGTCGCCCAGCTACTTTTGCTAGTATTATATCAACAATAGAAGACCGCGGTTATGTAGATAAAGTGAATAAAGCATTGATGCCCACCACTACAGGTATAGTAGTTAGTGATTTTCTAACTTTACATTTTCAAAAATATACAGGTGATTATTTTACTCGTGAGATGGAGGACAAGCTCGACAACATAGCAACAGGAGAAGAAAAATATGCCGATATGCTGCGTGAGTTTTATATACCTTTTCATGCTGATGTATTATCAAAACACGATATAGACAAGGCGACCAATGTAAGTGCCGCTCCGGACAATATAGAATGTCCACTTTGTACGGGAAAGATGGTTGAAAAGCTCGCAAAAAATGGCACTTTTTATTCTTGTGCTCGCTTTCCAGACTGTATAGGAGCAAGAAAAATAGACGGTAGTATAATGGAAGCACCAAAAGATACAGGTAAAGTATGTCCAAAGTGTGAGAAAGGAAACCTGATCGAGCGCGATGGAAAGTTTGGGTTATTTGTCGCATGTGCCAATTATCCAAAATGTAAATATATAGAAAAAAGTGAAGAGGAGAAAAATAAAAATAATACGGGAGTTAAATGCGGTCATTGTGCTGACGGCTTTATGGATGAGAGAAAAGGTAGATTTGGACTTTTTTATAGCTGCAATAATTATCCTGACTGTAAACATATAATAAAAACAAAACCAACAGGCAACACTTGTAACATTTGTGGTGAGCTCATGATGGAAGGCACAAAAACCATACCCGAAAGATGCTCTATCAAGACTTGCCCTATGCATAGACCGGATAAAATCTAAAATCAAAAAGCCGCGACTTCGTCGCGGCTTTTTGATTTTTACTTCTCCGTCCCGTCCATTTCTTTTTTGAACTCTTTTAAATTGGACCAAAAATGTTTTACATAGACTTTATTTTTTATAGATTTTTTAACAAAGCTATCACGCAGCCAATTGTAAAAGTATCCAAAGATATTTTGTATATACGATAATATTTTTATCAAAGAAAAATGCATATAATGCAAAAAGAAGTTGTAACTTTTTGCAACTCTTCTTAAAGAGAACTTTAGCAAAGTTTCTAATGTTAGTATAAAATTAGCAACACTATCATACTTATTTTCTTCATTTTCTTTCATTAGATTATTAAAATCTTCTTCTTCTAAATTAGACATGTGCCTATAACTTTGATGTATATTTTTAATTATAAGATAAAGTAAAATAGTAACTATAAAAAAAGTAAACAAAAAAACAATATCTATGCTTACCCCCAGAAATGTAAAAGACTGGCTAGCATTAAAATATTGTTTTATTGTATTCATGTTTTTAAAAAATTAGAAAGCAAAACGAACCGCTTTTGTAAGCTTTACATTTTCTCCAAATTTTTGTATAGCACCATTGATTCTCTCATTTACTGTCATGCTACCATTTTTTATAAAAGCTTGACCTGATATCTCTTCTAGATCATCACTACCCATAGCTGCAACGTGCATAGCTAGGTCGTATGCAAGGGCTTTATACTCTTCATTTTTAGCCACAAAGTCTGTCTCACAAGAAAGTGTAACCATGGCGCCCATCATACCTGTACTGTGTACATAAGCAGATATCATACCTACAGGCATATCATTTTCTGCTCTCTTTGCTGCTGAGTTAGCACTATAAGTCTTTAGAACCTCTCTTGCTGCTGCAGCATCACCGTTAGCCTCATCTAAAGCTTTTTTTATTTGAGCAAAAGATAATCCAGTTTCTTCTCTTAAAGATTTTATTATGTCCATATATTTATATTATATTTTAAGTAAATTATTAATTTGGAAAAATATTAAGCTATAGCTTTTTTGATATTTTCTAATATGTTACGAACAACAGCAGGGGCGGCGTCATTACATACTATTGGGTACTCTACATAGTTGATATCACAGTCAGTGTTACATAGTGCAACTACTGGTATACGCATACGCTTTGCTTCATCTACACACATATACTCTTTTTTAGAGTCTACTATTACTAGTGCTCCTGGCATACCTTGTATATTTGAAACACCACCAAAATCACGGTCCAATCTTTCAATATCTTTTTGTATTAGACCTTGTTCTTTTTTAGTGTAAACAGCTAGCTCGCCATTTTCTTTTTTCTTTAGAGTGTCTTGTAACTTCTCTATTCTCTTTTTCATTTGAGGAAAGTTTGTAAATATACCTCCAACATAACGATCAGCTATGTATGGCATACCAGCGGCAAGAGAGATTTCTTTTATGATTTGTTTCATCTCTGGTTTTGTAGATACAAAAACTACTTGCTTGTTAGCATCTGTTACAGACTTTAGAAAAGCAATAGCTTTTTCATATTGAACCAAAGTCTGATCAAGGTTTATAAAATCTACTCCGTTAGCAGCAGAAACCACAAATGGTTTTGCCGACGGGTGACGGCGGGTACGTGTATACCCATAGTGAGCGCCGATTTTTACTAAGTTATCTTTGTTAATTGTTGACATATAGTCTATATATTAGCATATTCTGAGCATTTTTGCAATCAGATTTTATCTATATAATTATATTAATATTACCTATTCCCTTTTGCTCTATTGTGACTTTTACATAACATATCACAATTTTTAATATCTGTCGCTCCGCCTTTACTCCACGCACTGACATGATCTGCATCCATTTCTTCCATTTTCCAGATTTTGCTTTTACTCGCATCATGACCTATGGCACAATATGAACAGTTGGACACTTCTGCGATTTTTGCTTTTTCTGTTTGTGTCGCATAGGCCAGTTTTTTTACAGAGTCTTCAAAAAATCTAATATCTAATAATTTATAATCAGTAGATCCTCCTAAAATAAATTCAAATATTCCCTTTCTTTGTTTTACACTACTATCTGTATACAATTTTTTAATTTCTTCTGTTACTTTTTTACTGTCATATTTTTTCTCTCCGTACTCTTTGTATAATCTGCCCCACTCAAGTCCGCACATTTCACTTTCTACATTTTCAAATATATTAGACACCCAGTCTATAATTTTATTAAAATGATTTTTGAGCTCATCTATATTTGTATCGTGACGATGCAAACTCATATAACTGTCTATGTTGTCATCACTAATCCAGTTTAAGGCTTCTGCCAAAAACCCTTGCCTTATAGCACTTGCACTTATGTATGCACTCCATTTTTGTATATTTGCATTTTGACTATTACTAAATTCTTCTTTTGCCAAAGTCACAAATAGTCCCGAATATATAGCATTATTTATCTCTTGCTGATTTAGCGGTACACCTGATATATTTATAGTTTTAAACCATTGCTTTATTTCTGGCTCAGTACCCTCGCATTCATATACAAGTAACTTTGTGTTCAAGATTTTCTCTTGTTCATCTTTTGCTATACCAGAAAAATACTGCTCCATACCATTAACATCTTTGATTGCAAATTTATTTGTCACGTATCTGCCAATACTTGTGATACGCTGCTGTCCGTCCAAAACTTCAAAAGCACTCTCTGGCGTAGTGTTAAAATATATCAGCCCAAGTGGATATTCTTTTAATATAGACTCTATAACTGCCACATCTTTTTTACCGTCAGCATAAATATAATTCCTTTGATATTCTGGCTGTATAGTTAATTTTCCGGATAATCCAAAAAGCCCTTTCCCTTCCAGCTCATTATATTCAAAACCATCACACATCTCTCTTACTGTTATTTCTGTTCTTAATTTTGTTTTCATGTTTTTACTTTTATGTTGTTATTATTTATTAATTGATTCTGGTATAAAACCTTCATTTGATAAAACCTTTATCAGACTTCTTAGTAAATAATTCTTAGAAAATGAGAAAGTGTAACTCCTTGCATTTTCATTTCCTATTGGCTTTATTATATTATTTTCTTTTAATCTCTTTATCAATGCTTTTCTTTGCCTGTCATCTAGATTTAATTTAAGACTTTCCAAATCTGATGATTTAAAAATCATATCTTTATTAGAAATAACATACCCTAAAACAAGATGCTCTGTATCGTTGATATACATTCTCTCTTTTGCATCTTCTAATACTGGTTTTAAAATCCTGTCTCTCACATACTCGAAATCAGAGATCTGATCAATTTTTTCCATTTCTTTTTTTAATCCCTCTAGGACATAGTAGCACCATTCTTCTACACCCTCTTCAGTATTAGAGTCGGCTTTTGCAAGCATTTCATAATATTTTTCTCTGTCAGTACAGAATATCGCAGTTGGGTTAATGATACCACCTTGCTTAATTTTAAAACCGTATTTAATGAGCATAGCATATGTTAACATTCTAACAGTTCTGCCGTTACCATTATCAAATGGATGTGCATAAGCAAATCTATGATGAGTTATTGCTATTTTCAATAGATCATATTTTGACTCTTGATCTTGGTTTATAAACTTTATCAATTCTTCAAAGTAAATTGGCACTTGTAAAAAATTAGGCAAAACTAATTCTGATTTTGTTATAGACAACCCTTCTTTCCTGAGTTCTCCAGGACTTTTTGATCCTTCTTTGTTTACCCCCACACTTAATCCATCAACTATTTTTTTATGTATTTCAAATATAAGAGCTGTGTCGATTTTTGTACCCTCTTTAACTATATCATTAATAAAATTAATAGCACTATCTATGTTATAAATTTCTTTTGTTTTTTCATCTAAAGATGTTTCAATTGTTCTGTCTATGATTTTTTCCACAAACTCAGATACGGTTGTCCTATTCCCCTCTATTCGAGCAGATCCTATTGATTCTAAAAATTGAAAAACTGTTTTAATCTCAGAATAGACACTTTCAGGGGTGGTTCCTGCCAGTTTTCTATGCCTAAGCTTTTCCAAATCTATAATTAGATTAGTCAACTTTGAATCAAAATCAACCTTTGGTAAAGTTATCTCTGCTGGTAAATAAGTATTTTCGTCTATCATATTAAGTACAATTATATCAAAAATAGATAATAAATACAAGGGTTTTACTCCACATGTATAAAAAATTAAGTACAAATACCATTTTTAATAAGTACAAAAACATGAAATATTAAGTGCTTAACTTCTGAAACCTCTTTGGATTTCCTCCTCAAATATAATCATATATTTTTCCTCTACTTTGTTTTCTGATATGGTTTTTGTTGTCATAATATGATTATATTTTTATTTTAAAATACCTTGAAAGGTATCGAATCCGAGACCTTTGAAATTTGGATTATTAATTTTCTCCCACACACCTAAAAATTCGATAGTAGCATTTTTGTTTTCATAGGCATGTGTATAAATATTGAATTTTTTATTAAAGTAGTGTATAATAGATTTGTGAAGATTCACGAAGGACGAAGCCGTATGGCCGTTGCAAATTTACCTCTTTAAATAGGGGTATTTTTGTTTGCTTCTTTTTTCCTAACCATATCATAATATATAAACTTGGTATTTCTTATTTTTAACTTTTCTTGAGATAAAATTATGTCCATAATTTTATGGTTAAAACTTTCTTTATTAAAACCTTTTAAATCACGACCACTAAGAACATGGAACAAACACGGCATTGCAAGCAAGTCTGCAAGCTCGACACCAGATACACAGTCTTTCTTTTCTACAAATTTTATATGTTTACTTGTCAGGGTATTTTTAAGTCTCTCTACTTTTAACTGTCTTCCTGCTGTAAGTATTCCATGTTCTGATAAATTAGTCATTCTAATATCCATTATTTTATTCTCTTTTTCTCCTCTACCCTCTATCATAATGTCGCCTTTTGCATTTCTCTCTTCCAAAAAAATTACATATTTTTCTAGCATTATATCAAACATATAATTATATGGATGAGCTGGGTTGCTATACGTTGCATTGTGATCCTGCTTATCTATTGCACAAAAGATAATTTCAAAATCTGTCTCTGTAAATATTTCTAATAATTTTTTATTAAAAATGTCTTGAATTTCTTTATCTTGTAAGGCTGTAAAGTGAGACCTTTTATCTAGTATATCTTTTCTGTGTATAGATACTTTTTGTACAAGATCTTTATCTTTGACTACTATATTTTTAAGTTCATAAAAGTGGCTGCGTAACTTTTCTTGTTCTGACTCAGAAATAACAATACCACAAAGACCAAAATATATATTCTCAAATTTATCAGCAGCTTTTTTACTTATGTCTGGACTACCTATATCATCTATGTATAATCTATATTTTGTTTTTTGATTTTCTTCTTTCATATTTTTTAGTTTACTCTTTATGTTTTATAAAAATAAATAATTTATACCAAGATATTTTCCTTATCTCTACATGAGTTCTTTCTGATAACTTTTCCACATTATCACCAACTATTTTAGAAATAAAATACTCTGGACTATTTTTTGTCCAAAAAAATCTAATATTTTTAAAAGATCTAGTAAGAATATCTTTTCCTTCCCAAAAATTATAATTCTCATCTACTTCCATAAACGGTTCTATTACCGAATACCTGTACCCATCTAAATGGATTAAATTATATTTCTTTATTTGATTGCCATTATATTTCAAAAAAACCTCACTAACACCGGATCCTAATGCGTCTGGAAATTGTTGTGTCCAAGGTTCTGAATAATCATCTATACCAGAATCTTTATCCTCAATCTCAATTGAGTATAAATTATTATATTTATAAATCCATTTTTTATTTAGACCATCTACATTGGTCCAACTTTTTGCATTCCTTATGTAAAAAGAAAACCATAACAAAAAATTATTTCTAAAATATGCTGAAAAAATTAAAGAGGTCGTAAAAGTTACTATTCCAATAGTTAAGTTTATTATTATAGAATTAGCATACAAAATTTCTTTCATAAAATCTACCTCTTATGCCCAATCAAAATCCTTGCATATATTTTTTGTCCATTAACAAATGGATAACCGAAATTAAAATTATCTACTGTCGTACTCACCATTTCTCCCATTATATCAAATTGCTCAGGGCTATATTTATCTAAAAATGTGATTGGCACCCCCATTATACCATCATAGTCAGAAGGTATAGAGTCTGTAAAAGGAACTTCTATTGCATCATAATTATCATATTTGTCATAACTTTCTTTTCCTTTAATTTCTTTATGTTTAGAATACTTTAAATTATCTTCCATTGTCATAAGTGGTAATTTTTGATGGCGACGCCCGTGGTCCATATTTGTAAACCAGCACACACCTGGCACACGACTAACCATTTCTCCATTTTTTTTTCTTTCAAATTTATAAGTATCAGCATAAGTAAAGTCGTCGGGTACTTTAAAATACATTCCTACGTTAAAATTTGTTGCTCCGAGCCATATTTTATTATCTTTAATTAGAGGAAAAACTTCTTTATATGTGATGGCATTCATATTCCCAATTATCAAAAACTTTTTGTCTGCTTCGACTATCCAATTTAAGAATTCGCGAAATAGTGAGAATGGTGGGTTGGTGATTATGATGTCTGCCTCGTCACGCAAAACCCTCACTTCATCACTCCTAAAGTCACCATCACCTTCTAAATACCTGTCAAAATGTATGTCTTGTACATTTATTTTTTTATCTTTATTTCTGTCTCTGTCTAATATAAATATCTTACCCCTGCTATTTGTTTTCTTTTCGTCATAAAGATCGCTCTCTATTTCAAAAAGTGTGGGAGCGTAATCTGATTTAAAGGTTTTACTGTCAGACGCATAACTTGTGCTGATAAGCTTTTTAAGTCCAAGCTTTTCAAAATTCTGAGCAAAGAACTTTGTAAAGTTACTCCACTCAGGATCATCGCACGGGAGCAAGACAACTTTGTCTTTAAAGACATTTGGATTGTATTCTAAATAGGCATTGATCTCTTTCTCTATATCATTATACTGAGTGTAGAATTCATCATTTTTTGCTTTTTTAGCATTTGTTAGGTTACTATTTGCCATATTTTTATGTAAATTGTATTTTGCGGGCCCACAAGGAATCGAACCTTGACTAACAGTTTTGGAGACTGTTGTACTACCACTATACGATAGGCCCTTATACCTACATTATAACACATTTTTAATTATTATTAAAATACTCTAATTCTTTTTTTCTATCTACCGAGAATAGCGTTCAGAGTATTTCTCCTAACCACCATCCAAGATGGTATGATGCCAGCAAATACAGACACTATCAGCAGCACTATAACACGAGTAGTAGTAGGACCCTGCTCAGCGACAAGTATACCATCAGAAAAAGGGAAATCTATCGGATACTTTACAAATAGTGGTGCTAGTCCGAAAAATACAGCAAGTAGCACGAGTGTTATACTGATGCTAGTAAAAAATACAGACTGAAATACATAGTTCCATATTATACTCGCTGGCCTGATGCCTATGCCTTTCATTATACCTATTTGTTTACTTTTTGTCAGAGCGTTGATGAATATAACTATAAATAATGTCACAGCTGCGACAACTATAAGTATTCCCCCAAAGAAATTACCCAAAAAAGTAAATAGATTTTTAAGATTTATAACAAATGCTGGTGTGCCCTCTTCAAAAGTTTTTATCTGAGCACTTGTATCAAAACCATTTTGCTTTAGTGTATCTCTTGCTTTTACTGCATTACCACCATCAACTAGTCTGATTGCCATCTCATCTACTTCATCTATACTTTTTCCAGCTATTTTACGCAGCTCACTGTCAACCATAAATACAGAACTAGACAAGTCTCCTGCTTTTACTTTTACTATACCTTTTACTATGTATTCAAAACTTTGAGATGTATTACCCAGTGCCGCATCGTTATTAGTATTTTGTTGTCTACTCGCTTTTGCATTACTCATTTGTATCCTAACTTTTGTTCCTGGCTCTACATCACGCAGTGCAGTCGAGTCTACATCTGAGACTATACTGTATTTTGCAAGTATATCTTTTCCTACCAATATATATCTGCCCGCATCTTCACTTTTTAAATACTCGCCTTCTAGTATATTGTCCGATAATTTTGTTACGATCTCTTCATCTTCTGGATTTATACCACGCATACTAACACTTTTTTTATTTGCAGTGTCATCACTTTTTCTTGTCTTGTAATTTGCTTCTATGGTTCCACCAGTTAAATACCTAGAGCTAACACCTTTTACTTCTGGCATACCATTTAGAACACTACGTATTTCTCCCGCTCTTTCTATTTTAGTTTTTTTTTCAAGAGTGCCGACAATAACATCTCCAAAATACTTTTCCTTAAAAGCAACTTCACTACCTTGTATGAGACCAACCAATATGCCCGAGATTACCATGACAGCAAGAAATAGTAAAAAGATTACAAGCACAGTAGATGCTGTTATCCATTTACTATTATGCTTTATGCTTTTTTGAGCAAGGAAAAATCCGAGTTTGAGTGAGTTCATAGTTTTTATTTATATTTTATTATAACATAAAATATGTTTTAAGACTACAATTTTAACTCTTTAATATGATGCTCTCCACCTCTTTTTCCGCATCACACTCTCCATCGTGATCAAGTGCTACAGCCCTCATTATATTAAAATTAATATTTTTATGTTTTTCTGATTTTGAACTTTTTAATTTCCAATTTATAACTCCTGCCATACTTTCTACCGCTTCACCGCCTTTTAAAAGTCTGCAGTACTCTAGCCATGCTGCTTTTTTATTTCCCATATAAATATAATCAGCAAGTAAAAAAGGGCTCTCTTTTATTTCTTTTTCTCTCGCATCAAAAACTTTTTCTGCACACTTGCTTATTTTTTTCAAAGTAGCATCCAGAATATCTATTTCATCTATAATAAAAATATTTTCACTTTCTTTTATTTTATCTAGGTATTTGTAAACATAATCTCTATATTCTTCTGTATTCCATTGTTCTAATATCACTTTTGTCCTATCTCCAAATATATTTGTCTCAAAGTACTGAGGCACACCTGCGAGATCATCTTTTTTTAAAATAGCAACTTCAAAATTACCAAAAGTTTTTTCTAGACTTTTTATATACTCTTCGCATTCTACTCTCTCTTTTAATCTTGTCCCGACTTTTATTATTAACATATTTTTATTATTATTTACAACTCAAATAAACTTTTCCCGTACGATACATTTACTATGATGGGCATATTTACATTTTCCAGCAGATCTGCTTTTATTAGTCTTTGGTTTTCTTTATTTTTTAATACATTTTGCATAGATTCTGTGATTATATTTGCGTATTTTTCTTTATCTGCTTCTCTACATTCAAAGACTAATTCATCATGTATCTGAAGTAGCATATTTATATTCCCTGATTTTATATCTTCTTGCAAAGCTTTGTTTACCTCTATCATGCCAAGCTTTATAATGTCTGCACTAGTGCCCTGTATCGGCGCATTGATCGCTATGCGCTCACCCTGAGCCCGCAAAAATGGTAGCTTGGATTGTATCATAGGCACTGACCTGCGTCTTCCAAAAAGTGTCTCGGTGTATCCCTTTTTATAAGTATTATATTTTACTTTTTCAAGATAAGTCATAAGAGTAGAAAAAGTATTTTTAAAATTGTCATAAAAATCTTGCGCAGTTTTCCTGTCTGTACCCATACTATCTTTGAGGGCATTCACACCCATACCATAAAGTATACCAAAGTTTATAGCTTTCGCTTTTCTCCTCTCATCATCAGTAACCTCATCTATATTTTTATTTAAAACTTGGGCGGCGACGCCGCGATGTATGTCTGTACCATTTTTAAATATCTCGAGCAATTTTTCATCATGAGAAAGTATGGCGGCGCTGCGAAGGTCTATCTGACTGTAGTCAGCCGAGATAAAAATATTATTTTTTCCAGAGATAAAACATTTACGTACAGCGAGGCCGAGCTCGGTGTTACGAGGCAAGTTTTGCATATTTGGTTCCTCGCATGAGAATCTGCCCGTCGCAGCTCCGGCTTGTAAAAATCTAGGGTGAACTTTTCCATCTTCTTTTATATAATTATTAAGTGGCTCAAGATAAGTATTATACACTTTTACTATTTCTCGCCAATTGATAATCTTGGGTATTATTGGATGCTCATCTTTTATACTTTCCAGCATCTCTATACCTGTACTACGCTTACCTGTTGCGGTCTTTTTTATTTTACTTCCTAGCCCCATCTTGTCATACAAAGTCTCACCCAGTTGTTTTGGGCTAGATATCAAAAACTCTGTCCCGGCCATATCGTGTATTTCTTTTTCCGAGATTTCTATTTTATTTTTTATATATATTTTTTGTTTTTCAAGTTGCTCTGTGTCTATAAGTACGCCAGTAGCACTCATATTTTCAAGTATTTCAAATAGCGGTTCTTCTACTGCTTTAAAGTAATCATACATATTTTTCTGACTAATTACAACATCCAACTCTTTATCTTGAAAAGTTTTATCTTCTGAGTTACTTTCTTTAATATTTACTATAATTTCTTTTTCTAATTTTTCTTTTAAGGTATTTTTCACATCTTGAAAATCAGAGCTCTCGTCTATATTATGTATATTTTTAATATCATCAAAATCTTGATTTATCTTTTCGCTATCTATGAGTACACTCATAACTTGTAGATGGTTTAATTCTTTTTTGTTTACTTTTATTTCTTGTATTTTATCTTTTGTGTTTTCTGTATTTTCTGTATTTTCTGTATTATTATTTTCTATATTATTTACTTGATCAATAGTTAATCCCCCAACTTTTATTTCTTGATTTCCGGGGGCCGCGCTTCGCGCGGCCCCCTTACCCTCTTCTTTAGAAAATATATTTTTAAGAGTACGCAGCTCATAACTCTCACACAGTTTTTCATACTCATCTTTTTTATAATCTATACCAAAAACATATTCACTATTACCAAATATACTTTTAAAAAGTTTTTCATCTATCGGAGCGTCTAATATTATAGTACCCAAAGTCTTTGAAAACATTGCCTCTTCTTCACTATTTTTAATACTTTCAAATACTTTACCTTTGATTATTTTATTTATATTGACGTATTCATTTTTCTCATCTGCTTTTATTTTTTCATACAACTCCTCTACAGTGTTATACTCTTTCAATATTTTTATCGCTGTCTTTGCGCCGACACCTGACACTCCTGGTATATTATCCCCAGCATCGCCGGCGAGCCCCTTATAGTCTGGCACTTGTTTTGGTGTTAGTTCATACTTTTCAAAAACTTCTTTTTCACCATAAACACTTACCTCTGCTGCTTTTTTAAGTGTGCACACTTTTACGTTTTGATTTACAAGCTGGAGCGTATCCATGTCCCCGCTAACTATAACTATATTATACTTATCACTATAATTTTTAGAAATAGTACCAAGCAGGTCATCTGCTTCATATCCCTCAAGCTCACATACAGGAATAGATAATTTTTCACAAAATACTTTTGATTGATTGATTTGCACTTTTAAATCATCGTCAGTTTTCTGTCTTGTACCTTTGTATGCTTCATATGCTATGTGGCGAAAAGTAGGCTTTGGCAAGTCGTAACAAGCTATCACAAAGTCTGGTGCCACTAATTCATAGCCACTCTTTATCATTTTTAGAAATCCGAATA
>JAYTBU010000054.1:0-20015 GCA_043736875.1 bacterium
TAAAAAATCTAGATCCCGCGGTTAAAATTAATTTTGAGTAATACATCTTATAAAAAATGCTGTAAATTAAAAAATAAAACCCGGAAGCTTTGCTTCCGGGTTTTATTTTTTTTGTGATCTCACAGAGAATCGAACTCTGATTACTGCCTTGAGAAGGCAATGTCCTAACCGTTAGACGATGAGACCTTATATTTTATATTATAACATAAAATATCTTTTTATGCAATAAAGCCTGTAAGATAAGACTTATTTTAGTTTTTTCAATAAGGTTTTGTATAAAAGACTTGACAATATATTTTGTATATGTTATAAATATTGACATGGAGACGAGAATCTGCTAGTATAGTCAGATTCGACTGTAAAAAAGATACAATCTTTTAACGACACGTTTTGGAGAGCGTAACTCCCATATTATGACAAACACAAATACAAGTACGATAAAAAGTACAATAAAAAAATTAGGTTACAAGCTAGGTATGAGTATGGCTTTTATGCCACTATTTGCATTACCAGCAGCTGACATGGACATCATGCCAAATGCAATACTTAATGCTAGCAGCACAAATACTGAAGCTGCAATAAGTATAGAAGATATAAGATCTGAGCGTGCTGCAAAGATAGATGCTTATTATGGCAGATACAATTTACCATTAACTGGTTATGGTATGAAAATGGTTCTAGTTGCTGAAAAGAACGGTATAGACTGGAACTTATTGCCTGCTATAGCTATGCGCGAGACTACAGGAGGAAAATTTGCTTGTTATAAAAATCCATTTGGATGGGGATCGTGTAAAATAAAATTTGCAAATTTTGACGAAGCTATAGAGATGGTTGGTAAAAATCTCGGTGGCGGAAATAAAAAGACAGCAATATATTATTCTAATAACACTTCTGCTCAAAAATTATATTATTATAATGGTACAGTAGTGCCGAGCTATCCAAGAGAAGTTATGAAGATAATGACCAGAATAGAAAATCAAGTTATTGATAACGAGGATACTAATTAAAATAAAAACTGACTGACCAAGATCAAAACAAAACACCCTATGCAGATAGGGTGTTTTGTTTTAGTGTTTTCATTTTATTTTCTTGCTACCAGATCTGGTCTGGTGACTTTTTAAAATTAGTAAAAGTAGGATAGTATTATTTTTTCTCTATAGTTTGCACATAGAACTCATCTCTTTCCCATAAGGGAATAATTTTTTTAGTTTCTGTGTCGTATTTTAGATTTACAACTGTGTAAGGTGAATTACATAAATTGCAAAACATAGACTTTGTGGGCGTATAGTCTATTAAAAACTCTTTACTATTTTCCCCTTGTTTTATTTTACTTTTTCCAGGTGCCACAAAGAGCACCTCATTTTCTGAGAATATTAACTCTCCCCACCCATTGGCCCCGTACCTATAAGATAGTGTGTATGTAGGTTTTTCGTAACCTATATCTATGCTTTTTATATCTTCAGGTTTTATAGGATAGTATGCAGGATCAGTGCAGTTTTTTAAATAGTCGTAACCTTCTTTTATATCCCACTCAAAATACCAAGAAAAAAATATTTTATTTCCCATTATTTTCCTAACCCTATCATAACTTGAAAAACTTTCTACACATTCTTTGTTAGATAATAATTTTTCTAATTTTATATTATCAACCTCTTTATATTTTGGAAAAAAAGGACCAAAACCGTGATACATTTTATCTTCATTCTCTTTTTTGTAAAAAATATCTTGACCATACCTCTTCTTTTCTTGATATATAAAAACATAATCCTCAAAAGACTCTCTGTATTCTTTTTTTATATCAAATTCTGATAAAAGTTTCCCCTCGGCATTAGCAATGTCAAACCTAGATAACATAGACAGAAAGATGTCTAGTTCACTTAAATAATTTTTACTGTATTCATTCATTTTTTCTTGATCTATACGTATTTTCATGCTCGCGTATGTTTGTGCATTTTCTAATTCATTTTTTATGTACATCTCGCGCTGAATAGGCTCTTTCTCATTATGGTAATTAGAGACATACAAAGTACACAAGATTAAGAAACCCCCTAAAATAAAACCTATTATTTTTCTTTTATTTATTTTCATAAACTATTCGTTCATCAGTTTTCTAATACCCTCAGATATTTCTAACCACCTTTCAGCTGAAAGAGCGCCCGTCCCATCTCTTAAATAATAGTAACCATCTATTTTTTCCTGGGTATATACGTTATAGACTTCAACAGCTTCAGCATTTGAATCATGTAAATACAAAATCTCAACTTTAACCAAGCGCACATTTAATTTTTTATTGAAATGAAATGTTTTTATAAAGCTATTCTCGCGAGTATTTAGTCCATAAAATTTATTTGCCCAAGCTAGACCATCTTTGCCACAACTTCTTTCATTTTCAAAGTCTTGAGGTGAGTTAGAATTTGTTTGCGCAGTAGGGGTGCTGTTTTCTGCTGCAGATTTCTTATTCATTAAGTCAGAAACTGTATAGTGTATACAATAAATAATGCCAAATAAAATCACTACTCCCCAGAACCAAGAACTATCGCTTTTACTGTCTTCTTTCATATTGTTTATTTTGTAATATTGATTATGTCTCCACCAACATCTTGGCTTATGTTAAATGTAATATCATGATATTGGAATTTAACAGAAGGTGTCACTGTAATTTCTGAGGGGAGTATTTTTACATAAACCTCAATAAGATGCTCATTGTTAATTTTTACCGACGACAAACCATACGAAGAGACAGATACATTTGATCCCAACACATTAGTACTTTGAGATCCGTGTATGTGATTTGTGCCATTTTGTTTTATATTAATTTCTAAAATTTTTTTAGGATCAAAATTTGAGCCTAGATTAATTTCAAAATTCCGGAAATTTAAGTCTGTATAATTTGGTTTAAGTTTAAAACTTGCAATTTTAATATTATTATCTAAAGTAGAATTTACAGAAGTTTCAATTGGAATTTTTGTTAATGAAACCATTGGCTTTTTTGGAACACATTCCCCATTTGTGTAAATCAAATTTGCATCTATGCAGGTATTGCAGTAAGGTGCTACAGTCACACTATTTTGGCACTGTTTTTTAACAGAAACATAATTATTGGCTTTTGTGTTCTTATCCCCAATGCATTCTATTTTAAAGATTGAATCTGTCATAAAACCATCAACAGCCATGTCCATACTACCAGACAAATTTACATCATAATTATTAACTTTACACGATTTCGCATTCTGACTTTGCCAAGAGATGTTGACTTTGGTGCTAGGTAGCGTATTAGAAACTGTAGACTGAATACTGGCCTTAGGTTCAGGCACACAAGAATTATCTGCAAAAAGATATTCATTGTTACAGAGATTGCATAAAGGAAAATTTGTAGTTCCGTTCACACAGTTTTGCGATACGGGGACAATAGGTTGTGTATAATAATTATCTTTAATATTTTGAACAGGTTTTGAGTTTGTGGAAATATTTACCAAACTTGTGATTTCTGTTGCTTGTCCAACATTTGCCATAATGTTACTCATTTTTTCAATAAACTTTCTGGTTATCGGACCCACTGTTCCAGTTACCAAAAGTCCATTATCTTCTTGGAATTCCATAACTGCTTTTTTGGTAGCTTTATCAAAAATACCAGTTGGAGTATTTTGTAAGTATTCAGGATTTAAGAATTTTTGCAATAAAGAAACTTCTCCTTTTGTATTGGTATTTTTAGATCCCAGTCTTAAATTATAATTTAAAGTAAGCGCATTTGTTGTCTGCATAAAAAGAAAATTAATAAGTAGTATTGTAGTAAATGTTTTTTTCATAATAATTGTTAAACTTTTAATAAAGTTAATGTGATTTAAGCTTAATAATTCACTGTTTGCAAGTTTTATCTATAAAAACAAAACAGGCACCCCAGTGAGTGCTCACAAACCAATAGACTTGCTACTGATATGCTTCTCACATAGGATGCCTATGTTATGCATATCAGATCAAAAAATACAGAAAAATCTGCAGTCGTTATTGGTTTGTGAGCAAGTATATAATACCATAAAATATTTATGTATCCTAGCGTTCTGGTCATAAGTTGTGCACAAGTTCTTTAACTTGGTGCTTGACAAAGTTAAAGTAAAGGTGTGTAGTTTAAATATAAACAAAACAGAACAAGATGTTAATTTCAAATATACGAGATGATATAGCGGGTAGGTTTAGGCAAGGTGATGAGTTTGTGAGAGTTGGGAGTCACATTGCACCAGCACCAAAGGAAATAATAGATATAGGAAAGTGTTTTGTTTTAGTACTTTAATTTTAAAAATGTGTTATAATTAAAACATAATCTAAATAATATGACACCTACAAATACACAATCTTGGTATGCAGAACTTATAAAACCAGACTGGGCTCCAGACCCAAGTTTATTTGGGAAAGTCTGGAGTGTGCTTTATGTGATGATAATAATCACATTTGCATATACTTGTATAAAAACTTTTGGGTGGGGTGCGAGCGCAGCGAGCACCAATAATCTGTGGCCTAAATATATTTTTTATATATTTTTATTTAATATAGTGGCTAATTTATTTTTTAGCCCTATACAGTTCGGACTTCGTAACTTACCACTTGCTACTTTTGATATATTTTTAATTCTCATTTCTTGTTTCGCTTTACTTTATTACATATTCCCATACTCAAAAGTGATTACATTTTTACTCGTGCCTTATACTTTATGGGTGTGTATCGCTACAGTTTTGCAGAGTAGTATAACTTGGTTAAATAGGTAAACACTCTATTAAAAACTGGTGTTTTGTGTTATAATGACAATAAGAAAAAAATAGAAAATAATCTAATTTTTAAAAATAAATTATAAAACCCAAAAATATGTCAACAAAATTATCAATAGGAATAGTGGGTCTGCCAAATGTAGGAAAAAGCACAATGTTTAACGCGCTCACCAAAAATAGCGTACCTGCTGAGAATTATCCGTTTTGTACCATCGATCCATCTGTTGGTGTGGTAGAGGTGCCAGACCAGAGGTTGTGGGACCTGTCAGTCTTGTCTCAGACAAAACGTACTATACCAGCTGTCGTAGAGTTCGTAGATATAGCAGGGCTGGTAAAAGGAGCTAGTACTGGTGAGGGTCTAGGTAACAAGTTTTTATCTCACATACGTGAGACTGACGCCATAGCCGAGGTGGTGCGTATTTTTGAAGATGAGAAGGTGATGCATGTGAATGATAGAGTTGATCCGCTTTTTGATATAGAGGTTATAAATTTTGAACTTATACAGGCTGATCTGGAGACTTGTCGTAATAGAAAAAGCAATATACAAAAAGACGTAAAAAAAGGAGATAAAAAGTTTATTGCTTTAGATATTTTAATAGATAGACTAATTACAAATCTAGAATCTGATAAATTGGTCTCACAAATGTATGAATATAATACTAGTGGTGAGATGAGTAATTTTACCGAAGAAGAAATGAAAGAGATAAAAATGCTTAACCTGATAACCGCTAAAAAGTTTTTATATGTACTTAATAAAAAAGCTGGAGGTAAAAACTTGGATGAAATAAGTGATGCTAGATATACAACGCTAATAGAGTATTTGGATAAAAATAATTTTGATTATGTAAAAATAGACGCAAAGATAGAAGACGACCTAAAAGATTTTGAAGGAGAAGAAAAAGACATGATGCGTGATGAGCTGGGAGGAAAAGAAGATGGTATCAAGGATCTTATTGTTGGTGGTTACAAGATGCTCGGACTAGAGTCTTACTTTACAACAGGAGTAGAAGAGACCAGGGCATGGACCATAAAAAAAGGTAGCACAGCACCGGTAGCAGGACAAGCAATACACAATGATTTTAAAGATAGATTTATACGTGCGCAAGTAGTTGATTGTGAGACCTTACTTACTCTCGGATCTTTTGCAAAGTGTAAAGAAGGTGGCAAGCTGCGCATGGAAGGAAAAGAGTATATAGTAAAAGACGGTGACGTGATAGAATTTTTTGTGTAGCAAAAAAATAACAAGTAATTACAAAAATAAGTATATTTTATGTAACAAGTCAAACATGTGTATAACTTTTACTATTTTATTTTGCTAGGTGTATAATATATGTATGGGTATAAATAAATACCCAAAAAAACATATATGTTAAATCAAATCACAAAATGGCTAGTAGTTATCGGTGCTGTTAACTGGGGTCTTGTTGGTATTGGTCAGCTTATGGGTACAAATTTAAACGTTGTAAACTTGTTACTAGGTAGAGTGTCTATCCTGGAGACGTTGGTTTACATACTGGTTGGTCTATCTGCAGTTTATGGCTTAATGAACAATAGGTAATTAAAATCTAACAAAAAGCTGCGACGAAGTCGCAGCTTTTTGTTTTCAGTGTCACAAAAGAGCTTTTTTTATGTTATAATATATATGAAAAATATATTAAAGATAAAAGATATACTTAAACTAAACACTAGTAAAAATATGATAAAAAACTCATTAAAACAAGGAAATCAGACCCAGCGAAAAGCTTCGCTTTTCGCTGGGTCACTACTTTTTTCTCTACTCTTTATTTTTAATACAAGTATTTCTTTTGCTGCTATAGATATTAATTTAAAAAAAGGAGATGAAAATAAAAGTGTTTTAGGATTACAAAATTTTCTAATAACTAACAAGTATTTAAGTGCAAAAGCTAATGGATATTTTGGACCTTCTACAGAAAAAGCTTTAAAAGCTTTTCAAAAGAAAAATAAAATATTACAAACAGGTCAAGCTGGACCAATAACCAGAAATAAAATTAATTTATTTTTACCAAAAGTTGCAAATATTTCTGATTTGCCAATAGCTCCAGTTATAGTTTCTCCAGAGCTCCCTAAAAATAATTTTTCAAAAGAAATAAATACAATACTTGCCAAAGATTTTACTACTAGTGTCTGGGTGCCATATTGGAAAGAGAGAGATGGTAGCGCTGAAGTGGTAAACAATCTAAATAAGATAGATATAATCTCACCTTTTTCATATGAGATGACAGAGACAGGAACTTTTAAAGACCCTATGAAATTATCTACTGGTCCATATAGTGAGATGATAAAAAAAGCAAAAGCAGAAGGTAAAATAATAGTTCCAAGTATATTGTGGTGGGCAACAGGACAAGGTAGGGAAGATCTTGATTTTGTATTGCGTGACGATGACATCAGAGGTGCTGTTATTTATGACATAGTGCAAGCTATAAAAAAAGATAATTTAGATGGTATAGACATAGACTTTGAAAATAAAAAAGCAGAAAGCAGAGAACCTTTTAACAAATTTTTATCAGAACTTTCTACAGAATTACACGGCATGGGAAAAGTTTTAACTTGTACAATAGAAGCACGAACACCAATAGATTCAAAATTTGCAGGAATGTCAGCTGAAGCTTATCAAAAAAAGGTGAGTGAGATAGATTATGCAAATGATTTTAAACATATAGGAAAAGTTTGTGATCAGGTGCGTATTATGGCTTACGATCAGCAGGGTGATGACAGAGCATTAAATAATTTGAGGCAAAGTGACATAACAGCATATAAACCTGTTGCTGATATTGATTGGGTGGAAAAAGTTTTAACTCTCGCTATGCGTGACATAGAGTGGAAAAAAATAATAGTTGGAGTACCGACATATGGATATAAATATGAAATAGTTAGAGGTGTAGATGGTAAAATTATAAATTATAAAAAAATAGGCAGTATGAATTGGTTTTATGCAAATGAAGAAATTAAAAATAAAAACATAACACCAAAACGTGATGATGGAGGTGAGTTGTCATACACTTATATAGACAGTGTAAAAAATAAAGAATATTATGTGGTTTACAGTGACGCAGAGGCGATAGCGCAGAAAATAAAAATAGCAAAACTTTATAAAATAGGAGGCATAGCTATATTTAAAGTTGACGGCAATAATGATAAAAATATTTGGTCTAAAATATAAGTTGTAATCATTTGAGTTTATAAAAAGTTTTATGTGGACTTTTTAAACTTTTTATGTTATCATGTATATAGAAATAAATAAAAATATATGTTAACAGATAAAGTAACTTTAAAATTAAGTGCAGGAAAAGGAGGTGATGGTGTAGTGCGTTGGAGACGTGAAAAAGGTATACCTTATGGTGGTCCTGCTGGTGGTGATGGTGGCAAGGGTGGTGACGTGTACCTGCGTGTTATACGTGATGTGTACGCACTTAATGACTACAGACAGAAACCAGAATGGGTCGCTCCTACAGGTGAGTCAGGTCAAAAACGTAGCATGCATGGTGGCAACGCACAGGATCTTATACTTAATATTCCAATAGGTTCTGTAGTTTATAACAGGGACTATGACATCACATATGATCTGTCTACTGATGGTGCTTTGGTGAAAATATTAAAGGGCGGACGTGGTGGACTAGGTAATGAAAATTTTAAAACAAGTACAAATAGAACTCCAGAAGAATACACAAAAGGAACACTAGGTGAATCGGGTATTTTTGACATAGAGCTACGCCTTATCGCTGACGTCGGTCTAATAGGAAAACCAAATGCTGGAAAGTCTAGCCTTTTAAATGCGATAACAAGAGCAGGTGCAAAAGTTGGCGATTATCCATTTACGACTCTTGAGCCAAACTTGGGTGTATATCATGATTTTATTTTAGCCGACATACCAGGACTGATTGAGGGTGCTAGTGATGGAAAGGGCTTGGGTATAAAGTTTTTAAAACACGTGCGCAGGACAAATACTTTGGTTCACCTTATAGCTTGCACAGAAGAAAATCCAGCTGCAGAGTATAAAATCATTAGAAATGAGCTTGAAAAATTTGATCCAGAAATGTCAAAGAAAAAAGAAATAGTTATAATATCAAAAACAGATTTGATTTCATCAGAAGAGTTGTCAGATAAATTAAAAACTTTTGAAAAGGAGCTAGGTATAAAACCTTTAACTCTCACACTATTTGATGATGCTACTATAAAATCTTTTGGAGATTATCTGATAAAAGAAATATCTAAAAATACTGAAGTAGCTTTGAATTAAAATAATAGAGAATAAATAAACATAAAAACCTTCTAAAAAGAGTGTTTTTGTGTTATAATACAAATTGAGAGCACTGTACAATCATATGCAAAAATACATACAAACCACCTGGCGCCTCTGGAAACTATTAAAACCTTTTCATAAAGAATTTTATATACAATTAATTTACATAATAGCTGATCAAGCTGTTGGTGTGGGTATTACACTTATAATGGCAAAGACTTTGGATGCTTTAATTGCAAAAGATATTAGTCTGTTAACTTATTTTATTTTTCTCTATCCGATTATAAGTATAATCAGAAATAGAATTGTTTATTATCAGGACACAAGATCTTTGAGAAAAATGGATCAAAATATCTTACAATTTTTACAAGAATTTTCATTCACAAAAATATTTAAATTAACCCCAAAACAATTTGCAGAAGATCATTCATCCATAAAATTGCAAGTTGTAGATAGGGGGGAAAATGCTGTTTCTGAAATAGTTAGTAGACTAGTTTTAGATCTATTTCCAATACTGACTCAGATAACTTTTTCTCTAATCGCTATCTCTTTTTATTCTAAAATAATAGCTGCCTGGTGTTTTTTTACTGTTGTCATAGTTGTGTGGTGGTCAAATAAATTTGCAGAATATCATAGGCCTATGCTTAAGAAAAATATGGATAATTGGGATGCTTATAGGAAAATAAGGACAGAAGCTTTTCAACATTTATCTTTAATAAAAATTATATCTGTAGAAAGAAAATATTTATTAAAATATTTAAAAGACAGATCGTCTTTGCTTTCTTATTATGTAGAAATATGGACCATATCTTATAGACACGGATATAGAAGAGGTCTCTTTATGGTATTTAGTAGAACACTCTCTTTTGTTTTTATAGTTCTATTTTATTTAAAAGGCTATTTTACCATAGGTTCTGTGTATGCTTTATGGAGCTGGATAAATGACACATATAATCAAATACAAAATATTGTGAGACTGATTAGACAGCTTCCTCTTCGCTTTGTTGAGCTTGATAAGTATTTAGAAATTATAGACAAGGAGCCTGATTTTGTAGAGGAGAGTAATACAAAGTTTATCGATGGCGATATAGTATTTAAAAATCTTAGTTTTAAATATCCAAAAGGTGATAGCAATGTTTTAGAGAATATAAATATAAATATACCATATGGAAAAAAAGTAGCTTTTGTAGGAGCTAGTGGATCAGGTAAAACTACGATAACTAGGTTACTGCTGCGTGCTTATGATTATGATATTGGAAGCATAAAAATAAATGGAGTAGAACTAAAAGACATAGATGCTCACAGTCTGCGTAGAAGTATAGGTTACGTAGAGCAGCACGTCGACCTCTTTGACGACACTATTAAAAATAATATTTTACTCGGTGTAGATGAAAAAGTTTTACATGATTTAAGAAAAGAAAAATCAGAAAAAACTTTTATAGACTTTAATGGTCTGGAGAAAAATTATGAAAATAAACTTGATGAATATGTAGAAGAGGTAGCAAAACTAGCTCGCATCGATGAGTTCTATCACAGGTTAGGAAAAGATAAATTTGATACTCATATAGGTGAACGAGGAATAAAACTTAGCGGGGGAGAGAGGCAGCGTATAGGAATTGCAAGGGCCATAATTAAAAATCCAGCCATACTTATTTTTGACGAAGCTACATCAGCGTTAGATACTGTGAATGAAAAATACATAAAAGAAGCCATAGACAACGTATCAAAAGGTAGAACTACAATTATCATCGCTCACAGATTATCAACAGTACAAAATAGTGACATGATATTTGTGATGGAAAAAGGTGAGATAGTTGGTGCCGGTACGCACACAGAATTGTTAGAAAATAATAAGTATTATCAAGGATTAATACAGCATCAAGAATTAAAGTAGTTTTATAAAAAACAAAACAAATTTTAGAATTAAAATATTGTATACAAAAATATGAATACATTTAAAAATGCAAGCATAATATCAATAGCAACCATAGTCTCACAAGCTTTAGGAGTTCTTCGTGACAAGTTACTTATAAGTATTGTTGGTGTTGGAGTCACACTGGATATATATAATGCAGGCTTTAAAATACCAGATTTTATAAATGCTATATTTTTATCATTTGTTGGACTAACTGTCATGGTGCCATATTTAACTTCGTCACTTATCAAAAATGACAAGTTAGAATTAGAAAAAAAAGTCTCTACTGTATTTTATTTTTTTAATGCCTGCCTGATTTTAGCTTCCATCTTTATTATATTTACTTTAGATTTATTTTTAGTAAAATTATTCCCCAATTTTTCTGCTTCAGAAATAACAACTCTCTCACATATAACAAAGCTGATGCTAATACAGCCAATACTTTTAGGATCATCCAACCTCATAACTTGTGTGGCACAGGCCAATAAAATATTCTCTTATTATGCTATATCTCCGATATTTTATAATATGGGTATCATAATTGGTATATTATTTTTCTATAAAAATTATGGTATATATGGTCTAATCTACGGAGTTCTTTTAGGTGCTTTTTTTCATTTTGCTATAAGTTTTATCTATTTAATAAAACATAAAGTTGATATAAATCTAAAATATTTTGATTTCAGATTCATAAGGGAAATATTTCCAATAGTAGCGTGGAGGTCCATAGCATTTATTGTTATGAGTGTTAAACAGTTTGTTTTGACTGTATTTGCTGGGTTTTTAGGTGTAGGCATTATCTCTTCTTTTACTTTTGCTTTTAATTTGACAAATATGGCGGTACAATTTTTTGCGACCAGTTATGCTGTGGCAGCCTTTCCATTACTTTCAGAATATTTTGAGAGAGGGGAATTTGAAAAATTAAAAAAGACCATAAAGTCAAATATATCAAAACTTTTAGGTGTATCTATAATATTTTCTGTAATACTTTTTGTATTTGCAAAATTAATTGTGAGCATTATATATAATGGTGATGTTAGAGTTTTGAATATATTTTATATATTAATATTTGCTATACCAATGCTGAGTATAGAGCAGTATTATGCTAGGGCATTTATGGCTATGGGCAAAGTAAAATTAGTTTCGGCAATGCAAGTTGTATCACTTTTTATATTATGTTTAACTTTAACTATTTTATATAAAAATGGTTCTGATTATACTTTGCTTGCAAAGGGGTATCTGATAACTATAACATTACAGACTTTTATTTTAATTATAATATCCAGATTTTATAAGCTTTTTTAAATAGGCATTTTATTTTAGTCTATAACTTCTAATCCGTAACTTTTTATCTGTTCACGAAGTTCATCACTGGTTTTCCAGTCTTTATTTTCTCGGGCTATTTTTCTTTTTGCAAAAAGTTCATCTGTTATTTTTTTAGTTTCTGCGTCTAATTCATTTACTTCTTTTGAATAAGATAAGTCTAGACCTAGAACTTTATTAATTTTTAATATAGTAGAGTACTTGTGTTTTTCTTCTTTTGAATTTATGAGCTCCCACACAACAGCCAGTCCTTTGCTGGTATTCAAATCTTCACACATGGCCGATAAAAAATTATTATAGACACTTTCATTGATTCTGTATTTTGTGGCATCTATAATATTTTGAATATCTTTTGCAGCTTCATGCATATATTTTTGCAGCTTAAGCAGGGCAGCAGCAGCAGAGTCTAGTGATTCATATGAGAACTCTAACTCTTTTCTATAGTTAGTTGTGAGTAATAAGTATCTAAAAGCGGCAGGGTTATATCCTTTATCTATGATACTTTGGAGGCGAATAAAGTCATTATTTGACTTACTCATTTTGCCAGAATTGTCATTTAAGAAATTATTATGCATCCAGTAATTAACAAAGTTACTTTGCTTTGCATTTTCATGTGTGCCGCTGTGAGCACACACACTTTGAGCTATTTCATTTGTGTGATGTACTGGTATGTGGTCTATACCGCCAGTGTGTATGTCAAAACTAGTACCAAGCAAAGCTTCACTCATGGCACTACACTCTATGTGCCACCCAGGAAAACCAATACCCCACGGTGACTCCCACTCCATTTGGCGCTTCTCTCCAGAGTTTGCAGTTGGTGAAAATTTCCAAAGAGCAAAGTCTGTTTTATTTTTCTTCTCGTCATTCTCATCTGCAACTCTTTTGCCGGCTTCTAATCCATCAATATTTAATTTTGCAAAGTCAGCATAAGCAGAGTATTTAGATGTGTCAAAATATATACCATCGCTAGTTTTGTAAGTATAATTTTTTTCTTCTAATTTCTTTACCAACTCTATCTGTTTATCTATATAATCTGTAGCTCTAGGGAAAACGTACTTATCACTAATTATTTTATCTTTTTTATAATTTTCTACACCATAAGTTTCTGCTTCTTTTATTTTAGGGCTCACATATTCATTGTCTCCGACATTCAAAGAGTTAAGAGATTCTAAGAAATCTTTTGTGTAGAATTTTGATATTTCCCATACACTTTTTCCTGTACGCTTACTTCCTTTTTCCATCCTGTCTTCTCCTTCATTACCATCACCCACAAGATGTCCGACATCAGTTATGTTTATGACATGGAGTATTTGAGACTCGGGATATATTGCAGATAGTGTATTGTGCAGAATGTCTGCAAATATAAAAGACCTCATATTACCAAGGTGCTGATAATGATAAACTGTAGGACCACAGCTATATAATTTTATTATGTTTTCAGAAATAGGAGTAAAGTCTTCTATTTTTCTAGTGGCAGTGTTGTATATCTTAAGTGTATTTTGCATATTTTTATCTATGTAGATTATATCATAAATCTTTACATATTAAAAATAGATATTAAAATGATAAAAATAAAATAAATATGATATAATGTTATACAGATTAAGAATATTAAATAAATACATGAATACTATTAAAAAAGAAAAATTAAAATATAAATTAAAATATCTAAGTGTCATAATACTAAAATTAGCTTTACTTTCTATATTATTTTTAGCTTTAGCTTTTGGCGTTTATAAACTTTTTAAATGGAATAAGATTTTTGATGAAAAATTTAGAAAGAGTGAAGTTGTAAAGAGAGACATAGTTTTACCTGCGATATTGGGAGAAGTTTTTAATGAGAAAAAGGAAAGTAATATTGCTTATGATCATAAAGTGTGGTTAGAGTCTTTTGTAGATAAGTTAACCAAGTCAAAAATGAAAGTTTCTAAAATAGAATACAAAGACTATTCTGATTATAATATATATACTATCAACAGTACTTATATAAAAATAAATACTAAAAATGATATAGAAAAATCTTGGAATAATTTTATTAGTTCATATACAAAATCAGCCATAAAAGAAAAAGAACTTTCTGATTTAGAATACGTAGACATAAGATTTAAAAATAAAATATTTTATAAATTAAAAAATACAGATACTTCTGCTAGTACAGATATTTTGAAAGTTATTTAATTTATAGTATAATATTAAATATGAATAAATATAGTAATAATAAAGATAAAAAAGAAAAATGCTATGTATTAGACATGTTCCCGTATCCGAGTGGTGACGGACTGCATGTTGGTCATCCAAAAGGTTATATAGCGACAGATATATATTCAAGGTTTAAAAAGATGCAGGGTTATGACGTGATACATCCTATGGGCTGGGATGCATTTGGCTTGCCAGCTGAGCAGCATGCAATCAAAAATAAAACCAATCCTAAAATACAAACAGAAAAAAATATAAATAATTTTAAAGCACAGCTTGAAAAGATTAACCTTGATTACGATTGGGATAGAGAACTCTCTACAACAGATCCAAAATTTTACAAATGGACACAGTGGATATTTAAACAATTATATAAAAAAGGTTTAGCTTATGAGAGCAACGAACCGATCAATTGGTGTCCAAGTTGTAAGACAGGACTGGCTAATGAAGACTTAGAAGGTAATGCTTGTGAGCGTTGCGGTAGCGTGATAGAAAAAAAACCTCTAAGGCAGTGGAATCTAAAAATAACTAATTATGCTGACAGATTAATTGGTGATCTAGATAGTCTTACAGCGTGGCCAGAATGGGTCAAGACAGCACAAAAGAACTGGATAGGAAAAAGTGAGGGTAGTGAGATAGACTTTGAAGTAGTAGGTGGCAAAAACAATAATACACAAGATAAATTAAAAGTATTCACTACTCGCGCGGACACACTTTTTGGTTGTACATTTATGGCCATATCACACACTGTCGCAAGTGAGTGGATTAAAAATGGTTGGAAAGCAAGCGGTGATGTTAAAAACTTTATTCTAGAATTACAGGAAGAAGAGAAAATTAGAACCATAGATTTTGATATTAATAAGTTAGAAAAAAAAGGAATAGATACAGGAGCGAAAGCTATCAACCCAGCCAATCAAAAAGAAGTTCCTATATATATTGCTAACTATGTACTTAGTAGTTATGGAACTGGTGCCGTAATGGCCGTCCCAGCTCATGATGAACGCGACAAAGAGTTTGCAGAGAAATATAATCTAGAGATTTTAAACATAGAAGAGAAAAATACCGATGAAGAAAGAAAAAATATTACAGAAAAGGTTGGTGGTAAATTAGTAAGTAAATACAAATTAAAAGATTGGGTATTTGCGCGTCAGCGTTATTGGGGTGAACCATTTCCTATTGTGTACGAGACAAAGATAAATGAGGTAAGCGGTGAAAGCGTTAGAGATTTTGACAAGTCTCCAATTATGGTTGCTGATAGTGAGTTACCAGTATTATTACCAGCAGTAGAAAGTTATGAGCCAACAGGTACAGGTGAGTCACCGCTAGCTAACATAGAATCTTTTACTGATGTATATGGATATATTAATGATGAGGGTGAGTTTATTTCTTGTGATAAGGACGCTGAAAAAGCAAAGCTTTTTCAGCGCGAGACAAATACTATGCCACAGTGGGCAGGGAGTAGTTGGTATTATCTTAGATTTTTAGACAATAATAATGATAACTTTTTGATATCTCCAGATATAGAAAAAGAGTGGCAACATAAAATGATTTCTGAAAATATAGAGAAAGAAAGTATGGCAGAAGTAAAAAGTGAAAGCGCAACAGTAGATGTATACGTTGGTGGTGATCATGCGACACGCCACCTCATATATGCGCGGTTTTGGCACAAGTTTTTATACGACATAGGAGTTGTCACAACTCTCGAACCATTTGGTCGCTTAGAATTCCTCGGATTTATATTAGCAGAAGACGGCAGTAAAATGAGTAAAAGCAAAGGTAATACGATAAATCCAAATGATATTATAGATGAATACGGATCAGATACTTTTCGTATGTATGAGATGTTTATGGCACCATTTGAAGCTACAGCAGTCTGGAATACAAATAGTATCAAAGGAGTGAAAAGATTTATAGAGAGAGTAGAGAAATTAAAAGAAAAAATAAATAGTGATACAAATATTGGTTCCACAAATCAAAATATCATACATCAGACTATTAAAAAAGTTAGCGAAGATATAGAAAGTTTTAAATTTAACACTTGTGTGTCACAGTTCATGATTACGATAAATGAATTTGAAGAGAGAGGAGTTAGTGCAGAAGAGTATAAAAACTTTTTATTAATACTCAGACCATTTGCACCAACTTTGTGTGACAAGATACTAAAAGAAATGGGTGTAGATTATATTTGGCCAAGTTATGACGAAAGCAAATTACAGGCAAATACTGTAAAAATAGCCCTACAAATCAATGGTAAGCTGCGTGATACTTTTGATATGTCACTAAATGCAAGTGATGATGAAGTAAAATCAAAAGCAGAAAAATCAGAAGCTTATAAAAAGTATATATTAGATGCAAGAGATGAGTCTGGAAATAGTGTAGAAATAAAAAAGACAATAGTGATTAAAAATAAAATAGTGAATATTGTTATTTAAAATATTTTGTAGTTCTATTTGATATTTTACTATTTTTATGTTATAATATTGCTTTGAACTAAGTACAAAATAACCTTATAAAATAAGAACAAATAAAAATATGCAACAACAAGAAATTAGAAACATAGCTATTATAGCCCATGTGGACCACGGAAAGACAACTTTAACTGACTCACTCATGAAGCAGTGTGGTACTGGCGGCGAAGGTCAGACTATGGATAGCAACGCACTAGAGCAAGAGCGCGGTATCACTATATACGCTAAAAATACTAGTGTTGATTACAAAGGCGTAAAGATAAATATTTTAGATACTCCAGGTCATGCTGACTTTGGATCAGAGGTAGAGCGCGTATTACGTAGTATTGACTCGGTACTTCTTGTTGTCGATGCGCAAGAGGGTCCTATGCCTCAGACTCGTTTTGTACTTAAAAAATCTCTAGAGCTAGGGTTAAAGCCTATAGTAGTTATAAATAAAATAGACAAGCCAGCAGCAGATGCTACTCGTGTTCATGATGAAGTATTTGAACTTTTTATGGAGCTAGGCGCTAACGATGAGCAGTTACAGTTTTCGACTGTGTATGCGATAGGTCGTAATGGAGTTGCTATGAAAAATGAAAAAGACGAGCAGGTTAATCTTGACCCACTACTTGATATGATACTTGAGAAAGTTCCAAAAGCAACAGGAGATATAAATAACAAATTTAAAGCGCAGGTATTCAACCTTGCATATGATAACTTTTTGGGTCGTATGGCGACAGCACGTATCTATGATGGTAAAGTTAAAACAGGACAGGCTATAACAGTAGTAAAGCCAACAGGAGAAACTAGAACAGGTAAAATATCAAAGATGTTTGCTTTTCGTGGTATAGCACGTGTCGAAGTTGAGGAGGCTGTGGCTGGTGACATTGTTATGATAGCAGGATTCTCAGATATATTTATCGGTGAGACTTTTGCTGAGGATGCTACAGTAGAGCCGGTGCGTGCGATAAATGTAGATGAGCCTACTATTGCTCTTTACTTTTTGGTAAATGATTCACCATTTGCGGGTAAAGAAGGTAAGTTCGTAACCACAAGACAAATACGTGACAGATTAGAAAAGGAATTAGAAGTTAACGTGGGTATGCGTGTTAATTTTGATGGAGATAGGTATGAGGTATTCGGCCGTGGTGAGATGCATGTGTCAGTACTACTCGAAACTATGCGCCGTGAAGGTTTTGAACTACAAGTATCACAACCAAAAGTTATTATCAGAACACTTGAAGATGGTTCAAAAGAAGAGCCATATGAAGAGGTTGTTATAGACGTACCAACAGAACACAGCGGTATAGTTATGGAAAAAATGGGCAAGAGAAAAGGTATGATCACAGATATGAATGAAAAAGATGGTACTACGCGTATAAAAGCTGAGATACCAACTCGCGGGTTACTTGGTTACAGAGGCGAGTTTATAGTAGATACAAAAGGTTTAGGAATATTATCAGCAAGATTTACAAAGTTTGGTCCTTATGCTGGTACTATTGACCGTCGTGATGTGGGATCTATGACAAGTATGGAGACTGGTAAGGCTCTAGGATTCTCACTTTGGAACTTGCAAGACCGTGGTGTTATGTATATCAACCCAGCTACAGAGGTATACGAGGGTATGATTATAGGTAATACAAGTAAAGGAGAAGAGATGATAGTAAACCCTACAAAAGGTAAACAACTTTCTAATATGCGTTCATCTGGCGCTGATGAGGCTATAACTCTTGTTCCTCCGTTTGAAATAACAATAGAAAGAGGTCTAGAGATTATGAACAGTGATGAGTATCTGGAGATCACACCAAAATCAGTTAGATTACGTAAACAACTTTTAACAGATTCAGAAAGATCTAAAAACAAAAGAAAAGTTGATTAGTTTTTTATAAATTAAAAGTAAAACTTTTTAAAAAGAAAACACTAGCGGCGCCTACGGCGCCGCTAGTGTTTTGCTTTATAAACTACCACCTCTTTCTGTGCAAAAGTTTGTTTTATTTTTAAAATAAAGTGTTATAATATAAGTATAATAAATAAAAACATGCTGTATTTTGAAAATGTAACAAAAGAATATAACGGATCAAAAATACTTGATAATATAAATATAGGTATAGAAAAAGGGGAATTAGTTAGCATAGTAGGACACTCAGGTGCCGGTAAAACATCGCTAATCAAATTATTATTAGCAGAAGAAAAACCAAGTAAAGGAAAAGTGTCTTTTCATAGTAATACTATACACGACTTAAAAGGGAGACTACTTAATGATTATAGGCGTAAAATAGGAGTAGTATTCCAAGATTTTAGATTACTTCCAGACAGAACTGCATATGAAAATATTGCTTTTGCTATGGAGGCAGCAGGAAAAAGTGACCATGAGATACATTTAGATGTGCCGCATGTGCTGGACCTTGTAGATCTCAAAGACAAGATGCATCATTTTCCTCATCAGATGAGCGGGGGTGAAAAGCAGCGCGTAGCGATAGCGAGGGCAATAGTAAACAGGCCAGAGATAATAATAGCTGATGAGCCGACAGGTAACTTGGACCCTGTTAACACTTACGATATAGTGCAAATCTTTAAAAAGATTAATGATCTTGGTACTACTGTGATACTAACAACACATAATAAAGGTGTGATAGATAACTTGGGCAAGAGGGTTATAACCATGGAAAAGGGTAGGGTGGCAAGAGATGATAATAGTGGCAAATATGTCATATAAAATTATAAAAATACTAGAAAAATAAATATCATAAAATATATGTATACACAATTAATAAAAAGAATAACACAGGCTGGTTTTACAGGTTTTTATAGGAATATGACAGTATCGGTATCTTCTATTTTTATACTGGTAATAACACTATCTATTATAACTAGTATATATTTATCAAAAGATGTATTTGAAAAATCTATAGATAATATAAAATCAAAAGTAGATATAAGTATATATATGAAGCCTGACATAGACGATGCTCAGATCCTCGCAGTAAAACAGAAACTACAGATAATACCAGAAGTAAAAAGTGTGAACTTTATTTCCAGAGAAGAGACTTTGAATAATTTTAAAAGAGACAATGCTTCTGACGTAGCAACCTTGCAAGCTCTTGCAGAGG
>JAYTBU010000055.1:0-6684 GCA_043736875.1 bacterium
ATTAATTTTTAACAATACATAATGTATATAAAAAATAGAAAATATACTACCACAAAAAATAGCATACATAGCACCTATCTCTGTCTTTAAAAAATATAAAAGTGATAATCCTAAAAATAATTTTATAATAGTCTGTAGAAAAGATACAGTAGAAAAAGATAAAAACTTTTCACCACCCTGTAGTATGCCCATATATAATGCTATAGGGTAACTGATGCCAGCACATATAAAAGTAAATAATATATATAGATAATTTATATTTAAAAAATGAGAAACATAAAAAGATAAAAATAATCCAGAAATGCTTATTATTAAAAATAAGAAATAAGCATACTTTATATTTCTAGTATATGGCCCATATATATCTTTTTCTTCAGCCACCTCTTTTGCTATTAACATAGATATCGCTCCGGCAGGCACACCGACAATAGTCAAGAGAGAGAACAAGCTTTGCATATTTGCATAACTACCCCCCTCCAGCATCCTGCCAGCAAAAACTTGAAAAATATAGTTAATAACTATACCAATACCTGTAAAAAATATTACTATAAAACTAGAGCTAACTATTCTATTTTCTAAAAATTTATTTTTAAACATATTTATTTTATAAAAATAAAATTTTAATTTACTTTATTCTACTATCACTTTTAAAATATCGCCCAAGCTAGTTTTTATATCATAAATACCAACTTTGTCATAAATATAATTTTTACTTTTTTTCTTTTTACTTATATCTACAACTTTAAAAGTCTCTCCTTTTTTCACTGTCAAAATCTTTGGCTCTACTTTTGTGATAGTATTTACCAGGGCTAATTTTGGAGTATCTTTTGTGTTATATTTTAGATTTGCTTTTACCTCTTCGCTTTCTGACATCACCCTCTTCGCTTTTACCACATACCTATAATCACCGCTCCACATCGGTGCGCAAGTAAATATGGTCAAGTATTCACCGTTGTCATTTTCATAATTATCCATAATCCAAGCACCATCAACATCGATAGCAAAAGTATCATATATCTTGTACATATATTCTGTACCATCTTCTTTTTGTATCTTTACAATACTACCGAGTGTTGCTTTTGGCAAGTCAGTGAGTGCGTGGGGTTTTAATCCTTTTACATTACTGTATCTGTGACCATATATACTTATGTTTCCAACTTGTCCTGCTCTCACACTATCTGCGTCATATGTTACCCCCTTTTTTAATTTCTTTGCATCACCCACATTGTATATTGTCTGATTTATACTAGCGCTCTCTATTTTTAAAGTCTCATATGCAAAAGAAAAGTTAAAAATAGAAAATGTAAATAAAGAAGTTAATAAGAATTTTTTAAAAGATATTTTTGTGTGTATTTTCATATCTCTATTATAACAAAAATCTCTCGCAAAAGCGAGAGATTTTTGTTATTTGTTTAGTAAATAAAAATCTTATATTTTAAAGTTTTTAACTTAAAAAATATTATGCATTTTTATTTCTTTTTACCATTACAAATGCTGCTGCCATAACTATAGCAAAAGCTGCAAGAACATACATAGTAGAATCAGAACCTGTAGCAGGTAATGAACCACGTTTTGTTTTCTTTGTAGGTTTTATAACTGGTTTTACAGTTGTAGTAGTAGTTAGTGTTGTATTTGTAGCTCCTGTAGTTTGAGGTAGTCCCAAACTGTTGTTTGTTACTGACGCTCCTACATATGAGTTAGAAACATATGATCCACCAGTAGAATATCCTCCGTTAGAAGAAGATCCACCAGTTGTACCGTACACAGAACTACCTGGATAAAATAATCCATTAGCACCGTAACCGTAACCAAATGAATATCCAGAACCTGTACAAGGGCTAAGGAATCCAAAGTTACCGTCTGTAGCACAGTTACCATAGCCGTAGCCATAGCCTGTTGTTGATGAGTTACCATCTATTACAAAGTCTGCAAATGCTGCAGGCACTGCAAGTAGTGATAAACCGATCAAGATTGAAGTTAGATTTTTTTTCATATTTTTAATTTTTATATATATCGTCTATATATAGATATCTATATACTGTCATAATTATTAAAATTATGAAGCATACTTTTTAAGTATAACACAAGATACTGCAAATAGCTAGTATAACCCCCTCCTAAAGACTTGAAACTATCTGTTAAGTAAAGCATTTGCAAAGTCGCCAATACTTATACCTGCAGCACGTAGCTGCGCTGGCAGCAATGAGTTTTTAGTCATACCCGGTATAGTATTTATCTCTAATACGTAAAAATCACCCTCACTTGTCATTATCATATCTGTCCTAGAAAAATCGGCACACCCCAGTGCTTTGTGACACTTTAATGCTAATTCTTTTATTTTAAGCAAAACATCAGCTGACGCTACTGCTGGAGTGACCTCGCTACAGGCCCCTGCTTTGTATTTTGTCTTATAGTCAAATATACCACCACTATTTAAAATAATCTCTGTAGGGGGCAGTGACAGGCTACCAGAAGGCATATCTATTGCGCCGCAAGTGAACTCACGCCCCACTATGCACTGCTGTAACAACATATCATCATAAGTTTTAAATATATCATCTGTGGCAGCGATGTAATCATCTTTATTTTCAAATTTGAAAAGTTCAAAACTTGAACCCTCACTTATTGGCTTTACAAAAATAGGATAAGCAAAATCATGTTTCATCTTTTCCCTACTTATTATTTTAGTTTTTGGTATAAGTATTCCATTTTCTTCAAATATTTTATTGGCCAAGTTTTTATCCATAGCATTTGCAGATGAGACAGATCCCGAGCCTATGAACTTTATATTATTATCTTCCAATCTTTTTTGGAGTTTTCCATCTTCACCGTACTCGCCGTGCAGCACTGGGAAAACTATTTCTATATTTTTATCTTTTAAAAATTTGAATATACTATTCTCAGAAAAAAACATTTTCTTGTTTTGATTTTTATAATTAAAAGCTTTGAAAACTTTATCTTTTGTGATAAATATTAAAAATATGTCGTATTTTTCTTTGTCTATATTTTCTATTATGTTTTTAGCCGAAGCAATAGACACTTCACTTTCTTTTGATGGGCCACCGTACATGATTGCTATTTTTTTCATTTGTTTATTATAGCATAAAAGCGTGTTTTATTATAAAATAAAACCCCCACAAAATCTTACGATTTTGTGGGGGGGGTTGCAGTGTTAAAGCTGTGTCACCTTTGGCTTAGCGTGACTGAACAGAGCTGGGCTCCATGCAATCAGTGCGCCAGTAAAGAAAAACCAGTGAACATTTTTTGGATAAACATCTAAAATATACTCTATTGAGGTGTTGTCAAAAATTATTGTACCGTAGGACAACAACGTAACGACTAAACCAAGAGATAGTATTGCTGGCCCCATCATTGCGGTCAAAAGCCCTGTTATAAGTAAAAAACTTTTTGAAGGAGTTAAAGTTTCTTGATTTAGAAGCAGGAAGAAGCGGAACAAAAAGACTGCCGCAGAAATTACAAATAAAAAAAATTGAGAATGGTGTTTCCATGACATCTCCTAAAAAAACAAAGTGGCAAATCGCCAGGATTTAGAAAACAGAATATCTTTTAAATCACCTATTATTTATAACATATTTATAATAATTTGTCAAACTATTTAATGAAACAAAAAACTCTGAGTCATAATGCTTGGCGCAGAGTTTTTTGTTTTGTTTTGTTTTTACGTCCAAAATACAGGATCACGACTCTGATGCAAAACCCTGAGCACATTTACATTCTTTTTAGACACTTCATAGAATATACAAAATGGAAAACTTTGCAAATTAACCCTTCTCACTGTTTTATATCTTATTTTATATAATTCTGGAAAAGAGGTTAAGATGAGATCAATTTTTTCAATTTCATTTTTTAATGCGTTTAATAAATTGATATCTATAAAATAATAATAAGTTAAAATATCAGTAATATCTTTTTTGGCTTTATCTCTATAAATCACTTTATGCATAATTTATTAAATTTTTATTGAGTCAAAAATTTCTTTTAGAGAGTACTTTTTTATTTTTGTATTACGAGCTTCTATTAGGGCTTCGTCCAGATCTTTTCTTAATGAATCACTGACTGGAGATGTGTGAGTTTCATACTTTAAAGGATTTTGCTTACTTGTAAAAATATTATTTATACTTTTAATATTAATATTTAAATTATTTTTTTCTTTTAACATAAATAAATTATAACATAAATAAATACAATAAACAAAAGTCTGTTTTCTTATAAAATAAAATACCGCAAAATCTTACGATTTTGCGGTATATGTCAGTCAAAGCTTATGTAGCTTTTGCTAACTTTACAGCAGGTTTATCTTTGATACCGGCACCCATAGCTACTTTACGCAGCCATGCATGCAGCACACCCTGATTACGCTGTTGCTGCTCAAACTGTCCATGGGGCTTACCCAGATAATCACGCTTGAGCTTGTGCAGCTCCACCAAAGTTTCCAATGGTAAGACACCTTCAAGTTCATGACCTTCCTGTAAAAATTTCAAAGTGATTCGCACCACTTTAACAACTTCACCTTGTGAGGTTAGTGAAAGTACAGCGTATTTGCCGTTTTTATCAGCAATACGATACACTTTTACTTGCCCCATAACCAAAGCGCGAATATCGCTACAAGTCTTCTCTTCAAGAGCAAAACCAGCGAAAACATTGTGAGGTTGTGGCGCTTTTGGTACCAAGGTAAGCACTGGCTTAACCTTGTAAGTATCAGTTGCAAGATTCGCCTTGAACTCGTCAGTCTGCTCATACGCAGTGCGTAAAAAGCTGTGAAGAGCTTTTTGCTCTTCTTGAACACCGATCGGTAGCTTGAAATTGGGGGTGAACTTTTCCGAAGTAAAATCCTTTACCAATTTTTCACTCAGGAAAACCTGAGCGGCAAATCCAAAGTCTGTCTCGAGGCATTTGAACTGGACACCTTTTTCATTTTCAAATGACTGCACGATCAGACTTTTCTCCCCGACTTGCACGGCATATTTTCCGAGCTCGCCAGTAAAAAGATTAAATCCTAATGCTTTTTGTTTCGCTGTAAAGCGATCAAAAATACCTTTGAAAGTTCCTTCTATTGGGATACTACGAATCTTTTTTGTATAGTCAGGGACAGCGCCTTTTGGCTTTTGTGACTTCATTTCTTTCTGGATTATGACCGGTTTGGCCACTGCCTCAGATTTTGCTGTTGGTTTTGCTGGTTTTGCTTGCTTTGCCATTGGGAGCCTTTCCGGGTTGAAGAACCCTTATAAAAATGTGCGATTCAAATGATTTGATATCATCTTGTATAATTTGAACTACTCTATATTTATACACTATTTTAAATATTTTGTCAAGTACTTTACTTTTTTATTATATAAAACAAAAAACTCTGAGTCCTAATGCTGGGCGCAGAGTTTTTTGTTTTACTTTTTTGTAAGTTTAAAATAAATAAGAATATATGCAGATTTTTTGTTCCACTTTTTAACCCGAACAATCCTAAGATTGCGATACTGGCTGATTGCCAGTGTAATCTATGTTGGGATTTTTGTTATATCTCGTAATAACACGTATGATGTTGAAGTTCATAAAACTTTAAAATTAAAATTTCGAGAATAGATAATATGATTTGCATCATACCATTATAATACCGACGTAATGCTAGAGCTATAAATAGCAATGCACGTGTCCAATTTGGAATTAATCCACGACCAGCTTCCGCTAGCCGTGCCTTGTTACGACTTACTCCTTGTTACCGAACTTACCTTAGTCCTTCATTAAAGAAAGCCTTTGGATACTTCCGATTCCCTTGAGTTGACGGGCAGTGAGTACAAGAGACGAGAACGTATTCACCGCGGTTTAGCTGACCCGCGATTACTAGCAATTCCGGCTTCATGAGGGCGAGTTTCAGCCCTCAATCTGAACTGGCGGGCGGTTTGAAGGATTGGCTCAGGGTTACCCCGTCGCGACCCGTTGTCCGCCCGATTGTATTATGTGTGTAGCCCAAGATGTCAAAGGGACATGCTGATCTGGCGTCATCCTCTCCTTCCTCCCCCGAAAGGGGGCAGTCTCGTGTGACACGTAAAACACACGACGAGGGTTGCGTTCGTTACCCCACTGAAGGGAACAGTTCAAACCACGAACTGACGACGACCATGCATCACCTGCTAGATAGCCTTGCGGGGGACCTATTTCTAGGCCTTACATTCTAGTTTCAAATCTTGGTGAGGTTCTTCGTTTATTGTCGAATTAAACCACATAATCCACTGCTTGTGCGTCTCCCCGTCTATTCCTTTGAGTTTTAATCTTGCGATCGTACTTCCCAGGCGGCAGACTTACCGCGTTAGCTTAGCCACTAAGAGGGTCGATACTCTTAATAGCGAGTCTGCATCGTTTAGGGCGTGGACTACTGGGGTATCTAATCCCATTCGCTACCCACGCTTTCGTGGGATAATGTCAGGTGTGTTCTAGTGAGCTGCCTTCGCTTTTGGTGTTCCCCATAATATCAACGGATTTCACCCCTACACTATGAGTTCCGCTCACCTCTAACAACCTCAAGAATTGACGTTTCAAGTGCAATCCACAGGTTGAGCCCATGGGTTAAACACTTGACTAACAATTCCATCTTCGCACCCTTTACGCCCAATAATTCCGGATAACGCTTGGACCACTCGTATTACCGCTGCTGCTGGCACGAGTTTGGCAGGT